>JBJLED010000038.1:0-21557 GCA_045566055.1 Candidatus Pelagibacter sp. | reverse complement strand
CCCAAATAAGAGTTTCATGTGCATTAGTAAATCGTGTACCTCTAAAATTTGGCATAGGATTATTCTTTCTCCAGATGACATCATTAAGCAGCCAGTAATCTAAATTTTGTAAGTGATAACCCAGACGAAAAATATTATGATAAGATCCTATTACCCAAATACTTCCATTATCTTTTAGAATTCTTTTACATTCATTAAGCCAAGCAATGCAGAATTCATCATAATGTCCGAAACTATTAAATTGATCCCACTTATCATTTACGCCATTCACTTTGCTTGCATCAGGGCGAGTTAATTTTTCACCAATCTGCATATTATAAGGAGGATCAGCAAAAACTAAATCAAAAGACTTACTAGGAATTTTTTTTATTTCCTTTAAACAATCTCCATTAACTATTTGATCGGAAAATTTTAACATTTTTAGATTCAACCCGAAATTGAATCCAGGGTCAAACGTTTTTGATGAAAAAATGAGTCTTCTTGTGTTTGAGATTCTTAGTTAGACAATATCTTGTGTACGGGTTTAAAACCTTTTCTATGATGTGAGGTAATACCAAATTTTTTTAAACCTTTTAAATGAGCCTTAGTTCCATAACCAAAGTTACTTTCCCAAGAATAGTTGGAAAATTTATCAGCAAGTTTAATCATGAGATTGTCTCTAAAAACTTTTGCAATAATAGAAGCTGCGCTAATTACTTTTATTTTTTCATCACCGTTAATAATAGTTTTATAATTTTTTAGTCCACTCGGTGCAAAATTTCCATCTATCAATGTCAAATCTGGTTTAACAGTTAGTTGATCTAATGCTCTTTTCATCGATAACAATGAAGCTTGCAGAATATTTAAATCTAAAATTTCATCTACAGTTGCTAAACCTATGGCATAAAAAGAATGAGATTTAATATGATCAGAAATTTCTTGTCTTTTTTTAAAGCTAATTTTTTTGGAGTCTTTTAATAGGTCTAGATTTATACCCTCTTTCAATATCACAGCAGCAGAAACCACTGGACCAGCAAGACATCCTCTGCCAACCTCATCAACCCCTGCAGTGATAATCCTTTTTTTCAATTTAATTAGATTTTTTTATCTCTTATCATTTTTAAGTCTATCCAAGCCATTTTCTTTTGAGCCGGTTGCCTCATCAAAAAGGCAGGATGAAATGTAATTATTACAGACGTTTTACAATTACCGAATTTTTTTTCAATCCACTTACCTCTCATTTTAGATATTACAACTTCATTTCCAATCAATGCATTCATTGCAGTACTTCCAAGTAAAACTAAAATTTTTGGATTTATTATTTCAATGTGTTTAATTATAAATGGCAAATATCTTTCTATTTCTTCCTCTGTTGGTCTCCTATTATCTGGCGGACGAAAATTAATAATGTTTGATATGTATACTTTTTTTCTATCTAAATCGATTGCAGAAAGCATTTTATCAAGCAAAGCTCCAGCTCGCCCTACAAAAGGCAAACCTTCTTCATCCTCATTAGCACCAGGAGCTTCACCAATTAGCATTATTTTAGATTTAGGATTTCCATCGCTGAAAACCAAATTTTTTGCATTTTTCTTAAGGGTACAATTTTTGACTTGGCTAATTGATTTTTTTAACCTCTCTAAATTATTAGTTTTGTCCAGAGAAATTTCAAAGCTGTCCTTTTTATACCTATTGATTGCCTTATTATTGTAAACTAAATTATGATTAATAAGATTAAAATATTTTATTAACTTAATTGGATCTAGAGTATTTTTTTTTATCATTTTAATTTATGAATATATTAAATTTTTTTTATAAGACTATAGGAACGATATTATTTGTCATCACTTTTTTGTCCACATCATCAGTTGCAGCTTTGGATAAGTTTAATAAAACTGAACGCGTTTCTGATTATTTTTCTGGGATATTGTTATTAAATGAAAATAAATATGCAAAGTCTTTTGATTTTTTAAAAAAATTAAATGGTCTTGAAATAAGTCATGCAAACTATTCTATAAAATATTTATACTCTCTTGTAAATTCAGGAAACTTAAAAAAGGCTTTTGATTATTCTAAGAAACTTGAGAAGCAAAAGCTCGATAGTGTTGAAAGTCAGCTAATAATAGGAATATTTCATTTAAAAAATTCTGACATAAATTTAGCACAAAAATATTTTCTGAAAGCCAAAACTATAAACTCAAGTTTTATTTTGAATAATTATCTTTCAAGCTCTCTTTATAACTGGTCTAGTTTAAATAATCTTGATTTAAATCAAGCTTCATTAGCTATAAAAAAATTAGATGAAAGATTTGAAAATTTAAAAAAGATACAAAAAGTTTTTTTAAATTGCTACTTTGATGACTCAAATACAAATAATTTATTTAAAGAACTTACCTTAAATAAAAACATAGATTTTTCTAGATATAACTATTTTTATGCTTCCTTTGTTGCTAATTCTGGAAAATTGGATGAAGCAAAAAAAATAATAAATTCTGCGTTAAAATTATACCCGAGAAATTTATTACTTAATCAATATAAAATAGATCTTAATCAGGGTAATAATACATCGAGTTTTAATTGTAAAAACAAAGAGCATGTGATTGCAGAAATTTTATATATCACATCTAACGCATTATCCTCTCAATCAATTTACCCACTTTCAGATTTTTATTTAAATTTAGCTAAATATTTAAATAAAGACTTTCACTCATATGATACTTTATCTGCAGAGAACTTTTATAAAAATGACAACTTTGAAAATGCAAAAAAAGTTTATAATAAATTAAGTAAAAAAGGAAAGGCATTTCAATGGTACTCTTCAAAACAGCTTACAAGAATTTATATCCAGGAAGGAAATAAAGATTACGCCTTAAAACTTTTAAGAAATGCATACAACAATTTATCTAATCACGATATTTATGAAACATTTGATTATGCTGAATTTTTAAAAAATAATGAAAAATTTGAAGAGTCAATTCTTTACTACAATAAAGTTTTAAATAAAGTAAAAAAAAATCATCCTCTCTACATAGAGTCAACTGATGGAAGAGGGGTTTCTTACGAAAGAATTGGTGAATGGAACAAAGCTGAGAAAGATCTTCTTGCGTCATTAGAAGTTAATCCAAACCAAGCGTATGTACTTAATTACTTAGCTTATTCCTGGATTGAACAAGGAATAAAAATTGAGAAATCATTGAGCATGCTAGAGAAAGCAAATAAATTAAGATCTAACGATCCGTACATAACTGACTCATTAGGTTGGGCACTATTTAAACTCGGGCGATACAAGGAGTCTAAAGATTATCTTCAATTAGCGGTGAAACTTCTGCCTGGAGATCCAATAGTAAATGATCATTTTGGTGACTCATTATGGAAGAACGGTAATGAAATTCAAGCAAGATATTATTGGAATTATGTTTTAGGTCTTGAGAAAACAGAGAATGTATTAAAAAAGAAAATTAAAGAAAAGTTAATCAAAGGTATATAGCCTATGGTCATAAAATCATACTCAAAAATCAACTTAACACTTAAAGTAAATTCTAAATTAAGAAATGGACTTCACGAAATTCAGACTTTGTATAGCTGGATAAACTTGAACGATCAAATCAATATAATTGAAACTAAAAAAAATAAAGATAGAATTATTTTTAAAGGTCCTTTTGCAAAACTAGTAAAAAAAAAGAACAACACCGTACATCAGCTTCTTAAAAAGTTAAGAGAATTAAACTTAATTTCTAATTATTATTCTATTGCGATAACAAAAAATATTCCTGTTTTTAGCGGTTTAGGAGGTGGAACTGGTAATGCAGCTTTTATATTAAAATTTCTATTAAAGAGTAAAATTAATAATGAAGTATTAAGTAAGCTAGAAAAAGTAATTGGAACTGATTTCAAACTTTTTTTTAATCGCCAGGGTTATCTGAAAAATTTAAAGACAATTGTTGAAATAAAAAAAAAACATAAGTTTTTCTTTGTTCTTATTCAGCCAAAAATAAAATGCTCAACAAAAGAAATCTACTCAGGAGTAAAAAATTTCTCGGTAAAAGAGAATTTTAATAAAAAATTGATAAAATCAAAAAATACTTTTTTAGAATATTTGAGAAAAAGTAGGAATGATTTACAATTTGTTGTTGAAAGAAAATATCCCTCAATTAAGAAGTTATTACAAGATATCAATAACGAAAAGGGGTGTTATTTTTCAAGATTGACTGGCTCTGGGTCAGTTTGTTATGGATTGTTCAGAGACCAGGTTTTTGCAAAAAAAGCCTTAAATAAATTAAAAAAAAAATATCCTAAATTTTGGTTTTCATTAGCGAAAACTGTTTAATTTTTATGATATATGATATACCTGGTTTCTTAAAATTGGGGCATAGCCAAGCGGTAAGGCAGCGGTTTTTGATACCGCCATCCTAGGTTCGAATCCTAGTGCCCCAGCCAATGACATATGCTTGATAAAAGTTTCAATTTCATAAAAAAAATTAAGAGAAACTTTTTCCCATTTTATAAAAATAAAGAATTAAGGTTTGTTTTTAACAAGCTTCAGGAGGGTTTTCCAAAAGATACTATTGCCGCTAGATTTGTTGGAGGCTGTGTCAGGAAGCATTTATCTAATGATGAAATTGACGATATTGATATAGCCACAATATTAAGTTCTGATGATATAAAAGAAAAATTTAAAAATACTGATTTTAGAATTGTTGATACAGGTATTAAACATGGAACTATTACGTTGATATCTAAAAAATTTAAACTTGAATTAACAACATTAAGAAAAGATTTAGAAACAGATGGAAGGCATGCCGAAGTTGAATACATTAATAATTGGCAGCTCGACTCTGAAAGAAGGGATTTTACTATCAACGCTATTTATCTTGATATAAATGGAAATATTTTTGATCCTCAAAACGGAAAAAACGATTTAAAAAATAAAATAGTTAAATTTATAGGCGATCCCCAAAAGCGGATTGAAGAAGATTACTTACGTATAATACGATTTATTCGTTTTAAAATTATGTACGATTTCAAATTAGAACCTACTACGTGTAAAGCAATTAAGCTTAACTTGAATGGAGTTAAAAAGATATCAAAAGAAAGAATTTTAGTAGAGTTATATAAAATTTTAAATTTAAAAAATTTTATGAATTTAAATCAAAGTACAGATTTAAAAGAAATTTTCACTCTTATCTTTCCAGAATTTAAAAATCTTAGACGCTTAGAAAGATTAATTAAAATTTGCGACTATTCTCAAGTGAGCATGAATTTATTGTTAGCTATACTTCTTATAGACGACCAAGATACCCATGAATATTTTGGCCATAAATACAATATTTCAAACAATATTAAAGACAATCTTAATTTTTTAGCTAAAAATTTTAAATTAATTAAAGAAAAAAAAAGCTTCTTTAATAAAGACCTAGAAAAAAATGTTTATTTACACAATAAAAATTATTTAATTAATTTAAATATTCTTAACTTTGTAATCAATTCAAGTACAAAACTTAAGGATTTTTCTGATATACTTAGTAAAATTTTAAAATCTAAAACTCATAAGTTTAATATTGACGGTAAATATTTGATAGAAAATGGTATGCAACAAGGCTCATTAGTGGGCAAGGCTTTAAAAGAGATTGAAGAGGAATGGATAAAAAACAATTTTCAAATTACTAAAGAACGTGTCAAAGAAATAATTCATTCATACGCAAATTAAATGTACTGAACGTCTAGTATCTCAAAGCTTTTTTCGCCCGAGGGTGTATTTACTGTTACCATCTCACCTTTATCTTTTCCTATTAAAGCTTTTCCTATTGGGCTTTTAAAAAATATTAGATTTTTTTTAATATCCGCTTCATCTTGTCCAACCAATTTATAAGTAATTTGTTTGTCCGTCACAAGATCTTGAAGTTTTACGGTAGAACCAAAAATAACTTTCCCATCATTTTCAATTTTAGTTACATCAATTACATTAGCACGAGCAATTAAATCATTTATTGCGATTACTCTACTTTCAATTAAAGCCTGTTGTTCTTTTGCTGCATGATATTCAGCATTTTCCTTTAAATCTCCGTGAGACCTTGCTTCGGCAATTGCTTCCACAACTTTTGGTCTTTGAACATTTTTCAAATCTTCTAATTCTACTTTTAAATTTTGAAGACCGTTTACTGTTATAGGTTCTTTATTCATTATTATTTCCACTTAGCCTCAGGAGGTAAAGACATTAAAATAGAATCAGTGTTACCTCCAGAGTTTAAACCAAATTTTGTTCCTCTATCATAAAGGAGATTAAACTCTACATATCTTCCACGTTTAAGCAATTGTTTTTCTTTATCTTTTTTTGTGTATTTAAATTTTTTCTTTCTATTGATTAATTTATTTGAAATTTCAATAAAAGCTAATCCGAGTTCTCTTACAAATTTGAAGTTTTTAATCCAATCTTTAGTTTCATAATCAAAAAAAATTCCACCGATGCCTCTAGCTTCTTTCCTATGGGGTAGATAAAAATATTCATCACACCACTTTTTATATTTTTTATAATTTTTGTTATTTTGTAAGCAAATTTTTTTAAGATCATTATGAACAATTTGACTTTCTTTTTTATCCTCATGACTAGGTGTAACATCCATCCCTCCACCAAACCATTCTTTCGATGTAACGATAAATCTAGTGTTAAAATGGATTGCGGGGATCTTTGGGTTTTTCATGTGTGCAACCACAGAAATACCCGAAGCCCAATACTTACCATGATTTTCGGCACCAAGAATATTTGATCTAAATTTTTTTGGAAACACACCTGAAACAGTTGATTTATTAACCCCAACTTTATCAAAAATCTTTCCTTTAGTTAATAAATAAGAAGTTCCACCACCTTCTTTAATATTTTTTTTATACCAATCTCGTTTAGAAAATTTTAATTTATTATTTTCCAGGTTTTCAAAAGATTTGCATATCTGAATTTGCAGGTATGAAAACCAACTATCAGCCATTTTTTTTCTATAATCAGATGAAATCATTATTTTAACAAGTTATTTTGCCTAAGAGCTTCAGTAGAAATAATAGCTACGCTCATAGCTACATTAAGTGATCTAGTTTTTTTATTCATAGGAATTTTCACTTTATTTTTTATTGTTTTATGAAGACTTTCTGGTACCCCAGCACTTTCTCTCCCAAACAACAGAATATCATTCTTTTTGAAATTAAATCTAATATAATTTTTTTTAGCTTTAGTTGTCATAAGCACGATCCTTCTTTTTTTGTTTTTACTTAAAAAATTATCATAATCCTCGTACCGAAAAATTTTACCAAATCCCAGATAATCCATAACGACACGTTTAAATCTAGGGTCATGTAAATCGAAACCACAAGGCTCAATAATATGAATTTTAAGTTTCAAGCAGGCACCTAATCTTATTATGGCCGCTGTATTTTGAGGTATATCGGGTTTATATAGAGCTATGTGCATTATTATTGCTTAATTTATGTGTCATTCTGACCCTAGAGTATTTAAAAACATAGTTTAAATAATTAAATATATTATAAACACAAACATTAATGAGCAAAGAAGAAAAGAAAGTAAATCGAAGAGATTTTTTATTTACAGCTAGTTATACTATTGGAGCGGTGGGTCTCGGAGCTGTCGTTTGGCCTTTAGTCCATCAAATGAACCCTGACAAAGCTCAACAAGCTTTAGCTACGACAGAGGTTGATGTAAGCCAGGTTGAACCAGGAAATTCTATAACTGTACTATGGAGAGGTAAGCCAGTTTTTTTAAAAAGAAGAACACAAGAAGAAATAGCTGAAGCAAGAGCGGTCAGTATGTCTGATTTGCCTGATCCACAAAAAGATGAAGAAAGAGTAAAAAATGGAAAAGAAGAATGGCTAGTAATGTTAGGGGTTTGTACCCACTTAGGTTGCGTGCCATTAAAAGATAAGGGTGATTATAATGGTTGGTTTTGTCCTTGTCATGGATCACATTACGATGTATCTGGAAGAATTAGAAAAGGACCTGCACCAACAAATATGGAAATTCCAAAGTATGAATTTGTAGATAACAACACGATTAAAATAGGATAAAAACTTATGAGCGATCACGAATACACACCAAAGTCTAAAGCAGGAAAATGGTTTAATGACCGACTTCCGCTATTAACTTTGGGCGCCCACCTTACAGATTATCCAACGCCAAAAAATTTGAATTATTGGTGGACGTTTGGCGGTATTTTGACTTTCTGTTTATTAACACAAATAATTACAGGAATAGTCTTAGCTATGCATTACGTGGCCCACGCTGATTTAGCGTTTGCTAGCGTTGAACATATAATGAGAGATGTAAACTATGGTTGGTTAATCAGATACATTCATAGCAATGGAGCCTCGATGTTCTTTCTCGCAGTATACATTCATATTTTTAGATCTTTATTTTATGGATCATATAAGTCACCAAGAGAAGTAATATGGATTATAGGTCTCTTAATTTATCTTTTAATGATGGCTGCTGCTTTTATGGGTTATGTTTTACCTTGGGGACAGATGAGTTTTTGGGGGGCGACAGTAATTACTAATTTGTTTAGTGCGATACCTCTTGTAGGCGAAAGTATAACAACATGGCTATGGGGAGCGTATTCAGTTGATAACCCTACTTTAAATAGATTTTTCAGCCTTCATTATCTTATACCTTTTTTAATTTTAGGTTTAGTTGTTTTACATATTTGGGCATTACACGTTCCTGGCAACAATAATCCAGTAGGAATAGATATTAAAAAACCATCTAAAGATACAGTTCCATTTCATCCGTATATTACTATCAAAGATACATTCGCGTTATTAATGTTCATGATCATCTTTGCGGGGTTTGTATTCTTTTCACCAAATATTTTAGGTCATTCGGATAATTATATACCCGCCAATCCACTTGTTACACCAGCTCACATTGTACCAGAATGGTATTTACTACCTTTCTATGCAATTCTGAGATCTGTACCAGACAAGTTAGGTGGAGTGATTTTAATGTTTGGAGCAATCTTTATTTTGTTTGTTTTGCCGTGGTTGGATACTTCTAAAGTTAGATCAGCAGTGTTTAGACCAATTTACAGACAATTTTACTGGATATTCGTTTTAGATGTCTTAATGCTTGGTTATATGGGTGCAATGCCTGCAGAGGGTATTTATTTAGTTTTAGCTAGAGTAGGAACTATTTATTATTTTGCTCACTTTATTATTGTAATGCCTGTGGTCGGATTATTAGAAAAAACGGATCCAATTCCTATGAGTATTTCAGAACCGGTATTAACCGGTGGTGCAGACCCAGCGCTTGCCAGGAAGGATAATGAAAAGATTTAATATAAAAAGTCTTTTATTCGTTGCTTCTTTACTACTATTTTCATCAGTTAAGGTATTCAGCGCCGGTGGTGAAGCTGAACCTCTAAAGGTTGATTGGAGCTTCAAAGGTATAACAGGTAAATTTGATAGAGCTTCACTTCAAAGAGGGTTTCAGGTCTATAAAGAAGTTTGTTCATCTTGCCATTCGATGCAGTATTTAAGTTATAGAAATCTCGGTGAGTCTGGCGGTCCAGAGTTTTCTGAGCAAGAGGTAAAAGCAATTGCAGCAAGTGTGGAGATTACTGATGGTCCAGATGATCAAGGTGAAATGTTTACAAGGCCAGGAAGACCTGCAGATAAATTTAAAAATCCATACCCGAATGTGAAAGCTTCCATAGCCGCAAATGGAGGAGCTTACCCACCTGATATGTCTGTATTAGTCAAGGCAAGACCAGGAGGATCGAATTATATTTACTCAGTTTTAGTAGGGTATGAAGATCCACCAGCGGGCGTGACTTTAGATGATGGCGTTTATTATAACAAATATATGATCGGTAATAAGATCAAAATGGCATCGCCGTTAAGCGACGATATTGTAGAATACTCAGATGGAACACAAGCTTCAGTTGATCAAATGGCTAAAGATGTCACAACATTTTTATCATGGGCCGCTGAACCAGAATTAGAAGAAAGACATAGAACAGGTGTTAAAGTAATTATTTACTTAATACTTTTAACTACTTTAGTTTATTTAAGCATGAAGAAGATTTGGTCAAGGGTTGACACGGAAGTATAAGACATCACCATCTTTTACGATATAATCTTTACCTTCAATTCTAAGCTTTCCATTTTCCTTACATTTTTCTGCACTACCAAATTTTATAAAATCGTCACACGATACTGCTTCAGCCCGAATAAAGTTTTTTTCAAAATCTGTGTGAATAACACTCGCTGCTTTTGGAGCTTGAGTATTCTTTTCTACAGTCCAAGCTCTGCTTTCCTCTGGTCCTGATGTAAAAAATGTATCAAGATTTAAAAGATCGTAACCCTCTTTAATTAATCGGTTAAGACCAGTTTTATTTAGCCCTATCTCTTTCATAAAAGTTTCTCTTTCATCATTGTTTAATCCCATAATTTGATCTTCTATATCAGCACATATTGTAATTATTTTTTCGTTGGGATATTGTTTTTTAACACTTTCAGTGAAATTATTTCCCTTTTCTAAGCTCTCTTCATCAACATTACATACTATAATTTTTGGTTTAATGCTTAATAATCCCAGTGAAGTTAAAAATTTTTTTTCAAATTCATTGTCTATTTTGACTTCTTTTCCGTCATTTAATTGTATCAATTTTTCTTCAAGCATTTTAACCTCTTTTTCTTGAAGTAGTTTTTTTTTACCTTTTTCTAATTTTTTTTGAACAATATCTAAATCAGAAAGTATTATTTCAGTTTTGATTGTTTCAAGGTCTTCAACTGGATTAATCTTAGAGTTTACGTGAGTAATTTTATCGGACTCAAAGCATCTTACTAAGTGGATTATAGCGTCTACCTCCCGGATATGGGAAAGAAATTTATTTCCTAAACCCTCTCCCTTTGATGCTCCCTTAACTAACCCAGCAATATCTACAAACGTTATATTGGTATATATTTTCTTTTTAGAGTTAGATAGTTTAGTTAATTTATCTAATCTTTCGTCAATCACATCAACTATTCCAATATTAGGATCGATGGTGCAGAAAGGAAAATTTGCTGCTTCTGCATTTTTTGACGCTGTTAGTGCATTGAATAAAGTGGATTTTCCAACATTTGGAAGTCCAACTATTCCACATTTAAATCCCATTAAGGTCTTGATTAACTTTGCTTGAAAAAAGATCTATTTTTTTTTTAATTAATGTAGGCAATTGTTTTACAATATTTTCCGTAATCTCATTTATCTTTTCTTCTTCATCTTCTTTAAAATCTTCTAACACATGATTATTAACTTTTTTCTTTTGTTTTGGATGTCCTATGCCGACACGAACTCTTGAGTAATCTTTACCAATAAATTTATCTATAGAATCAATTCCATTATGTCCCGCACTAC
The DNA here is from genome assembly GCA_045566055.1 of Candidatus Pelagibacter sp. Taxonomy (GTDB): domain Bacteria; phylum Pseudomonadota; class Alphaproteobacteria; order Pelagibacterales; family Pelagibacteraceae; genus Pelagilacustribacter. The sequence goes on along the minus strand of JBJLED010000038.1, from coordinate 10,180 downwards.
TTCCTCCAAACTTTGCTTTAATTTTGCCAAAATCAATATCCATATCATCATGAAAAACGAAAACATCTTTTGCATCGATCTTAAAATAATCAATTAACTCTTTAATAGCTGTTCCAGAATTATTCATAAAGGTTAACGGTTTGATAGCATAGATTTTTTTTTCATCTATATTGCCAGTTGTGAGCAGACCCTTAAATTTTGGTTTTTGTTTTGAAAGTTTAAAGTGAGCGTTAATAGCATCAATTATCTTAAAACCAATGTTGTGTCTTGTATTAGTATAGTTGGATCCGGGATTTCCTAATCCGACAAGTAAAAGCATATTAATTATTTCTTTTCAGCAGGTTTCTTTTCAGCAGGTTTTTTTTCGTCAGGTTTTTTATCAGCACCATCTTTAGATTTATCATCTTTTTTAGAAGCATCGCCATCTTTAGCTGCTGCTTCCGCACCTTCTGCAGGAGCTTCACCTTCTGCTCCCTCTGCGGCAGCATCTCCTTCTGCAGGTTTTTCTGGTTCTTTAATAACTGTTGGAGAAGCAACTGTTGCAATAACGAAGTCACGATCTGAAATTGTTGGAACAATATTTTCTTCTAATTTAACTGATGAAATTTTTATACTTGTTCCAATATCGGTACCTGCCAAATCAACAACTATTTCATTTGGAATATTTTCAGCAGGACATTTTAATTCAACTTTCCTTCTTACGATGTTTAATACCCCACCTCTTTTTAATCCTGGAGAGTCTGGATGGTTTATAAACTTAACTGGTATTTCAAGAATAATTTTCTTTCCAGAAACAATTCTCATAAAGTCTATGTGAATAGGCTCTTCTGACACTACGTTAAATGCAATATCTCTTGGAATAACTTTTTCTTTTTTTCCATTAATCTCTAATTCTAAAACTTTTGATAAGAAAGTGTCAGAATTAATTAAATTTTTTATTTCTTTCTTTTGGATTGAAATATTAAGGTTAGCGTCTTTACCTCCATACAAAATTGCGGGTATCAAACCTTCCGACCTTAATTTATTGTTGGAACCAGAAGAGGTATTCTCTCTTTTTATTGCCTTTAAATTACTCATAATTTAATTGAAGTGGGTATATAACCCAAGATTAATACCAAAACAAGGGTTAATTAAATAAATCAGATACAGAATTTGAATTTGCTATTCTTTTTATAGCTTCTGACATTAATGACGCGATAGATAAGACCTCGATTTTATTGTTATTTTTAATTTTGTTTGAATTATCAATAGAGTCAGTAATTATCAATTTCTTTATTTTTGAGTTTTTAATTTTTTTCGCTGCTTCTCCGCTAAGCACTGCATGAGTTATGAATACAAAAACTTCTTTAGCCCCCTTTTTCTTAAGTGCATCGACTGCATTAACAATTGTTCCACCACTATCAATTATGTCGTCAACTATTATACAAGTTTTATTTTCCACATCTCCAATTATATTCATTACTTGAGACTTCCCCGGAGCCGGTCTCCTTTTATCTATTATTGCAAGATCAGCTTTGATTCTGGTAGCTAAAGCTCTTGTTCTAGCAACACCACCCATATCAGGGGAAACACAAATTAAATTTTTTGAACTAATTTTCTTTTTAATAAATTTTGAAAATAATGGAGTTGTAAATAAGTTATCTACCGGCATATCAAAAAATCCTTGAATTTGTCCCGCATGTAAATCGACAGTAACAATTCTATTAGCTCCAGCGTTGGTTAATAAATTAGCTACAACTTTTGCAGAGATAGAAGTTCTAGGAGCAACTTTTCTATCTTGTCTTGCGTAACCAAAATATGGAATTACAGCTGTTATAGTCTTAGCTGAAGATCTCTTTAAAGCATCAATAACTAATAGCAACTCCATTAAATTATCATTAGCGGGATTCGAAGTTGACTGAATAACAAATACGCTATTTCCTCTAATATTTTCATTTATTTCTATGTAAATTTCACCATCAGCAAATCTTCTTATGTTAGTATTAATTAGTTTAAGTTTTAGATTTTTAGCAATATTTTTACTGAGTTTTAAATTGCTAGTTCCAGATAAAATTTTCATGAAATGTTATTATTTATACCTTATTTCTATATCTTTTCAAATTAATAAAGTTAATTCAAACAAATTACAGATATGCATCTACCGTAATCTTTTTGCTTTAGTTTTCTTGATCTTCTGTAACTGAAAAAATTACTTTTTTCACCAAATGTATCTTTATTAACCTGATCAACTTTAACGTTTAATTTTAAGAGTTTATTTGTAACAAATTTTCTTAAATTAAACAATTTTTTGGTTTTGTTTTTATGTCTGAAATATATTTTATTCTTCTTAGATTTTGATATAAATTTTTTATAAAATTTGATGTCTACTTCATAATTTTTTTCACCTATACATGGTCCTACAGACGCATAGATTTCGTTATTAGAATTTAATTTTTTTACTTTTTTAATCGCATTATAAATTATTCCTGAAAAAGCACCTTTCCATCCAGCATGTATACAGCCTATGATTTTATTTTTGATATCATAAATAATTATAGGTACACAATCGGCTGTTAATACACCGATAGCAATGCCACTCATTTTAGTAACAATTGCGTCAGCATTGATTTTGTTTTTATAATTATACTTTTTTATTTCGACCACTTTATTACTATGAGTCTGATGCATTAATATTAACTTAGTTTTTTTTACGCCCATTTTTTTAGCAACAAAATTCAAATTTTTGTTAATATTAATTTTACTGTCTTTTGAACCTTTGCCACAATTTAAGCCTTTATATATACCTTTTGAAAAACCATTTTTTCTTGAAAAAAAACAATGTTTTATTTGTTTAAGTTTTTTAAGTTTTTTCGAATAAAACATTATTTGAATCCCGCAAAATTATCTTTATCAAATTTATAGGCTAAAATTACTTTAAATAACTCACCCATATATCTAGGACTTAGCAGTCTTTGCATTCTTAAATATAAGTCTGATTGTTCTGAAAACTTCATTTTTTTAGATAATATTTTAGCTCTTTCCATGATGCCCATATTTTCTAAAAACTCTTTTTGAGAAAGTAAATTTTTAATTTTTAGATTATTCTTTAAAAAAAATTCACCAAGAAGCTTAAAGTTGACATGAGCGGTAATATCAGCTTTTCCTAAATTACTTAGCAGTTCATTCTTTTTGTGTTTCATTATTGATTGCAAGGTGTTCTGATTATTAGGCCTATAATAACCATAATCAATTAATAAAATGCATCCTTTTAATTTAAAAATTTTTTTTGTTATTTTTTTAAGTTCTTGAAATCCCAATTTTGGAAATTCAATAAACTTTAATTTATTTAATGTTTTGTATGATCTTATATCTCTAGTATTCGAAGCTGAGGCCTTTTTGTAAATTTTTTTAATTTTATTATTTTTATCAAGAGAATAATTTTTTTCAAAAAAAGAATTTTTATTTTTTTTAAATTGTTTTATGGGAATTGCGTCAAAAAATTCATTTCCAAAAAATATCACCGGCCCTTTCTTAATGGTGTTAAAGTTATTAATCCATTTTACATCCTTATTACTAATTTTTTTTTTTTGAATTTTTTTTAAATAATCACTTTTTTCGAATAGGAATATTTTTTTATTTGAATTAAATTCTGGAAATTTTTTAAAAGACTTTATTAGAGTATTAATCAAGCTTCCATCACCTGGGCCTAACTCAATGATATTAAAATTTTTCGGTTTTCCGCATGACTCCCAACAGGTAATAATCCAAATTGCAATTATCTCAGAAAATAGGTACGAAATCTTTGGTGAAGTAATAAAATCACCTTTTTCCCCAAATGGAATCTGTGAAGTATAATATCCAATTTTTTTATCATAAAGAACGTTTGTTAGAAATTTATCAACTGGAAGTGTTTTAGAATTTTTAAAAAATAATTTGTTAGTTTTCATTTTTTCTTTTAAAAAAATTTAAGATTAATAATCCAGCTAATATCATGATAAAACTTAAGATAGTACCCATGCTAAATAAATTAAATAAGTAACCAAGTTGAGCATCCGGCTCTCTAAAATATTCTGATATTATTCTGAAAAAACCGTAATAAATTAAAAATAAATATGAGCAAGTTCCTATTTTATATTTTTCTTTAAAAATTATTTTATTTAAAATAAAAAATAAGACTACTCCCTCAAGAAAAGCCTCATATAATTGAGATGGATGTCTTGAAAGCAAGTCTGCAGATGGAAAGATTACACTCCAGGAAACAGTTGTAACTTTCCCAATAAGTTCACCGTTAATAAAATTAGCAATTCGTCCTAAAAAAATTCCAATGGGTGATACACAGGCAATTACATCTAGAAAAAAGAAAACAGGAATTTTTTTTTTTGAGGAAAATAAATATGTTCCTATAATTATACCAATTAAGGCACCATGAAAAGACATCCCTCCCTCCCAAACTTTAAAAATATCTATCGGATTAGAAATGTAGTAATTGAAATTGTAAAATAATACATAACCAAGTCTGCCTCCAATAATAATAGAGATTATTATATAAGTAATTAGGTCATCAAATTCTTTTATATTAAATTTGAGATTAGTACTTTTTAAAATATGATTGATTATTTTTTTTCCGAGCCACCATCCTAGGAGTATACCAAAAACGTAAGATAGAGAGTACCATCTGATCGATAATAACCCAAAATCTAATAAAACAGGATCTAAATTGTGGGTGTACATGATTTCTTATATCACATTTGAAATTAAGATTGCTATCAAATAAGATAAGTTATGAATAATTCAGAAAAAATTTTAAAAACTTTATCCAGCTTAATTGAAAACGGTATTTTAACATCAAAAGATATCAAAAAAGAAATCTCTACTGACTTAAAATTTAAAAAAGATAAATTAATTAATCATCTTGAACTTGTTTCAAGAGAGGAGTTTGAGATATTAAAAAAAATTGTTCAAAAACAAGATTCAATTATAAAAAAATTAGTAAAAAATAAAAAATCAAAAAGGTAGTGTAATTTTTACCAGCAACCCATTACTCCTACTCTTTCCCAATTGAATACTTCCGCCATGAGAATTTATTATATCTTCAACTATTGCTAATCCCAACCCAACACCTGATTGGTTTAAGCTTCTGCTTTTGTCTAATCTAAAAAAAGGCTTAAAAACATTTTTATATTGATCCTCTGGAATACCAGGACCATTATCTTCAATTATAACTAGAGCTCTTTTTTTACCTTTTTGAGTGCTTACACTAACCTTATCTCCATAGGTCAACCCGTTTTGAATTATATTTTCAAAGGATCTTTTTAACGCAATTGGCCTGCCTTTTAATTCTATTTTCTCCTCATTATCTATGTAAGATATTTTTTCATTATTAAAATTTTTTTTGATAGAAGTTAAAAGATTATTAAGATTAATTGTAATTGTGCTTTCCTGAGATTGAGTTTTGGCGAACTGCAAATAATCATTTAACATTTTTTCCATCTCATCAATGTCTTTCGACATTTTTTCCGATACATCTTTTTGTTTTAACATTGCAAGCTGTAATTTTAATCTTGTTAAAGGTGTTCTCAAATCATGACTAATGCCGGAGAGCATTTCTGCTCTTTGATTAAGATGACGATTAATTCTTTTAGCCATACGATCGAATTCAAAAGCGGCCTTTCTAATCTCTTGCGATCCAGAGGCTCGAAAATCATTAACATAATCTCCTTTTCCAAATCTTTCAGCAGCTTTTGCCAATTTGACTAAAGGCTTTGTTTGATTTTTTAAAAAAATAAGAGCTATTATTATTAAAACTAATGAAGGTAGTGTGGTCCATAAAACAAAAAGTCTCACAGAAGAAGTTGATACCATTTCTTTTGGAACTAAAAATTCTATTACATCAGATCCTGATCGAATTTTTATTTCTACAGCATTTTTAAATTTTGACGTATTAAACCAATAATTACTATTTCCAAAAACTGATTTTAACTCTCTTCTCAGCGATCTGTCCATTGGACTAAACTTTCTTTCACCAGTGACATTAGGAAAAATTTCTTGTTTAATTCCTATTTCAAAATTAAAATTATTTTTATAACTGTCTGTAAAAAAATCTAAATTTTTTTTATCATTTTGATATATTTCCTCAATAGTTTTAAGTTGATTGACTAATGATCTGGTAATATTTTTATTAGCTTTAATCCAAATACTATCGTAAAAAACGATTGTAATTATTATTTGCAAAATAATAGTTGGTGCAGCAACAATTATTAACGCTCTATAGAAAAGTCTTTTGGGTAAAATGTATTTAATAAAATTATTCAATCCAGAGAACATAACCTGAGCCCCTTATCGTTTGTAGAAATTTTGGATTTTTTGGATTTTCTTCTAGCTTTTGTCTTAGTCTTGTGATCATAACATCAATTGACCTTTCTTGACTTATACCAGAAATTTTTCCTATTTCTTCGCGCGAGTAAGTTGTTCCCGGATTAGCCAACATTTCAGTCAATATTCTTTTTTCTGTATTGTTAATTTTTTTAACCTTATTTTTAAGACTAACGGTCATTTTATTTAAATCAATTTCAGCAGAACCTACTTTATATTTGGATTTAAGATTTATTTTTTTATTTTTTATTATATTTTTGATTCTTAGTAATAATTCTTTTGGTTCAAAAGGTTTGCCAATATAATCATCTGCACCAAGTTCTAGACCTTTAATTCTATTCTCGACCTCACCTTTGGCAGTAAGAAGTATGATAGGAACATTAATTTGTTTTTTTATCTCTTTAGTCAATTCATAACCGCTTTGACCAGGCATCATCACGTCTAAGATAATTATATCAAATTTTAAATACTCCAATCTTTCTTTAGCTTGATTAGCATTTTCTGCAGTAGAAACTATATAATTGTTTTCGGAGAGGTAATCTTTCAAAAGATCTCTAATTCTGTCATCATCGTCAACGATGAGAATATGGTTCATATTATTTTCCATCAATTATTTTTTTTAATACATCCTTAAATTTAATTACAGAGTCTGAACTTGAATTTTTTAAAGCATTAAATATCCTTTTTTTTTGAGTATTATAAACTGTTTCAAAAAAAACTCTTCCTTCTTTATCTAAAAATAAATTTTTTTTCCTTGTGTCGGCCTCATCTTGAATTTGTTTTATCATTTTTGATTTAATCAAATCTCTTAAAACTCTATTTAAACTTTGTTTTGTTACTTTTAATCTGAAAATAAGTTCACCTAAATTTATACCGGGATGCCTTTCAATAAGATTTAATGCTCTTAAGTGAGCTGGGCCAAAAAATTTTTTGGATAAAACTTCTTTGGGATCGGAAAATGTTTCTCTATATGCGTTATATAACAATTGAATAAATTCTTTTATTTGATCATCTTTAAGATATAATAAATCTTTCATAATGGTAAGTTATATTGACTTATCCTTTTTATGAATATACTTTTTTATATATAAAAAATCTATATATTTACTTAAAATGGAAAGCATACCTTACGACAAACGCTCTGGAAAAATTTGGTTTAACGGTAAATCTGTCGATTGGGCAGATGCAAAGATTCATATCCTTAATCACGGACTGCATTACGCAAGTTGCGTTTTTGAAGGTGAAAGAGTTTACGATGGAGAAATATTCAAACTTGAGGAACATACAGAAAGACTTTTTTATTCTGCAAAAAGAATGGGAATTACAGTTCCGTATTCACAAGATGAAATAAATGATGCTTGTAAAAATATTGTTAACATTCAAAAAGTTCAAAATGGATATGTAAGACCTTTAATTTGGCGAGGAAGTGAAATGATGGCTATCTCTGCTCAAAAAAATAAAATTCACGTTGCAATTGCAACATGGGAGTGGGGTTCATATTTCGATCCTAAACTAAAATTAAATGGTATAAAATTAAATATTTCAAGTTGGAGAAGGCCTGCTCCAAACACAATTCCCTGGGATACTAAAGCAGCAGGATTATATATGATATGTACTTTATCAAAACATGAAGCAGAAGCAAAAGGATTTACAGACTCCTTGATGTTAGACCATGAGGGTAACATAGCTGAAGCAACAGGGGCTAATATATTTTTCAAAAACAAATTAGGAGAATTACATACACCAATTCCAGACTCATTCTTAGACGGAATAACAAGAAGAGAAGTGATAAAAATCGCAAAATCCAAAGGTGTAAAAGTTACAGAGAGAAAAATTAAGCCAGAGGAAATGCGAGATTTTGTAGGTTGTTTTTTAACAGGGACTGCCGCTGAGGTTACGCCAGTATCTCAAATATCTGAATATAATTTCAAAGTTTGTGAATTAATTACTGATTTAAATAAGTCATACCAATTAGTCGCAAGAAAAAAATCAGCAGCTTAATCTTTACTATCCTCATTAATTGCATGATCTATACCTTTTCTCAAATAATCATACCCAGTGTATAAAGTTAGAAAAGCAGAAAGCCATAAAAGAATAATTCCTATAGTTTGAGCGTTATAATCTTGAAAATTAATTATCTTATTACCACTTTCACCAGTTAATAGTATTGCTATAGAAACCATTTGAATAAAAGTTTTTAATTTAGATAAACTTGTTACTTGCATTGTAATTTGACCCTTAGCCAAAAATTCTCTTAAGCCTGAAATTAAAATCTCTCTTGTAAGTATTATAATTGCAGCTATCACTTCATAATTTTTTATAGTTCCGTTCATCACTAAAAGTATCAGAGCAGCTGCAACGAGAATTTTATCAGCAATAGGGTCAAGAAGTTCGCCTAACTTTGACTCTTCTTTGAACATTCTGGCTAATAAACCATCAAGATAATCTGTAAAACTAGCTAGAGCGAATAGAAAAAATGGAATTAAATCCCCAAAAAATCCTGGGATAAAAAAAGTTAAAACAAAAATTGGAACGATAATTATACGACCAATTGTTAAAATATTTGGTATTTTTAGTTTCATACTTTTTTATTCGTGAAAATAATTATATATTTTATTTGCTATGCTGTCTTCTATTCCATCAATAGTTTTTAGATCTTCAAGGCTTGCTGATTCCACAGCTCTTGCAGAACCAAAATGGTTTAATAAAGCTCTCTTTCTTTGTTTCCCAATACCTTGTATCTGATCTAAAAGAGATTTACTCAAATTCTTCTTTCTTTTGGCTCTATGAGTACTTATTGCAAATCTATGAGCCTCGTCTCTTAGTCTTTGAATAAAAAATAGAAGTGGGTCATTTTTGTTTAAGATAAACTCTTTATTTTCGTGGTAAATTTTTTCTTCACCAGCATTTCTTTTTTTACCTTTTGCAACAGCTAAAATTGGCAGATCATGTAAGCCAAGTTCATTCAAAACTTCTCTACTTACTGAATATTGTCCTTTACCTCCATCAATCAAAATTAAATCTGGAAGCGATAAAGATCCCGATTTCTCTTTCACTGCTTTGGAGAATCTTCTAAATAAAACTTCTTTCATCATTCCATAATCATCATTTTTTATTTTTTCATCCTTTATATTAAATTTTCTGTATCTTTTTTTTACAAAACCTTCGTTACTAAAGCATATTAGAGCTCCAATAGAATCAGTTCCTTGAATGTGACTGTTATCGTAAACTTCTATGAGATCTATATTGCTATTAAGCTTAAATTTAGTACCAAGAGATTCGATTAAATTATTATTTGTATCAGACTGAATAAGCTTTTGCTTTAAAGCTTGTTTTGCATTTTTCTCTGCTAACTTTGAAACACTTACTTCATTTTTTGATTTTGCTACTTTTACTAAAACTTCTTTACCTTCCTTTTTTGAAAATGTTTTTTCCAAAAGCTTTCTATCATTTGAAGCATAATTTGTGATTATTAAAGATGGAACTGTTTTGTTTTCATAAAATTGAGTTATAAATGAGGATAAAATATCCTCCACTGTATCATCTGTATCGTGCTTAGGATAAAAGGCTTGATTACCCCAATTTTGCTTTGACCGGAAAAAAAATACTTGAACACAAGTTTTTCCTGTTTCTTTATATATACTGATTACATCTGCCTCATTGAGATTAGTTTGATTTATTTTTTGTGATGTTTGAATTTGAGTTAAGGCTTTAATCCTATCACGTGCAATAGCTGCTTTTTCATAATCTAATTCTCTACTCGCCAGTTCCATTTCTTTAGAGAGATTTTTTTGAATTCTTCTAGATTTACCTGAAATAAATTCAACAG
>JBJLED010000037.1:0-22768 GCA_045566055.1 Candidatus Pelagibacter sp. | reverse complement strand
CTAAATTATGGTCCATTGACATAACAGGATATAACGAAAGAAGGCTTAAAACAGAAACTGATGCTTCTGACCCATCTTGGTCCTCTCTTTTGTCAAAATAAGCCAGTATTTTTGGTAAAATACACTTGAATAACATTCAATAATTTGAAATAAACCATTGAACAAACCCAGGGGAAAAAATGATGTTTAATAAGAATTTAAAAAATATATTATTAGTAATCTTTGCTACTTTAATCTTAAGTGCATGTTCTACGGCAAAAAAATCAGGAAATATAGATGGAGATGTATACACTGGAAAAGAAACAGTTAAATACCTAGCATCAGGTGTTCCAGACAGAGTTTTCTTTGCTACAAACAAATCTTCTTTAACAACAGCTGCAAGAGCAACTTTAAGAAAACAAGCAAATTATTTACGAAAAAATAAAAATCTTAATGTGACTATCGAAGGCCATGCCGACGAAAGAGGAACTAGAGAGTATAACTTGGCATTAGGAGAGAGAAGAGCTAACGCTGCAAGAGATTATTTAATGACTTACGGAATTTCAGGTAAAAGAATTTCTGTTATTAGTTACGGAAAAGAAAAACCTGTTAACCCAGCTTCAACTCCTTTAGCTTGGTCTCAAAACAGAAGATCTGTAACAGTTAAAGTAAACTAATAAAATATTTAAACCAATACTTAGACCCCTTAATACTTATTATTAAGGGGTCTTTTTTTTGCCATGTTATCTAATTAAAACAGAATCATGTTAAAAAAATTTAAGATAAAAATTATAATCACTTCAATTATATATTTATTTTTTATCAACCTTACACATGCAGAAGATGAAGAAGTGCAACTACAAGCAATTTCAGATCAAATTCAAGTCATTACGAAAGATATTAAAACATTAGAAAAAGCGGTCTATCAAAAATCAGATCCTATTTTGTTGAAGCAATCAAAATCTCTAAGTTCAGAAGGTTTAAATGAAGATATTATGACAAAGCATTTATTAAAATTAAATGAGATAGAAGATCAATTTCGTGAACTTACAAATAAATTTGAAGAGGTAAATTTTAAGTTAGATAAATTGTCAACGCGTGTTTCTAAAATTCAATCCGATACACAGTTAAGATTTTCTGATTTAGAAAATGAAAATATCTCTCCATCTAAAAAAAAAAAAGTAGACCTTCCAGGATCTGCTAAACCTCAAGATTTTGGCGCAGCACCTGGTTATCAAACTTCAAATTTACCAAAAGAACAATCGATAAATTCAGTAGAAACTGCCCAAACTGTTATTGCTGATGAGCCAGAGCAAAGAAAATCACTACTTCCCGATAAACCTGCGAATGAGCAATATGAATTTGCAGTTAGTTTTATGAAAATAGGTGATTATGAAACAGCTGAATTTGCTTTAAAAGAATTTATAGATAAAAACAAAGATCATGATTTAGCCGGAAGCGCACAATACTGGTATGGGGAAACTTTCAGAATCAGACAATTATACTCTGATGCTGCTACCGCATATCTCGACGGATATCAAAATTATCCAAAAAGTAAAAAAGCTCCAGATAATTTGTTAAAACTTGGAATTACAATGGTTCAACTTGGTGAAAAAGACCAGGGATGTAAAATGATTTCAGGTCTTAAAAAAGAATACCCAAAAGCAAACAAGTCTGTGTTACAAAAAGCTCAGTATGAGCAAAAAAAATTCAAGTGTAAGTCTTAAAAACGGTTTTAAAAATTTTAAAGACTTTTCAAATATTTTTTTAAATTTTAAAACTAAATTAGACGATTTAAATAAAAAAAGTTATGCAGTTGCAGTATCCGGTGGTCCTGACAGTCTAGCTTTAGTAGCTTTAACAAAGGCCTATTCATTTCAAAGAAAATCTAAATTTTATTATATTCTTGTTGACCATAATATTAGAAAAGATTCTAACCAAGAAGCAAAAAAAGTTAAAACTTTGTTAAAAAGAAAAGAAATTATTTTAAAAGTTTTTTTAAATAAAAAAAAAATTACAAAAAATATTCAAGCAAATGCTAGGAATCTAAGGTATGAAATTCTTCTAAATTTTTGTAAAAAAAAAAAAATTAAAACTCTTCTTACTGCTCATAATTTAGAGGATCAAGTTGAAACTTTTTTAATAAGGCTTTCTAGAGGTAGCGGTATAAAAGGCTTATCTGCAATGAAGTCCTTAAGTAAGATTAACAGTTCGGTAAATTTATATAGACCTTTGCTCGATGTAAAAAAAAAATTTTTGATTAGAATTTCAAAGAATATATTTGGCAAATATATTAAAGATCCATCAAATAAAGATCTTAAATATTTAAGAACTAAAGTTAGGACTTTAAAAAAACCTCTTGAAAAAAGCGGTATTAAATACGAGCAAATTTTTAAATCAATACAAAATTTGTCTTCAAGTGAGGCAACTTTAGCAGGATATTTCAACAAGACTTTTAAAAAATTAATACAAAAAAGAAATAAAGAAATTTCAATAAATTTTCAAAAATTTAAAAAATTAAATAATGATGCTAAAATTGCTCTTATAAATGAGTGTATAAAACAACTTAAAAAAAACTACTATGATTTAAGATCTAAAAAGGTACAAAACTTAATTACCAGCCTGAATAAAAGAGACTACAAAAAATCGACTCTAGGGGGTTGTATTTTTTTTAAAAAAAACGAAGATTTGTGTCTTAAAATTGAATAATTATAAAAATTTGGTCAAATTGGATGCTTTTTGTCTTATTTACAACTCATTAAATACTACAATATACTTGTTAAATAAAAATAAATGATTATTTGAAATATATGAATTTAAAAAACTTAATAATGTGGGTTATTATCGTCTTACTCTCTGTAGGGCTATTTAATATGTTTCAAGATCCCAATAAGGTAAATTCAGAGAGAAACTCTTTACCTTTTTCAAACTTTTTAAATGAGGTGGATGCTGGTAGAGTTGTTGAAGTTCAGATACAAGGAAACAATATTTCAGGCATCTTGGCAGATGGTAATAAATTCAAAACATACTCTCCAAACTACCCTGAGTTAGTTGATAAACTTTCATCAAAAGGAGTTAGCATTGTAGCTTCACCGCAAGAAGATAAAATGCCTTCGCTTCTTGGAATTTTATTGTCCTGGTTTCCGATGCTTTTACTAATAGGAGTGTGGATATTTTTTATGCGTCAAATGCAGGGCGGAAAAGGTGGAGCAATGGGATTTGGGAGATCCAAAGCAAAATTATTAAATGAGGCTCAAGGTAAAGTAACTTTTAATGATGTTGCTGGGGTTGAGGAAGCCAAAGAGGAAGTAGAGGAGATCGTTGAATTTTTAAAAGATCCAAAAAAATTTAGCAGATTAGGAGGAAAAATTCCAAAAGGAGCTCTTTTAATTGGCCCTCCAGGAACTGGAAAAACTTTGTTGGCTAAGGCTATCGCTGGTGAGGCTAATGTTCCTTTCTTTTCTATATCAGGATCAGACTTTGTAGAAATGTTCGTAGGTGTTGGCGCATCTAGAGTACGAGATATGTTTGAACAAGGTAAAAAACATTCTCCATGTATCATATTTATTGATGAGATCGACGCCGTTGGTAGAAGTAGAGGAGCAGGTTTAGGAGGAGGGAATGATGAGAGAGAACAAACTTTAAATCAACTTCTTGTAGAGATGGATGGTTTCGATACTAACGAGGGAATTATTCTAATTGCTGCCACGAATAGGCCTGATGTATTAGATCCAGCTTTATTAAGACCTGGAAGATTTGACAGACAAGTAGTTGTTGGCAATCCTGATATAATCGGGAGAGAAGCTATACTCAAAGTACATATTAAAAAAATAAGCACAGGACCAGATGTAAAATTGAGAACAATTGCGCGAGGTACACCTGGATTTTCTGGAGCCGATTTAGCAAATTTAATTAATGAATCAGCTTTACTTGCTGCAAGAAAAAATAAAAGAGTAGTAACAATGTCGGATGTGGAAGAAGCAAAGGACAAGGTTATGATGGGAGCTGAGAGAAGATCAATGGTTATGTCTGAGGATGAGAAAAAACTTACTGCATACCATGAGGGTGGACACGCTATAGTAGCTTTAAATGAGAAAGCTTCGGACCCAATTCATAAAGCAACAATAATACCAAGAGGCAGGGCTTTAGGCATGGTTATGAGATTGCCAGAAAGAGATCAATTATCTGTAACTAGAGAAAAGATGTATTCAGATATTGCAGTAGCTATGGGAGGAAGAATCGCTGAAGAAATTATTTTTGGACATGATAAAGTTACTTCTGGAGCATCATCTGATATAGACATGGCGACTAAGATGGCAAAAAATATGGTAACTAAATATGGAATGAGCAAAGAATTAGGACCTTTGGCATATGGCGAAAATGAGGAAGAAGTATTTTTAGGAAGATCTGTAACTAAACAACAAAATATGTCGGAGGAAACAGCTAAAAAAATTGACATAGAAGTTAAAAAAATCGTTGATACAGGTTACGATAGAGCAAAAAAAGTTCTTACAGATAAAATTGATGACTTACACAAGTTAGCTAAAGCTCTTTTAATATATGAAACATTATCAGGTGATGAGATAAGAGACCTAATACTCAAAAACATAAAACCCACGAGATCATTCAAAGAAGAAGATGAAGAGGATGGTAAAACATCATCAGCACTTGGTTCGCTAGGATTAAAACCTAAACCAGCATTATAGAAAATGAAAAAATATTACACACGTGCGTGTAATTTTTTTTATGGTTTAAACTCAAAAAAATTAGTCAAAGCTAGGTCTGCTTTGCCTTTATGTGGTGACAAAAAAATATCATTTAACCAAGTAGAAATTTTTACAAAAGATAAAAAAAAAGTAAATTCTATAATTGTAGATATTAAAGACATCAAAAAACTACCACAGGCTGTTAAAAAAAAAGTATATAAAGATATTAAAAAGATAACTAAAAAAAGAGAATTTCTAAATAATAAAAATCATTTGCTAATGGGAGTTTTAAATTTGACGCCCGATAGCTTTTCTGACGGAGGTAAATTTAATTCATTAAAGAAAGCAACTCAAAGAATTAAATTTATGATCGAAGCCGGGGCAGATATCATTGATGTAGGGGGTGAATCAACGAGACCTGGTTCAAAAATTGTATCCCAAAAATTAGAAGTTCAAAGAGTAAAGCATGTTTTAAAAAATTTTAAAAACAAATATCCTAAAACTCTTTTATCAGTTGATACAAGAAAATCTTTAGTTATGAACTTCTCATTAAAACATAAAATGGATATTATTAACGATGTTTCTTGTTTTAAATTTGACCCAAAATCTTTTAATACCATTAAAGGTCACAACATATGGAAAATAATTCATCATATGCAGGGGACCCCACAAACTATGCAGATCAAACCTCAATACAATAATGTATTGTTAGATATTTATGATTTTTTTGAGAAAGAGATTAAAAAATTTAAAAAACAAAAATACAACAAAAAATTAATACTAGATCCTGGAATTGGATTTGGAAAAAACTTGAAACATAATTTGATGATATTAAATAAAATTTCTTTATTTCATTCACTAGGTTTTCCTATATTAATTGGTACATCTAGAAAAAGATTTATTAGTCAAGTTTCTGAAAAATATGATACGAAAGAAAGAATTGGAGGAACTTTAGCATCAATAACTTTTTCTTTATCTCAAGGGGTAAAAATTTTTAGAGTTCATAACGTGGAAGAAATTAAACAAGGCATTTTAATATTTGAAGCTTTATTAAAAAAATGAAAAAAAAATATTTTGGCACTGACGGAATAAGAGGCACAGTTAATATGGGAAATATTAACGGAGAAAAATTTTTTAAATTTGGATTAGCAGCAGGAACCTATTTTAAAAACTTAAAAAAAAAGAAACAAGTTGCAATTATTGCAAAAGACACACGATTGTCTGGATATACCCTTGAACCTGCTTTAGTATCAGGATTAGCTTCAGCTGGAATGCATATATTTACATTAGGACCATTACCCACAAATGGATTGGCTATGCTTACTAAAAAAATGAAAGCTAACCTTGGAATAATGATTACTGCATCTCATAACCCTTTTCACGACAATGGGTTAAAATTGTTTGGTCCAGACGGAATGAAATTATCGGATAAAATTGAAAAAAAAATTGAAAATTTAATAGATACTAAAACTATAAATCATTTATCTGATCCAAAATCATTAGGTAGAGTAAAAAGATTAGAAGACGGAAATGACAAATATATTAAAATATTAAAAAATAATTTTCCTAATAATTTTAGTCTTAAAGGTGTACGTATAGTTTTAGACTGTGCAAATGGAGCTGGGTATAAATCTGCTCCAAAAATACTTTCCGATCTAGGTGCAAAAGTTTTTTTGATTGGAGTAAATCCAAATGGTCTAAATATTAATTATAATTGTGGATCAACATTTCCAGATATTTTAAAAAGATATGTAAAAAAATTTAAGGCAGACCTTGGCATTGCTCTTGATGGAGATGCAGATAGAGTAATTATGTGTGATGAGAAAGCACAAATAATAGATGGTGACCAGATTGTAGCAATGATTGCTAAAAGATGGAAAAGAAAAAAAATTTTAAAAGGTGGAGTTATCGGAACCCTAATGTCTAATTATGGATTAGAAAAGTTTTTTCTAAGTGAAAAGATCAACTTTAAGAGGTCAAAAGTTGGTGACAGATATGTTAAAGAAATGATGAAAAAATATAATTACAATTTAGGCGGAGAACAGTCTGGTCATATAATTTTAGGTAAATTTGCTACTACAGGCGACGGTTTGTTAGTTGCTCTTGAAATATTATTTGCATTAAGAAAAGGTAAATTAGCTAGTGAAATATTCCAGGTTTATAAATCCGTTCCTCAAAAACTTATAAATATCAAAGTAACAGATAAAAAAATTATCAATTCAATTAAATGCAAAAAAGCTATTAAAAAAGCCAACGCATTAATAAAACATAATGGTAGATTACTAGTAAGACCTTCAGGCACAGAATCAAAAGTACGAATAATGTGTGAGTCATTTAACGTTTCTTTAATGAATAAGTGTATAAATATTATAAAAAAAACAATTCATTAAAATATGCAACCTAAATCTAAAGTTCTTATTATTGCTGGATCAGACTCTTCAGGTGGAGCTGGTATTCAAGCAGACATTAAAACTGTTACATCACTAGGAAGTTACGCTATGACCGCTATTACCGCTGTGACTGCACAAAATACTAAAGGTGTTAAATCAATAGTGCCAATAAAACCAAAAGAAATTTCTAATCAAATAGATTTTACAGTCAAAGACATCAGACCAAATGCAGTAAAAATTGGAATGTTACATTCAAAGCATGTTATTCAAGCTGTAAGAAAATCTTTAAATAAGATTAAAATAAAAAAAGTTGTTTTAGACCCTGTCATGGTCGCTAAAGGAGGTGCAAAACTTATAGATAATTTAGCAATTATTTATATAAAGAATAACTTTATCAAAAATATTTTTTTAATTACACCTAATATTCCCGAGGCAGAAATATTAACTAAAACAAAAATTAATTCTACAAAAGATATGATAAAAGCAGGAAAAATCTTAATTAGTTTAGGTGCTAAAAATGTTTTAATCAAAGGTGGGCACTTAAAGTCAAAACAAATGAATGATATTTTATTAAATAAAAAAATTATTAAGATATTTCGAAGCAAGAAGTATAAGTCGAGAAATACTCATGGCACTGGATGTTCATTATCCTCTGCAATAGCAACATATTTATCATGTGGAAAAGATCTTATTAAATCTTGTGAGCTTGGAATTAAATATGTTAATCAGGCAATTAAATCAAATCTAAATTTAGGAAAAGGAAACGGTCCAATCAATCACTTAAATTCATTTACTATAAATAGAGAGTTTAAATAATGAAAAATGTAGTAGTAGTAGGTTCACAGTGGGGAGACGAGGGAAAGGGAAAAATAGTTGATTGGCTTTCAAGTGAAGCTGATGTAGTGGTTAGGTTTCAAGGTGGTCATAACGCTGGTCATACTCTAGTTATAGATAAAAAAATATTTAAACTTAGATTATTACCTTCAGGGATCGTTAGAAAAGGAAAAATTTCTATCCTAGGAAACGGCGTCGTTATTGACCCGTGGGCACTTTTAAGTGAAATAGAAGAAATTAAAAAACAAGGTGTTGATGTAACTCCAGAAAATTTTATGATCTCAGAGTCTGCATCACTCATCCTTCCTTTTCATCAAGAGATGGATGAAATTAGAGAAGACGCTGCTGGAAAAGGAAAAATCGGAACTACTAGAAGAGGAATTGGACCTTGTTATGAAGATAAAGTTGGCAGAAGGTCAATTAGAGTTATGGATTTAAGATCTGAAAGTAACTTAGACAATAGATTAGAAAATGTATTACAACACCATAATGCAATAAGAAAAGGATTAAATAAGAAAATTTTTGAAAAAAATGAATTAAAAAAAGAATTGTTAAAAATAGCTCCTGAAATTCTTAAATTTGCTCAACCTGTTTGGCTAAAATTAGATCAACTCAACAAAGATAGAAAAAAAATTTTATTTGAAGGAGCACAAGGTATCCTTTTAGACGTAGATCATGGAACTTATCCTTTTGTTACATCATCAAACACAGTCCCAGCCATGGCAGCGACTGGATCAGGATCGGGTCCAGATAAAATTAATTATGTGCTAGGTATTACCAAAGCTTATACTACCCGAGTGGGAAGCGGACCTTTTCCTACAGAATTAAAGAACGATATAGGAGAAAATCTAGGAAGAAGAGGAAAGGAATTCGGAACTGTTACTGCTAGAAAAAGAAGATGTGGTTGGTTTGATGGCGTTCTAGTTAGACAAACAATAAAATTATCCGGAATAAACGGAATAGCTTTAACTAAATTGGATGTATTAGATGAATTAGATGAAGTTAAAATGTGTATCGAATATGAACTAAATGGAAAAAAATTAAGTTATTTACCCGCAGCCTCTGAAGATCAATTTAACATAAAACCAATTTATAAAACATTTCCTGGGTGGAAATCTAAAACAGAAGGGATCAGAAATTTAAAAGACTTACCAGATAATGCTAAGCGATATATTCATGCTCTAGAGGATTTCATTGGGGCTAGAATATCTAGTATTTCTACAAGTCCTGAGAGAGATGACACAATTCTAGTGGAGGATCCTTTCAATAATTAATTAGTAGGTAGTAAATTTTTTGACTTACTTGCATTAATCATTGATTTTTGTAATTTTTCAAAAGCTTTTGTTTCAATTTGTCTAATTCTTTCTCGACTTATTTTATATTTTTTACTTAATTCTTCCAGTGTTTTGGGTTCTTCTGAAAGTCTTCTAGCAACGATAATTTCTTTTTCTCTATCATTTAAAATTTTCATTGCATTATTTAATAATTCCTTTTTATCATCGTACTCTTGTTTTTGAGAAATAATTAATTCTTGATCTAAACTGTCATCAACTAACCAATCTTGCCATTCATCAGTCTCACCACTTTTAATAGGATCATTTAGAGATTTTTCTTGACCCATCATTCTTCTGTTCATATTTACAACTTCATGAGACTCAACATCTAATTTTTTCGATATTTCATTAACTTGATCATCTTTAAGATCTCCTTCTTGTCCAGGCGCAATTTGATTTTTTAGTTTTTTTAAATTAAAAAAAAGTTTCTTTTGAGCTGTGGTGGTTCCCATTTTTACTAAGCTCCATGATCTTAATACATATTCTTGTATAGATGCTTTGATCCACCACATTGCGTAGGTAGCAAGTCTAAAACCTTTATCAGGGTCAAATTTTTTTACAGCTTGCATCAAGCCTAGGTTTCCCTCAGAAATTAATTCGTTCACAGGTAAACCGTAGCCACGATATCCCATTGCAATTTTGGCAACCAGTCTCAAATGACTAGTAACTAATTTATGAGCTGCTTTCAAGTTTCCATTTTCTCTCCAGTTCTTTGCTAACATATATTCTTCTTCAGCATCTAGCATTGGAAATTTTTTGATCTGGGCTAAATAAATTGATAAACCACCAACAGATGGAACTGGAAAATTACTAATTTGATTTTTTTTACTCATAATTATTTATTTATATATGAAATTAATTATTTCAACTGCTTAAATTTTCAAGCAAACTCAATATCTTTTTAAATCCATCTGGTAAATTTGAGTCAAAAATCATCCTTTTTTTTGTATCCGGATGATTAAATACTAATGTTTTAGCATGTAAAGCCTGACCGGATAATTTATTTAATTTGGTGAAAAATTCATCATTAATTTTTTTAAACTTAAATTTTTTTTTCCCATATTGTTTATCTCCTAGCAGAGAAGTGCCTTTATATTTTAAGTGAACACGAATTTGATGTGTTCTTCCAGTTTCTAATTTACATTCAATTAAACTTATTTTGGGAATATCCTTTATATTAAAAACTTTAATCGTTTTATAATTTGTAATTGCTTTTTTTCCGTTTATTTCGCTTACTGTCATCAATTGTCGATTCTTTTTGTCTCTTGCAATTAAAGTATTTATCTTTCCATTAAGAGGTCTTATCACCCCCCATGCAAGACAAAGATATTTTCTCTCTATAGTATGCTTACTGAATTGATCTCCTAAATTTGCATGTGCTAAATTGTTTTTTGCGATTACTAGCAAACCGCTGGTTTCTTTATCAATTCTATGTACTATTCCTGGTCTAAGCGCTCCATTTAAATCAGATAAATTTTTTTTATATTTATACATTAGTGCATTTACTAGAGTATTTTCGTAATTACCAGCACCTGGATGAACAACCATACCTTTTGGTTTATTAATAACTAAAATGCTTTTGTCCTCAAAAATAATGTCTAAATCTAACTTTTTTGGAATAATATCTTTTGTATTTTTTTCAACAAGATTGGCTGTAATTTGATCTTTATACTTTACCTTAGTTGATGGTGATAAGGTGATTTTATTATTTAGCTTAACTTGTCTTTCTTCAATTAATTTTTTTAAAAATGATCTAGTGAATTGATTTATGTTTTCTGATAAAAAAATATCTAATCTTTTTCCACTGTTTTTAGAGTTTACAGAAAATTTAATTGTATTATCCATAAATTAATTTAAATTATCCATATTGCGCCGGTAGCTTCAACTGGATAGAGCGCCGGATTTCGGCTCCGGAGGTTATGGGTTCGACTCCTATCCGGCGCACCATAACTAAACAATCCAATCTTTAAACTTTTCCTTATTTTTAATTATATACTCGGGAAAAGTATTATCTATTGTAATTTTTTTATATTTAATATTTCGCTGAAACAAATCTTCTCCTTGAGAGATTTTTTTCTTTATTAAATTAGTATCAGTAAATTCTTCAGTGTTATATTCTTGATGTGAATATGATTTAATTTTATTTCTTATAGACTCTGGATCTTTTAAAAAACTAAAATGCCAACCACCATTATTAATAACTTGAATTTTATTATTGAATACTTTCCAGAAAGGTTTTTTTTTAATTTTAATATCTCTTAACCATTGAGGAGATTTTAAATTTTTTTTCTGACATATCTTAGTTCCAGGCCATTCACCATCGCTCACATTTTGTAAATTAATTTTTGATTGAAAATTTTTTTGCAAAAAGCAGGCGAATTTGTTTTTAATATTGAATTCTTCAATTTTTTTTGGATTAGGAATTTCATCAATATCAGAAATCATTATTAAATCATCTTCACTATATTTATTATAACCTCTCTCTATTGCATTCCTTTGAAACTGATCTCTGACATGATTTTCATGCCAACCTTTTTTTGGGGATTTAACATTCTTAGGCATATCGTTTACTACGATATAATTGATTTTATCTTTAAATTTTGGGAAGTTTTCAATTTTAAAATTCAATTTCTTGTCTTGACCAGCGTGATTTTTCGTTGCTTCCACTATTATAAATTTATCGACTTTTTCATAAAGTGTATTCAGTCTTATATCTAAGACCACATCTTCATCAAAGTACATAAAGCAATCGATTAGTTTCATAATTTTATTGTTGAGCTTGTAAAACCAATTTTCTTTTTGTTAATATTTTGAGAGGAACAATGCAAATTTGATCTATCAAAAATAAGTAAATCTCCTAATTTCCATTCAAAAATCATTTCAACCTCTAAACCTTTTAGATTGTTGATGTCCTCATGTCTTAAATATTTCTCATACGTATCTTGATCAAAATCCTTATTACCATATAAATCTAAGTGTTCAGATGATCTTTTATTATAGCCTTTTGCCGTAAGTTCTTCAGGATCAATAGAAAACGTGGTTGAACAACCATAAAATCGATTTTTAAAGATAATAGTTTCTCCTATATTGGATAAAGGTAGCAGTGTTTGTTTAAAAATTATTTTTTCGAAGTCAAATCCCGTATCAACATGCAATGTTACAGGCCTGCAGCTCTCTTGAAACAATCCTAAACTTTTTGATCCATCTTTTGTATCAGGATTGTCCATTTCAAAATCATCTATTATTTCTTTTAATTTTTGAATGTAATTATTTTGTAATTCTTTTTTATGTCTAATATTCCACTTTTTCTTAATTATATTTTGCCTTTTGTTATTAATTTCTATTGGAAGTTCCTCATATAGCTTTTGAAACGAGTCAATTTCATCTTTATTTAAAAAATTGCTTACGATGAATGGTTTGCTCTCAAACTTTTTAATTTTGTCAATAAATTTATGCAATTATTCCCCCATATTGATTAAAGTCCCTCGATCTTTTGCACCACTATATGAATAATAAAAAATGAATATGCCTGCTATAAAGTAAAGTAAAGAAATCACACATCCTTTTAATATTGCATAATAACTAACTAGATCATAAATTAATATGTTTCTCATTTCCTCAAACAAATGAACTAAAGGTAATAATTTTGCAATGTATTGAAGCCACTCTGGCAATATTTCAATTGGGTAGTAGATACATCCGAGCGGAGCTAAAAAAAATAGACTAGCCCATGCAATGTTTTCAAAAGAAGGGCCAAATCGAATTAAACCAGAAGTTACCAGTAGACCTAAGGTTACACCAAAAATGTACAAAGAAACTAATAAGAATATTAATGGAATGCCAATTTTAAAAATCGAAACACCAAACAATGGCACCGCTAATAGAGCAGCAGGCACTAAGCCGATTAAAGTTCTAAATATTGCGGTAAATGTTAATGCAGCGATAATCTCGCTAATCTTTATTGGAGCGATGAATAGATTGGTAAAATTTCTGCTCCAAATTTCCTCAAGGAACATCATATTATAACTTATACTTGATCTAAATAAAAAGTCGTAAAGTATTGCAGCACTTAAAATTATGCCTACGGTATTTTCATAATAAGAAGAACTTAAGGTAAAAAATTTTGAAATAAATCCCCAAAGAAAAATTTGAATAGTAGGCCAATAAATCAAGTCAAGAATCCTCGGAAAAGATCCTTTTATAAGATAAATATGTCTTAAACTTAATGCGTATATTTTATTCCAACTCATTTTTACTCCTCGCAATTTTAAGAAAAGTATCCTCTAGATTTACTCTACCATGTTTTTTTATTAATTCTTTACATGTTCCCTCATCTACAATTTTACCTTGTTTCATCATAACAATTTTATTACACAATCTCTCCACCTCTCTCATATTATGAGACGCAAGCAACATAGTTAATTCATTTTTATTTTTATATTTTTCCAAATATTCTCTTACAAAATCCCCTATATCTGGATCTAAGCTTGCCGTTGGTTCATCTAAAAAAAGTAATTTGGGTTTATTAATTAAAGATTTGGCCAAAGAAACTCTATTTTTTTGCCCAGATGACAACTCTCCAGTCTTTTTATTTAGAAATTTAATTAGATTAAGGTCTTCGACTAACTCTTCGATCCTCTCAGTTTTTTTATTTACACCATATAATCTGGCATAAACTTCTAGATTTTGTAAGACTGTAAGTTTTTTTGGTAATTCTATATAGGGAGATGCAAAATTCATTAAACTTAAAAGTTTTATTCTATTTTTAGAGTTCAATTTTATTCCATCTATAAAAATTTCACCACTAGTAGGTGTGATTAAGCCTAACATCATCCCAATCGATGTTGTTTTCCCGCATCCATTAGGACCAAGAAGACCCAAGGTACTATTATTTTTAATTTCAAAACTAATATTGTTTACAGCAGTTGTAGTCTTGAATTTTTTTATAAGGTTTTTTACTTCTAATTTCATTTAAGATTTTGACGCTCGTTGTATCCTATCATTAATAGCTATACCAGAACCAAGATTTGGAATTTTACCTATTTGAATTTTTTTATAGCCTTTTTTTTTTATTAATCTAAATAATCTATATAAATTTGACGCAGCTTCAGTTAGATCGAGTTTTTTACTTAAGCTAAAAAATTTTTTCTTATTTTTATGATTATTTCCTAAATATATAAAAGCACTTATACCATCGTGTTTTTTTTGA
Source organism: Candidatus Pelagibacter sp. (assembly GCA_045566055.1). Taxonomy (GTDB): domain Bacteria; phylum Pseudomonadota; class Alphaproteobacteria; order Pelagibacterales; family Pelagibacteraceae; genus Pelagilacustribacter. Next base: position 8,316 of record JBJLED010000037.1, on the reverse strand, counting down.
TTGATTAGTACTGGTATACCAGGTGAGTAATGTTTCTTCATCATTCCTGGTGAAATTATTTTTTTATTTCTAATATTTTTTTTTGATTTTTTTTTTTTAATATTTTTTCAATTGAACTTTTTTCAATTATACCAGGCCTCAAAATCTTCGGCACACTTACTAAATCAACAACTGTTGATTCAATTCCAATTTTACATTTACCCCCGTCTATAATTAATTTAATCTCTTTATTAAATTCATCAAATACATCTTCTGCTGTGACTGGACTTACATTATTAGATTTATTTGCACTTGGCATGGCCAACGGAAAATCAATCTTTTTTAATATAGATCTGATAGCTCTATGTTTTGGAAATCTTATAGCAATTGTATTCAACTTAGCTGAAGCAAGTGAATTAATTTTGGATCCATTTTTTTTTGTAAGAATAAAAGTAATTGGACCTGGACAAAATCGCTTGTATAGTTTTTTAAACCTATCATTAATAATAACGTCTTGCGATGCATCCTCCAAATTGAAATAATGCACAATTAATGGATTTGATTTAGGTCTACCTTTTAATTTATATATTTTTTGAATTGATTTTTTTGAATACGCATTTCCACCCAAGCCATACACAGTCTCAGTTGGCAACCCAATGACATCGCCATTGCTTAAATTTATAATAGATTTTTTAAGAATTTGTTTATTAAAAGAAAATATATTTGAATAGCTATTTTTCATAATGTAAATATTATTTATTAAATGAAAACTGAAAATATTCCAGCTGATATAAAAAGTAAATCAATAAAAGAAACTAGAGAGGAAATTAATACAATTTTGACTAAATTAGAAAATGAAGAGACTAATTTAGGCCACACCATTGGTGACTATCAAAGATTAATACTTCTTAACAAACATATCGATCAACTATTTAAGAAGAAGTTTAAGGAAATTTCAGAAAAAAAATGATCAAAAAAAAATTAATAAAAAATGCTATTAAAGTTGATAAATTTTTAATCAATTATTTAAAAAAACAAAAAAAAACTTTACTCGTTAAACCAATGAAGTATGGGGTTATATCAGGAGGCAAAAAAATCAGATCAACTATAATTTTTGACTTTGGGAAAATATTTAAGATAAGTGAAAAAAAACTTATAAATATTTGTGCAGCTGTTGAATGCATTCATTCTTACTCATTAATTCATGATGATCTACCATGTATGGATAATGACAACATGAGAAGAGGTAAACCTTCAACACATATTAAATTTGGAGAAGCGTCAGCAGTGTTAGCGGGAAGTTCTTTACTTACATTGGCTTTTGAAATCATAACAGAAAAAAAAATATTTTCTTAACTCAAGAATGAAAAATGAAATAATTAAATTTCTAGCTAGTTGCTCCGGTCATACTGGAATAGCTGGCGGACAAGAATTGGATTTGAAGTTTGAAAATAAGAAAATAAAAAATTAATAAAATTATAGATATGCAAAAGAAAAAAACAGGAAAATTATTTAATTTTTGTTTATACGCAGTAGGAGTAATAGCTAACAAAACAACAAAAGAAAAAAAAATATTTAAGCAATCTAGGAGAAGAAATAGGTTTATTATTTCAATTGTCTGATGATTTTTTTAGATAAAAAAGGTTCTAAACATTTAGTAGGTAAACCGGTTAAAAAAGATAACAAAAAAGGAAAATCAACTTTATTAAAATTAATGGGAGAAAAAAAAAGCTTATATGTATGCAAATAATTTAAAGAAAAAAAATATTGCTTAAATTAGAAAAAACATGGAAAAAAAAGCGAAAGAATTAATTAGTACAATTGAGTTTATTTTAGAGAGAAAATTTTAATGAGTAGACTTATTAAACAAATAAATTTTCCTGCGGATTTAAGAAAATTTAAAAAAAGATAATCTAAGACAAATCTCAGATGAACTAAGAGATGAGCTTATAGATGTTGTTTCTGAAACAGGGGGACACTTAGGTGCTGGTCTAGGAGTAGTTGAGTTGACTGTAGCTTTACATTTTGTTTTTTGATACTCCTAGAGACAAATTAGTTTGGGATGTAAGTCACCAGTGCTATCCGCATAAAATTATTACTGGACGAAGAGATAAAATTAAAACACTTCGTAAAGGAGGGGGTCTCTCTGGATTTACTAAACGAACTGAAAGCGAGTACGATCCTTTTGGTGCAGCTCACAGTTCTACCTCTATTTCCTCTACACTTGGAATGGCAGTTGCAAAAAAATTATCAAATAATAACAATAATGTAATAGCGGTCATTGGTGACGGAGCGATGAGCGCAGGCATGGCTTACGAGGCAATGAATAACGCTGGTGCACTTAAATCAAAACTAATAGTTGTTTTAAATGATAATGATATGTCCATAGCAAGACCTGTTGGAGCTATGAGCAAATATTTAGCGAAACTTTTATCGGGAAAATTATATTTTAGCTTTAGAGAAACATTAAAAATGATTATTTCATCTTTTTCAAAAAGGTTCAGTCAAAAAGCTGGTAAAGCTGAAGATGTGTTGAGAAATATTGTTACTGGCGGAACATTATTTAGTGAGTTAGGTTTTTATTATGTAGGACCAATAGATGGTCATGATGTTGAAAATTTAGTTCAAATTTTCGAAAATGTTAAAAATTCTAATCATAAAGGACCTGTATTAATTCATGTTAGGACACAAAAAGGTAAAGGATATAAACCAGCTGAAGAGTCGGGAGATAAATACCATGGGGTATCAAAATTTAATGTATCTACTGGAGAACAAGCTAAATCTAAGTCAAATGCACCATCATATACAAAGGTTTTTGCTGAAACCTTAATAAAACATGCAGAGCAAGACACAAAAATTATTGGCATTACTGGAGCTATGCCATCTGGCACAGGTTTGAATCTATTTGAAAAAAAATTTCCAGAGCGAACGTTCGATGTGGGAATAGCCGAGCAACATGCTGTAACTTTTGCAGCAGGATTGGCGACAGAGGGTTATAAACCTTATGCTGCAATTTACTCTACTTTTCTCCAAAGAGCTTACGATCAAGTAGTTCATGATGTTGCTTTACAATCATTACCAGTAAGATTTGCTATTGACCGTGCAGGTCTCGTTGGCGCAGATGGACCAACACATGCTGGTTCTTTCGACATTACTTATCTTTCAACTTTACCAAATTTTGTTGTTATGGCAGCAAGCGATGAATCTGAATTAGTTAAAATGATAAATACCTCAGTCAATATAAACGACCGCCCATCTGCTTTTAGATACCCTAGAGGAAATGGAATTGGGGTTGAGTTACCCTCTATTAAAGAAACCATTGAAATTGGAAAAGGAAGAATAATCAAAGAAGGAAAAAAAGTAGCTTTAATAAATTTTGGAACACGATTAGAAGAATGTAAAAAAGCTTCTGAAGATCTTTTAAAGAAAGGAATTGATTGTACAATTATAGATGCAAGATTTGCAAAACCATTAGATGAAAAACTAATCATGGAAGTAGCATCTAATCATGATGTATTAATAACAATTGAAGAAGGGTCAATAGGTGGTTTTGGATCTCATGTAATGCAGTTTTTGTCAGATAGAGGTGTGTTTGATAGAGGTTTAAAATTTAGATCTATGATCCTACCAGACATTTTCATTGATCAAGATACACCAGAGAAAATGTATGAAACTGCAGGTTTAGATAGCTCTTCTATAGCTCATAAAGTTGAGGAGACACTTAACTCAAATATTATTTTAGCTAAAAATAGAAATAAAATTTCAAATTAACCACACTGTGCTCTGTGCATTAATAAATGATCTAGTAAAACACAATTGATCATTGCTTCACCAATGGGTACTGCTCTAATTCCTACACATGGATCATGACGTCCTTTAACAGAAATATTTGTGTTCTTTCCTTTTTTGTCTATGGTTTCTCTGCTTGTTAATATGGATGAAGTTGGCTTAACAGCAAAAGATGCCACAATATCTTGACCCGATGAAATTCCTCCTAGAATTCCTCCAGCATGATTAGTTTTAAATTTTATTTTTCCAGAACTTTTTCTAATTTCATCAGAGTTTTCTTCACCGCTTAAAAAAGCTGCATTCATTCCTGATCCAATATTTACACCTTTTACTGCATTGATGCTCATTAATGCAGCTGAAATATCAGTATCAAGTTTTGAATAGATGGGTGCTCCCAAACCAACAGGAATTCCAGTAGCTCTCAATTCAATTATTGCACCGCATGACGATCCTGCTTTTCTTACTGCTAAAAGATATTTTTCCCATATCTTAACAGATTTTTTGTCCGGACAGAAAAAAGGATTCTTTCTTATCTCCGCGTTGTTCCAATTAGTTCTATCACATGACATTAAACCTAATTGAGTCACAGCACCTATAACATTAAATTTTTTACCTAAAATCTTCTTCAGCACAATACGAGCCACAGCACCCGCCGCTACCCTACTAGCGGTTTCTCTAGCTGATTGGCGACCGCCACCTCTAAAATCTCGAATACCATATTTTTTAAAATAAGTATAATCAGCGTGCCCAGGTCTAAATTTATTCTTGATGGACTCATAGTCTCTAGATTTCTTATCCTCATTGTAAATGATAATTGAAATAGGTGTACCTGTTGTTTTACCTTCAAAGACACCAGACAGAATAATTGCTTTATCTGGTTCTTTTCTTTGAGTGGTAAATTTAGATTGTCCAGGTCTTCTTCTGTCCATATCTACCTGGATATCTTTTTCCGATAAAGGAATATTTGGCGGACAACCATCTACCACGCACCCTATAGCGGGACCGTGGGATTCTCCCCAAGTTGTAAATCTAAATATTTTTCCAAAAGTATTAAAAGACATAGATATTTAATGTATAGATTATTTTATTAAATATATGAATCAAAAAAATGGCAAAAATTCACTTGGTTTAGATAGCTGCTTTGAAGACTTGGATAATCCAATAGATTTATTCAAAAAGTGGTTTGCTAAGGCTGAAGAGACTGAAATTAACGACCCAAATGCTGTTGCAGTAGCTACTGCAAATAAAGACAATCAACCTAATGTAAGAATGGTTTTACTAAAAGGCCTAAGCGAAAAAGGTTTTGTTTTTTATACCAACTTTAATAGTAAAAAGGGTGGAGAATTAAAAGAAAATCAAAAAGCTTCAATGTGTTTTCATTGGAAAAGTTTAAGACGTCAAGTAAGAGTAATTGGAAAAGTAGAGGTAGTTTCAGAAAAAGAAGCTGATGATTATTATAATTCAAGACCGTATAAAAACCGTATTAGTGCATGGGCATCTTCTCAATCTTCAATTTTAGATAAAAGAGAAACTTTTTTGGGAAAAATTAAAGAATTTGAAAAAAAATATCCTGATCAAAATAAAGTTCCAAGACCACCACACTGGTCAGGCTGGAGAATTTTACCAGCTGAAATAGAGTTTTGGGTTGATGGAGAAGGTAGAATTCACGAAAGATTGAATTATAAAAATAAAAATGGAAAATGGGAAAAGGAACTGTTGTACCCTTAAAAAGATCTATTTAAACTAAAGCTAGTTAAACTTTGCAATATTCTTTTATCTTCACTATCAGGAAAAATTGCTAGAGCATCATAAGACACATTAACAAAATACTCTGCTTTTTTTAAACTTGTCTCAACTGCTTTATATTTATTAATTAACGCAAGTGTTTCACTAAAATCCTCTTCAGTTCTTTTTTCTTTCTTCATTATTTCAGTTAAAAACTCTTTTTCTTCTTCATTTCCTTTTTGAAAAATTGTTATTAAAGGCAAAGTAACTTTTCCCTCATAAAAATCTTTCCCTATTTGTTTGCCAAAAAATTTTTCTTTTGCATAATAATCAAGCGAGTCATCTGCAATTTGAAAAGCCAAACCTAGATTTCTTCCATAAGATTCTAAAGCTTTTTTTTCTTTATCATTACTTCCAGAGATGCAAGCGCCTGTTTTTGTTGCAGCAGAAAATAATGCTGCTGTTTTTAAATTTATTATATCAATGTATGTTTCTTCTAAAAGATCAGCTTCACCTTTATGTTGAAGCTGAAGAACTTCACCCTGAGCAATTTTTGCAGAAGTAGAGGATAAAAGTTGCAAAACTTCTAAATCACCATCTTGAACCATGATTTCAAAGCATCTACTCAAAAGATAATCACCAACTAAAATTGATGATTGGTTACCCCAAATTGAATTTGTAGTTTTAACTCCTCTTCTTAAAGAACTCTCATCAATTACATCATCGTGTAATAATGTTGCTGAATGAATTAGCTCTACACAAGCTGCAAGATTAATGTCTCTATTGTACTGTTTGTAGCCAGTCAATTTTGCAGACTCTAAAGTTAATAAAGCTCTTAATCTTTTTCCTCCAGATTTAAGATGATGATCGCTCATCTTTTCAATTAAATCGACTTCACTTTTTAATCTTTGCTCAATTAAATCTTCAACTTTTTGAAGCTTATTTCCGAGCAAGTTTTTAAGCTCTAAGTAAGCAGAGTTGGCCGATTTTTTTAGCGGTATTACTGATCCCATAGCTTTATTTATAATTGATTTTTTCAATAATAAATTTTTAATTGGAAACGCGGTGACGCACCTATAATTCAACTATAAGTAGCGTAATTTAATATTAAAATTTAATTTTTTACTGTTATAAGAGTTAGAAAGTTCATCTAAATTATGTTTTCAATTTTTAAAAAGAAAAAAGTAATACCTCATGTAAGACTAACTGGAGTAATTGGCTCTGCTGGTCGATTTAATAAAGGTATAGATCTCGCGGGTCAAAAAGATATTTTAAAAAAAGCGTTTTCTTTTAAGAAAATTACACATGTTGCAGTATCAATAAATTCTCCTGGGGGGTCCCCAGTTCAATCTCATTTGATTTACAGTTACATCAGACAGTTGGCTGAGAAAAGCAAAGTTAAAGTAATTATATTTGCTGAAGATGTTGCCGCATCAGGCGGTTATTTAATTTCATGCGCAGGTGATGAAATTTATGCAAATTCAAGTTCAATCATAGGCTCAATTGGAGTTATTTCTGCTTCGTTTGGTTTTAAAGATTTAATAAAAAAAATTGGTATTGAGAGAAGAGTTTATACTGCAGGAAAAAACAAAAGTACTTTAGATCCTTTTGTGGAGGAAAAAGAAGAGGATGTAAAAAGATTAAAAAGTATTCAATTAGAATTACACGCTGATTTTATCAAAGTTGTTGAAACAAGTAGAGGTTCTAAACTTAAAGATCCGGAAAAAAATAATATTTTTACTGGTGAATTTTGGACAGGTAAATCAGCATTAGACCTTGGATTAATTGATGGTATTGGAAATGCTGATCAAATTTTAAAAGAAAAATTTGGTGATAAAGTTATTATTAAAAACTTTGAAAAACCAAAAGGATTTATTGCAAGAAAACTATCTTCTTCAATCACAGATCCCGTTGATAGACTAGCCAATATTATAGAAGAAAAATCGATGTGGCAAAAATTTGGTTTGTAAATGCCGACAAAAAAAAAAGTTAAAACAAAAGCCTCAAAAAAATTAAACTTTTTATCATTTCAAGATATTATAATGAACTTACAAAAGTTTTGGGGAAAGAATGGATGTATAATATTACAACCTTATGACTTAGAGGTTGGAGCAGGAACTTTTCATCCCGCTACAACTTTAAGATCTCTTGGCCCTAAACACTGGAAAGCTGCATACGTTCAACCTTCGAGAAGACCAACTGATGGAAGATACGGTGAAAACCCAAATCGTTTACAACACTATTATCAATTTCAAGTCATTATAAAGCCATCGCCAAAAAATATAAAACAACTCTACCTAAAAAGTTTAGCAACGATTGGAATTGATGTAAAAAATCATGATATCCGATTTGTTGAAGATGATTGGGAAAGTCCAACTTTAGGTGCAGCAGGATTAGGTTGGGAAGTTTGGTGTGATGGAATGGAGATTACACAATTCACATACTTTCAACAAATGACAGGAATAGAATGTAAACCGGTACCTGTCGAAATAACTTATGGTCTAGAAAGGTTATGCATGTTCGTCCAAGGCAAAAACAATGTCTTTGATTTAGATTGGAACGATGAAGGAATTAAATACAAGGAAGTTTTTTTTCAAGCTGAAAAAGAGTTTTCAGCCTACAACTTTGAATTTGCAAATACAGACACTTTATTAAAAAATTTTGAAAGCACGGAAATGGAATGTAAGTCTTTACTTGAAAAGAAACTTTCACTTCCAGCTTACGATCAATGTTTAAAAGCTAGTCATATATTTAATTTATTAGATGCCCGTGGAGTTATTGGTGTTGCAGAAAGAACGGGTTACATAACTAGAATTCGAGAAC
>JBJLED010000036.1:0-22867 GCA_045566055.1 Candidatus Pelagibacter sp. | reverse complement strand
TTCTCCAAATTTCCTCTGGATTATGCTCTACCCAACCACTTTTCGGAAAATATTGTGTAAATTCTTTTTGAGAAGAAAAAACTGGTTTGCCTTTTAAGTCGAATAATATTGATCGATTGGAAGTAGTCCCAGCATCAATAGAAATTATAAATTTCTTCATCTAAATGACTCCCAGTCTAATTCTAGTTTCTTGTCATCAACAATAGCATTGATCATACTAAGCATTAAAGGTAATTTTTTTTGATCAAAATCTTCATTTACTTTTTTTGCAATTTCTTTTGCTAGATCTGCTCCTTCAACTGTTACTTTTTCCATCTTTGTTTTTTTAGCCTCAGAAAAAGTTAATCCTTCTCCAATGTAAGATCCCATTTTTGCATTTCTTCCACCGCCCGAGCTTACATAAAGGTCTCCTAAACCCGCTAGTCCTTTAACAGTTTCTTTTTTACCTTTTAGATGTTCAACAAAAATTTCCATTTCATTAATGGATTGTTTGATTAAAGCAGACGCTGTATTTAAATAATTTTTTTCTCTTACCTCATCAGATATATTTTGACTACATAAACCCCTAGCTGCACCTACAGCCATCGAAAAAATATTTTTTATTGCAGCCGAAACTTCTACACCATTTAGATCATCTGAATGAGATGTATGGTAATAGCTTGTATTAAGCATGTCTGCTATTTTTTTTGCTGTTTCAATATCCTTGTTTGCAATAACAACACTAGAATGAACTCTATTAGCCAAACCTGCAGCCAGGCAAGGTCCACCTACGGCTGATATATCAGCTTTTTTAATTCCTCTATCCCCTAGTAGTCTCTCAAGTTTATCCACTAATAATTCATATTGATTTTTGTGAATGCTTAGACCTTTTGTAAGCATCAATAATTTTGGAATTTTACCATCTTTGTAAAGTCTACTTAATTGATCTGCGACCCATTCAATGCCTTTGGAACTAATTCCGAGGACAATCAAATCCACATTTGATTTCAATAGTTCATCAAATTTTTCGAACTTTAAAATTTTAATTTCTTTAGGAATTTCGGTGTTTAAACCTGGATGTAAATTATTATTTTTTTGCAAACTATCAATAAAATCATTTTCTAAGTGAGTTCCAACAATATTAATATCATGATTATTATCTAAACAGGGTAAAGCAAAAGCTGAACCCATAGCACCCGCGCCTATTATAACAATTTTTGACATCAATCTTTAAATAATATTTTTTTGAAAATTAAAAAAATTGATATTAGCTCAATTTTTCCAATAATCATAAATAAAATTAAACTTATTTTTGAAGATGTTAATAGGTTAGAAAAATTAATATTTTGCATATTAAACATTTCTGAATTTACAGTATTAGTCAAAGTTAATATTGATAATTTAAATGATTTTTCAAATCCAATATTATCAACTACTAAAAGACTTGATAAAATAAAAAGACTTAAAAAAAAGGAAATAAATATCAAAAATGATATTTTTACATGCTCATCTGATATTTTTTTATCGGACCCAAATATTGTTTTATTAATAATGCTATTAGGACTTATTAGTTTAATTATTTCTGAAGAGGTAATTTTTAATAAAATATAAAATCTAGTTAGTTTTATACCTGAGGAGTTAGAAACAATGGATCCTCCAATAATTGAAAGTAATAAAAAGTATAAACTTAGATTATTATCTGACTCCATTATTGTTAATCCAGAATTAGCTAAGCTACTTGTCACACTTATAATAATGTCTAAACCGTCATAATTATTAAAATATATCAACGAACAAAATACAATAGATATCACTATTAAGTACAAATCTTCTTTGTGCTCTTTAATTAAAGTGTTTTTATTGAATATGTTAAAGAGCAAATAGAGATTCAGTAATGAGACCAAAAAAGAAAAAATCAAAATTATTTTTTGAAAATTTGATGAAATAATTTTACCTATAGTTTCAGTTGGTAAAAAACCTCCGCCAGAAACTAATGTCATGCTCAAATTAAGAGAATTGAATAGTCGCACCCCTGATAAATTTAATAAGCTTAGGATGCTGATACTAAGCAATGAATAGATTATAAATATTCTTATTAAATTATCTTTAATGTTATTCTCAGAGTTAAAGTTGTTATCACCAGAATAAGTAAGGTTAGTCATCTTATAATTAAATGACTTGTTTGAAAATATTATAATCAAAAAAAATAAGAAAAATAATCCTCCTATCCATTGTGAGGAGATCTCCAAAGAATTAAGGTTGGGTCAAGATATTTTATATCTTTAAAAATAGAAAATCCTGTTCCTGTTAGTCCTGAAATAGACTCGAATATGGAGTTTAAAAATGTAACTTGATAATTGCTTAAATAAAATGGAATAGATATTAAGACAGAGCTTAAAATGTACGCACTTATCATAAAAATTAATTGTTCAATAAAATTTATATTTTTTGGACTTTTTTTCCCATAATATAACAAACCGAATCCCAATATTGTCGAAACTGTCAAAGTTATAAAATAAGTATTAATACTTAAGAAATAATCAAAATACGAAGCATATAAAATATTTATAAATGAAAGAAAACTTATAGGAAAACAAAATAAGCTTAAATAAAAACTAATTCTCTTAAAATTCATTAGTTTTAAATTGTGCTTAAGCTAAAAATGCTTTCAACGGCTTTCAGCTCTTCCCGCTTGGCAAGAAATACTACCAAGTCATTTTTCTCAAAAATAAAATTAGATCTAGGAATTATAACCTTTTCATCTCTTATAATAGCTCCTATTCTTATATCTTCAGGTAAATTTGAATCTCGGATTTTTTTGTTTACTAATTCAGATTTTTCAGAAATTTTTGCTTCGATAAATTCATATTCACCATCTAACAGAGAGTACACTGAACCAATGCTTCCTTTATGAACATGCTCCATAATTCTTGATACTGTGGTCATTCGAGGGTCAACCAAATCATCTATATTTAGTGAGTCTTGAAGAAGATTGTAGTTAGTCTTATTAACTATTGCGATTGTTCTTTTTTTTAAGCCTGTTTTTTCCGCTAAAACACAAGCCATCATGTTATTTTCATCATCATTAGTTAAAGCTAAAACTGTTTCTGATCCCTCTAAATTAGCCTCTTTCAATATTTCTTCATCTAATGCATCTCCATTTATAACAATTGATGAGGACAGTTCATTTGCAATTTCTTCTGCTCTTTGTTTGTTCTTCTCAATTATCTTTACTCTTACATCTTCAAAGTTTTCTTCAAGCATTTTAGCAAGTTGTAAACCAATATTACCTCCACCTATAATCAAAACATTTTTTGCAATTTTTTCATCATGGCCAAAAGCCTTAAGTATTGGGTTTAATTGATTACTACTTACTACAACATAAACATTGTCATCTTCTTGCATCTGATCATTTTTTTTTAAATAAATAAATTTTTCTTTTCTTAAAGCCCCTAATATATTTGCTTTAAAATCTGGAAATTTCTCTGTTAATTTTTTTAAAGGAATGTTTTTAATTGGACAATTTTTTTCAATTGAAATTTCTAGCATTTTTACTTTATTTTTACCAAATGGCACATTATCTAAAGCTCCTGGTGCTTCTAACCTTCTGAACAAAGATTTGGCCACTTCCCGCTCGGGAGAAATAATTACATCTATTGGGATATTTGATTTGTTATAAAGTTTTCCCCATTTTCCCTCTAAAAAATCTTTTGTTCTAATTCGCGCTATTTTTTTTGAAACATTAAATAGTGAACTTGCCAACTGACAAACAATCATATTTGTTTCATCATTTCGTGTAACTGCAATAATCATATCGGCTTTTTCAGCCCCAGCATTTTCCAACACAGAAGGCAATGTTGCCCTACCAACTATACCTTTTACATCTTGAGTATCGTTAATTTTTTTTATGTCTTCAGATGATTGATCAATTACGGTTACTGAGTGACCTTGAGCCGAAAGTTGTTTGCTTATTGAGAAGCCAACCTTCCCGGCTCCGCATATTATAATATTCATTTAATTTATTCCTTTAATTCCTAAAGATTTTAATTTTCTATGAAGTGCAGATCTTTCCATTCCTATAAAGTCAGCTGTTTTTGATATATTTCCATGATTTTTTTTTAATTGAGTTGTTAAATATTCTTTTTCAAATTGTTCTCTAGCTTCTTTTAAAGGTGACTGAAATGACTGCTCTAAAATATTCATATTATCTTCAATTTTAGACGAAGGATTTAAAACGTCATTTATAACTTTATTAATTTTATGTTTACTTTCATTTGATGATAAAATTGTAATTCGCTCTACTAAATTTCGTAACTCCCTGACGTTTCCAGGCCAACTATACGTGTATAAGCTATCATTTTTTATATCAATATCAGGTTTTTCCACACCATTAATATCTGAAAGTTTATTTTTAAAATAATCAATCAATAAAGGTATGTCCTCAGTTCTAGATGACAATGAGCTCAATTCAATAGGCATTACGTTTAATCGATGGTAAAGATCTTCACGAAATTTATTTTCTTTGACTAGATTATTTAAATCTTTAGATGTGGAAGATATTATTCGAATATCTACGCTTATATCTTTTGATCCATTTATTCTTTTAAATTTTTGATCAATTAGAACTCTGAGAACACTTGCCTGAGTCTCAAATGGTATTTCGGACACTTCATCAACTAATAATGTTCCTTTATTAGCTCGTTCTAATGCACCAAAAGAAATATTACCGTCCTCAAATTCTTCTCCAAATAATTCTTTTTCATAAGTTTTTTCTCTAAGTAAAGCTGCATTTATGATTACAAATGGTTCTTTAGACCTTGATGAGTTTTTATGAATTTTTCTTGCTACTAACTCTTTTCCAGAGCCTGTTGGTCCAGAAATTAATATCCTACTCTCAGATGTTGATAGCTTATCTATAATCTTTCTCACTTTTAAAATCGCAGGACTTTGTCCTACTAGATCGAATGAATGAAATAATTTATTTTCAATGATATCTTTTTCTTTTTTTAATTCAGCTGATTCTAAACCTCTATTTACATAATTTAAAATTTTTTCTTTAGAAAATGGTTTTTCTATAAATTCATAAGCTCCTAATCTAATAGCCTCTACAGCTATTTGAACAGTGGCATGTCCAGAGATCATAATAACTGGTGTTAATTTTTTTTTTTTAATAACTAGTTTTAAAAGATCTATACCATCCTTGTCTGGTTTATCTAATTTTATATCTATAATTGCTAGATCAGGTATACGCTTGTTTATCTCTAAAACCGCTTGTTCGTAGTTAGCTGCTGAACGCACTTTAAAGTTTTCTTCCTCCAAAATATTACAAATTAAAAAACGTATATCTGGATTATCGTCTATAACTAAAATTTCTTTATGCATATTTTGGCAATGTAATAGTAACTACAGTTCCGCTTTTGTCATCTTTATTTTTTATTGAAAAATTACCTGAATGTTCATTAATTATTTTAGTGACTATAGGTAAGCCTAATCCAGTTCCTGTTTTTTTTGTTGTGAAGTAAGGCGTCATTGCTTTTTTAGCGTCTGTAATACCTGTGCCATTATCTTTTATTCTTATGACTATATAGTCATTATTATCAGCTATTTCTATGTCAATATTTCCTTTAAAATTAAGGTCTTTTTGCGATCGGTCTAAAAATGACTCTTCCGAATTTTTAATTAAATTAATAAAAACTCTGTTTAACTGATCTTCATCTCCATTGATAAATATATTTTTTGAATTATTAATTAAATTGATCGAACTTTTTGTAGAAAGTTTAATAAAATCTAGTGACTTATTAATCAACTTTGTTGCATCAATTTTTTTAAATATTGGCCTAGGCATTCTTGCGAAGTTTGAGAATTCATTTACTAATTTTTCTATATCTTTTATCTGTCTGTTTATTGTTTCTAAATATTTTTCAAAATCTTTATTTTCATTTTTTAGTTTATCTTTGTATTTTTCTCTTAAACTATCAATTGATAATTGTATTGGTGTTAAGGGGTTTTTAATTTCATGAGCTAATTTTCTTGCAACACTTTCCCAGGCTTCGTATCGCTCAGTAATCAGAAGTTTGTTTTGCTGTTCTTTTAATCTTTCAATCATCAAGTTAAAATTTTGATTTAGTTGTTTAAATTCTTCATCTGTTTCCATTTCTGGAACTTTAACATCTAGAGCTCCTTTGCTTATGGAGTCTGAGGCTCCGATTAGGTTTACAATAGGTTTTGTTAACCTAGAGGCAAATGTAATTGCAATTGATGTTGATAAAAAAAGTAGCAATGTTACTACAATAATATAAATAATAGCAAATGTGACTTTGATCCCTGTTTGGCTATTTTCAACAGAATAATAAAAATTTACAGCCTGTTCTGTTTCATTAAGATATCTTAGAATTTCTGTATCAATATTTCTTGAAATATATAAATACGTATCTACCAATGATGTTAATTTTGTCATTACTGTAGTTTTATTATCTAAGCTGTCAGTAATAAACACAGGTTTTCCCTCTAAAGCTTGATCATAGTCTTCATCTGCTGGTATCACGAATTCTTCTGTTATATCTCTCACGTCAGACAGTAAAATATTTCCTAAACTATCAATTAAATAAACATCATCTATTCTTCTTAAAATTTTTTCTGATTTCATAATTTGTTTAAATCGATTAGGATTTGAATAATAAAAACCAGAAGCTCTATTAAGTCCTACGCTCATTAATATTACATCAGATAAAACGTTTTCTTTGCTCTCTTCTAAGTAATTTTTGGCTACATCAAAAGAATTATTTACAGCCTTTGTAATTTGTTTATCAAAATAGTTCTGAATACCAAAATTAAATAAAAATAATGAAAAAATTGCTACTACTAAAGATGGTATTACTGTAAAAAGTGAAAAGAGAGAGATGTATTTTAAATTTGTTTGAGATCCTTTTTTATTTTTTTTTCCGGTATAATAAAACCGATAAAAATTCTTAAAAATAAGTGTAAAAAAAATTAATAGTAAAATAATATCAATAATTAACAGGGACTGTAAATTTTGATCAGTTAAGGGAACAAAACCTTCATTAATAAAGGTTAAAAAAGTAACGATCCCCATAAAAATACACAAAAATGAGGATAAAATTATCCAATTGAAATTTTTAATTATTTTGAACATTTTAAATTACCATTAAATATCTGTATAAATATTATATAATTTAATATCATGAGTTTTTGTTTAATTATTCTTGCAGGAGGTAATAGCCATAGATTTAAATCTAATATTGGCAAACCTTATCAAAAAATAGCAGGCAAATCATTAATTGAAATAAACCTCATTAAAGCCCGTAAATATAAAGAAATTAAAAAAATTATTCTTGTCTATAATAAAAAAGACTTAAAACGAGTCAAATCACTTAAGCTTAAAAATGTTAAATTAATAACTGGAGGAAAAAGTAGACAACAATCTACCTTTAATGCTTTAAAGTATCTAATCAGTCAAAAAGGGACATCCAAAGTCTTAATTCATGATGTTGCAAGACCTAATTTTTCAACAAAACTTTTGAGCTCGTTAATACGGAATATGAAAAATAGTAGAGCTGTGGTTCCAAAGATTAAAATTCAAGATGCAATAAAACAAATAATAGACTCTAGTAAAGAAGAATACTTAGTTGGGAAAAGACGAGACAACTTATTTTTAACTCAAACACCCCAAGCTTTCAATTTAAGAGAAATATATCATCTGCATAAAACTAATGCTGGAAAATATAAAGATGACGATATTTCCTTATATATGGATCTAAATAAAGTTAAATTTATTGAAGGTGAAAAGAGCAACTTTAAAATTACAGATAAGTCAGATTTTAAAAATTTAACAAGTATATATAAATCTCAACAGAGTGTTGGAATAGGATTTGATGTGCATAAATTAGTGCCGAATAGAAAACTTTATTTAGCTGGTTTAAGGGTTAAATCAAATCTGGGCACGCTAGGTCACTCAGATGGAGACCCCGTTCTTCACGCAGTGACTGATGCGATTTTAGGTGCCTGTAAAATGGGTGATATTGGTCAAATGTTTTCGGATAAAAATAAAAAATTTAAAAATATAAGGTCATCAATTTTACTTCGAAATGTAATAGAACAAATTAAATTAAAAGGTTATATCATAAATAATATTGATATTAATATTATTGCTCAAACACCTAAAATTAAGAATTATAAAAATAAAATGATTAATAATATAGCTAATCTTTGTGAAATCTCTAATGATCAAATAAATATTAAAGGGAAAACTACAGAAAAACTTGGCGTGATAGGAGAAGAAAAAGCAATAGCATGTGAAGTAATATGTTCGGTTATAAAATATGATTAAAACTTTAAATTATTTATTTGTTACTTGTTTTGGTATTGGATCATTTAGATTTGCTCCAGGAACAATAACATCTCTTATAACAACTGTTTTTCTATACAGCTTATTTCATATAATTAATTTATCTAATAACACTATTCTAGTAATTTTATTAATAGTTTTTATTTATTCTTTTTATGCAGTGTCTGAATATATAAAATATAATGAAAACAAAGATCCTAAAGAAGTTGTTGTAGATGAATTCATCGGGCAATCTATTCCAATTTATCTTTATGAAATCTCGCATGGAACTATAAAAGACTCTCAAGAAGCAGTTTTATTTTATTTATATATTTTTATTTTATTTAGATATTTTGATATTAAAAAACCTTTTCCAGTTAGTTTTTTTGATAAGAAATTTAAAAATAGTTTTGGGGTAATATTAGACGATGTGGTTGCTGGTTTATATGTAGTTCTTACATTGATAATCTTTATGATAATTAAATCAAAATTTTTCTAATGAGTTTAAATAAAAAGATAATTTTATTAATCAAAAGAAAAAAGATGAAACTTGCAATTGCAGAATCTTGTACCGGAGGAATGCTGTCCAGCGCTATTACATCTGTAAGCGGATCATCAAAAGTATTTACGATGGGTTTAGTTACTTACTCAAATCAAGCTAAAACAAATATTTTAAAAGTAAATAAAAAGATAATAAAAAAATATGGCGCTGTAAGTGTTCAATGTTGTTTGGCTATGGTTAGCAACTTAAGTAAAATTAGTAAATCAAAAGTCTGTATTTCAATAACAGGAATAGCTGGTCCTAAAGGTGGGTCTAAACAAAAACCAGTGGGTTTGGTTTACATTGGAATAAGAGTTGGAAAAAAAATTATTGTTAATAAATGTAATTTTAAAAATAAAGGTAGAACTTATATTCAAAAACAAACAGTAAAAAAATCTCTTAATTTGTTATTGAGATTAATTAAACAGGATAACTAAATTCCGGGTTAACAATAAAGTTCAGTAAATGAGCAGTAAAACTATTCAATAATAGAAATATTCCAAAAGCATTAAGATAAAGAATAAATACTAAGAAATTTCTTGCTCTTTTTTTAGCTAAAAGATCTTTATTTTCTGGCACCCAATCTTTATTTGGAGATTTAAAATCATAAGAAAACATCCAATAAGTTATATCACTTTCATTAGGGTCACCGGTTCTAATTTTTTTAATATATGAAGCTAGACTTTTAAATGTAAAAATAAAAACTACTAATAAGACTGTAATAACTAACATTATTTATATAACTGAACTGCCCTTTCTTCAAAAGCTTTAGCAATTTTATTTAAACCAAGCTCAAAAGATTTTTTCATAATACCATTTAATATTGGATTTTTTAATTCAAAATCAATAAAAAATTCTAATTGAGTATTGTTATTTATTTCTTTGAAATGCCATTCATTTTTTAAGTGTTTTAAAGGACCATCTAAATTTGTAACAATAATTTTATCAGTTTCCTTGTGGTAAGAAACATGGCTTGAAAAAGTTTCATTTAAAATACTTTTACCAACTTTTAAATCTCCGTTAAAAGTAATTAAGTCTAAGCTTTCATTCTTATCAAAAATCTTGCCTTCAATGCACCAAGGAACAAATTCAGGATATTTTTCAATATCAAGAACCATTTCAACAAGTTGATCTTTTTTACAGGGGATAATTTTTTTTAGTGTTGCGGATGACATTCAAGCTTTTTATTTCTTGCGTCCTGTAGTCTTCTAAAGTCTTTATCAGCGTGATATGATGATCTAGTCAATGGCGACGAAGAAACGAGTAAGAAGCCTTTTGTTTTTGCAATATTCTCAAATTCTTTAAATTCATCCGGATGATAATATCGATCCAAAGGATGATGTTTTGGTGAGGGTTGGAGATATTGACCTATTGTAATGAAATCAACTTCTGCTGATCTCAAATCATCCATCACCTGTATTACTTCCTCTTTTGTTTCTCCTAAGCCAACCATAATGCCTGACTTAGTAAAAACTTTTTTATTAAATACCTTTGCATTTTTAAGTAATTCCAATGAAGCAAAATATCGAGCGCCAGGTCTTACTTTTGTGTAAAGTCTAGGAACTGTTTCTATATTGTGATTGAAAACATCTAAGTCTGCTTCTAAAATTTTTTTATATGCATCACCTTTTCTTAAAAAATCAGGCGTTAGAACTTCAATAGAAGTTTCAGGATTTTTTTCTCTTGTGGCTCTAACAACCTTATAAAAATGTTCTGACCCTCCATCTTCAAGATCGTCTCTATCAACAGATGTAATTACTACATGTTTTAAATTAAGATCTTTTACTGCGTTAGAAATTTTTAATGGCTCAAGAATATCAAGATCAGTTGGTTTACCCGTTTTAACATCACAAAATGCACAAGCTCTTGTACAAGTATCTCCCATAATCATAAACGTTGCATGTTTTTTACTCCAACACTCAGTAATATTTGGACAATTTGCTTCCTGGCAAACTGTTACAAGATTGTTCTGGTTTACAACTTTTTTAGTTTGAAAAAATACTTGAGAGTCTACAATTTTAGATCTTATCCAATCAGGTTTTTTCTTGATTGGATTAATCGGTTTGTTTACTTTTTCTGGATGTCTTGGTTTTTCACTCATTTTAATTTAATTATTATTTGATCTTCAGTCACAAAGTTAAATTTTTGCCTATATAACATATCTAGATAATCTGGGTCATTTTTGTTAATTAATGAAATTTTATGATCTAAACCTTTTAATTTTGCAGTCAAAACTTTTTCCTCTTCAATCAATTTTTCATAAGTATTTTTTTTATCGAAATAAGAGATCAATCCCCTTTCGCCTCCAATTAGATTGATGCCTATATAAAGTGTAAAAAAAATATTAAATAAAAGAAATTTTTTTTTTTTTAAACTTTCAATTAACTTCATTAATTAGATTCTAGTCATTTTGGCTTGGTTGCCAAGTTCTTCTTCGACGCGTAATAATCTATTGTATTTAGCTACTCTTTCGGATCTTGCTAATGAACCTGTTTTAATTTGAGAGGACATAGTGGCCACCGCCAAATCAGCTATAAACGTGTCTTCTGTATCTCCAGATCGGTGTGAAATGATAGTGCTGAAATTTGCTTTTTTTGCCATTGAAATTACTTCTAGAGTTTCAGTCAAAGTTCCGATTTGATTAGGTTTTACTAAAATACTATTAGCAGATTTTTCTCTTATACCTTTTTCTAATCTTTGAGAATTCGTTACAAATAAATCATCTCCAACAATTTGAACATTTTTTCCTATTGCAGCAGTAATTTTTTTCCATGAATGCCAATCTTCTTCTGCGAATGGATCTTCAATAGACTTAATTGGATAGTTAGATGTTAATTTTTTATAATAACTAACAACATCATCTACAGACAGAAAGTTAGATGATTGAACCGAATATTCTCCTTTTTCATTCATAAGTTCATTTGCAGCTACATCCAAACAAATTACAACGTCATTACCTGGTTTTAATTTTGATTTTTCAATAGCTTGAACTATTAGATCTAAAGCTTCTTCATTTGAATTGATTGATGGAGCAAACCCACCTTCATCTCCAACATTCGTTAACATTTTTTTAGATTGTAATAATTTTTTTAAATTTTGTATTACAAGAAAGCATTTTTCTATGGCATCTGTAAAATTTTTTGCAGAATCAGGCCTGATCATAAATTCTTGAATGTTTAAGTCATTATCAGCATGTGCGCCCCCATTAATAATATTCATCAATGGTATGGGCAGAGAATAAGATTTGCCTAAACTCTTATAAAGTGATTGTTTATTTGTGATCGCTGTACACTTTGCATAGGCTAATGAAACTGCTAATGTTGCATTTGCACCTAAGTTAGTCTTATTTTCACTGCCATCTAACTCTATTAAAATTTTATCGATTTTTTCTTGCTGATTGAAGTCTAGGTTTTTTAGTTTATTTGAAATTTTACTATTTATATTTTGAACTGCAGTATTAACACTTTTGCCTAAAAATTTATTTTGTTCTTTGTCTCTTAATTCGTGAGCTTCGAATGCGCCAGTAGATGCACCAGATGGCGATATTGCAGTAGCTGAAGAACCGTCATCTAAATAGATCTCAGCTTCAACAGTAGGATTTCCTCTACTATCAAAAACTTGCCTCCCTTTAACACTTTTGATTTTTGCCATTCTTTTTATTTAACTAACTTGTCTATTTCAGTTAATTTTTTTAATAATGCTTTTACTTCATTTAATGGCACCATATTTGGACCATCTGATGGCGCATTGTCAGGATCTTCATGTGTTTCCATAAAAATTGCTCCAACTCCTACAGCTATTGCTGCTCGGGCTAAATAAGGAACAAACTCTCTTTGTCCTCCACTTTTTTCACCCATGCCACCTGGTTGTTGAACTGAATGCGTAGCATCAAATACAATTGGAAAACCAAATCTTGACATGATTGGCAAAGCTCTCATGTCGGATACGAGAGTGTTATAACCAAAACTTGCTCCTCTTTCCGTAATTAAAATATTTTTATTTCCAGACTCTTCAATTTTTTTAATCACATTTGACATATCCCAAGGTGCTAAAAACTGTCCTTTTTTTACATTAATTATTTTTCCAGTTTTAGCAGCAGCAATTAATAAATCTGTTTGTCGGCAAAGAAATGCTGGTATTTGTAGAACATCAACGTGCTTTGCGACTAACGAACATTGCTCTGCGGTGTGTACATCAGTTAGCACAGGTAATCCGACTTCTTTTCTGATTTTATCAAATATTGGTAAAGATTTTTCTAATCCCATGCCTCTTTTACCTTTAAGACTTGTTCTGTTAGCTTTATCAAATGAGGTTTTATAAATTAAGTTAATACCAAGAGAGCTTGTGATTTTTTTAAGTTCTGAAGAAATCTTTAAAGCATGCTCTTCATTTTCTAACTGACAAGGTCCAGCAATCAAAGTAAATGGCTTATCATTAGCTATTTCAAAATTAGAACATTTTACTATATGATTTGTCATTATTTATTCGATTTGGTTTTTGCGGCTTTTATAAATGATGAGAATAAAGGATGTGGAGCCAAAGGTCTAGATTTAAATTCTGGATGAAACTGAACTCCTATAAACCAAGGGTGGTTATTAAGTTCTATTATCTCTGGAAGTTTTGAGTCAGGGGATAAACCCGAAAATATCATACCTTTTTTTTCAAATTCATCTTTGAAATTTATGTTAACTTCGTATCTATGCCGGTGTCTTTCGTTAATTTTAACAGAATTATAAATATTACTTATTAAAGATCTTTTTTTTAGTTTTGCCTCATAACTACCTAATCTCATTGTGCCACCTAATTCTTTATCAGTTCCTTTCATTTTTTTACCATCTTTTAGCCATTCACTCATTAAACCGACCACCGAAGCTTTTGAAGGCCCAAATTCACTTGATGTCGCTTTTTTAATATTTAATTCATTTCTTGCAAACTCTATGACTGCCATTTGCATTCCAAAACAGATTCCTAAAAATGGTATCAGATTTTTTCTAGCGAAATTAATTGCTGCTATTTTGCCTTCGGTCCCTCGTTTTCCAAATCCACCTGGTATTAAAACTCCAGAAACGTTCTTTAATTTATGTTTTATATCTTTTGGTTTTAGAAAATCAGACTCAATTCTTATTAAATTAACTTTCAAATTATTAGCTATTCCTCCGTGTGTTAAAGCTTCATCCAGGGATTTGTAGGCATCTTTTAATTCAACATATTTACCAATTATACCAATATTAACTTTATTTTTATTCTTTAAGACTGAATGAGTAATTTTTTTCCATGGCGATAAATTAACTTTTTTTCTAGATTTAATCCCAAAAAATTTTAAGACTCTTTCATCAAGTTTCTCTTTATTGAAGCTTATTGGAGCCTCGTAAATTGTTTGAACATCTACTGTTTCGATAACATCATCAATTGAAACATTGCAAAATAATGAAATTTTTTTTCTTTGATCTAAAGGTATAGATCTTTCTGATCTACAAATAATGATATCTGGTTGGATACCAATGCTTCTAAGTTCTTTTACAGAATGTTGAGTAGGTTTTGTTTTAATTTCATCTGAAGCCTTCATGTATGGTACTAAAGTTAAATGAATAAAAAGTGTATTCTTTTTTCCAACTTCGTTTGAAAACTGTCTTATGGCTTCCAAAAAAGGAAGGCTTTCTATATCGCCAACTGTACCTCCTATTTCACAAATAACAAAATCTTCTTTTGATACATCGTATTTAATAAATTCTTTAATTCTATTTGTAATATGTGGAATAACTTGAACTGTTTTACCTAAATATTTTCCCTGACGTTCTTTTTTTAAAACATCACTATAAATTCGACCTGTTGTTATATTGTCAGATTTTTTTGCAGAGATACCAGAAAATCTCTCGTAATGTCCTAAATCTAAATCTGTTTCAGCGCCATCGTCTGTCACAAAAACTTCGCCATGTTGAAAAGGACTCATTGTTCCTGGGTCAACATTTAAATAAGGATCAAGTTTTCTAATTCTTACTTTGTATCCTCTTGATTGGAGTAAGTATGCTAGCGATGCTGATGATAATCCTTTGCCTAAAGATGAAACCACGCCGCCAGTAACGAATATATATCGCGCCATGGAAGTATGTTATACTTTAAAAAAATAGAATTACAAAGTCTTTATTATTTAGACTGGGGTATTTGTGGAAGGTTTGAATTTTCTTCTTCTTCTTTTTCAAGAACTGATTGTGTTTCACGAAGTTCATCTCTAGAAATTGCAACAATTGCAATGCTGCAAATAATAAATAAAGTTGCAACAATTGTAGTGAATTTGGTTAAAAAAGTACCCATTGATCTCGTGGACGTGAAATTATCTTGTGAAACACCTAAGCCTAAGGCACCACCTTCGGATCTTTGTAGTAAAATGACAATAACCAAAATTACTGCTAAAGCGATGTTTACAAATATTAGTAAATCTTCCATGAAGCTTATCTATAGTAATTTTTTATTATATCAATAAATTTTTTAGAAGATTTTGAGGCTCCGCCAATTAAAAAACCGTCTATTTCTTTTATTTCTTTGAACATTTCAACATTACTACCATCAACAGAACCGCCATATAGAACAGCAGGACTATTTTTTTTAAAAATATTCTTAAGAACTTTCTTAATATGAAGAGTTGTCTTTTTTAACTCAATTGTTGTTGGAATTTTTCCTGTTCCTATTGACCAAATTGGTTCGTAAGCAACAATTATATTATTTTTATTAAAGTTTTTTTCTAAAACTTTAGTCAATTGTCTTTGTAAAACATTTAATGTTTTTTTGTTTTTTTTCTCTGATTTATTTTCACCAATACAAAATACTACTTTTATATTATTCTTCAGAGCATATTTAACTTTATCTTTTAGCATAGCATCGGTATCACCTTCACTACGATTATCTGAATGACCAACTAAAGTATATCGAGCTCCAACGCTTCTCAACATATAGGGACTCACAGCTGCAGTATTCGATGAATATTTATCTTTTTGATAACAATTTTGTGAACCTATTGAAATTTTCCTATTTTTGAAATATTTGGAGTAACTTTCAATCAGTGTGTATGGAGGTGTAATGATTACTCTATATTTATTCCTATTTTTATCTTTTACGTGAAATGTATTAATTTTATTCAGTATATTTATAGATTTTGGAACACCAAACATTTTCCAATTTCCAATAAAATATCTCATAATTTGCCTTAGTTTAAAATTTAATCTATAGGTGTATAATTTTGAACTTATTAAATTAATATTATGGCAACATCAATAGGTAAATTATCAAAGTCTTTTTTTATAAAACTCCTTGTGGGGATCATAATCCTTCCTTTTGTTTTTTGGGGCATGGGTGATGTTTTTAGAGGAGGAAATCAGAATGTAATCGCCACAATTGACTCAAACAAAATTAGTACACAAGAATTTATAAATTACGTTAATCGACTTGATTTAAATCAAGAACAGATAAAAAATTTATCTAAAACAGATTTAATAGAGCAGATATTGTCAGATTTTATTGGAAAAAAAGTAATGTCACTTGAAATAGAAAAAATTGGTATTGAGATAAGTGATGAATCCTTAAGGGATATTATTAAAAACGATAAATTATTCTATAAAGAAGGTAAATTCTCAAGAACAGAGTATGAAAAGTTTTTAATTAAAAGCAATATAACTGCTCCTCAATTTGAGGCAAATATTGTCGAACAAGAAAAAAGAAGGCAGCTTTTAGGTTCATTAGCCGGAGGAATAATAATTCCTGATATACTTACCACAAAAGAATTTAGAAAAGAAAATCAAACTAAAACTATTCAATACATTGATTTAGATAAGTATCATTCAAGAAATAAACCTTCTGCAGAAAGTATTGAAGAACTTTATGAAAGAAATAAAAATATATTTTTTGTAAATTTGAAATCAATACGTTACGCTGAAATTAAACCAGAATTAGTTTCTGACAACTCAGAATTTAACGAAAATTTTTTTAAACAATTAGATCTCATTGAGAACAATGTTTTAGACGGCCAATCTTTTGAAGAAACAACTTCTGCAAATAATTTGAAAATTATTGAATTAAATAAGGTGAATGCAAACAAAGAAGATGAGAATAAAAATAAAATTAAAAATATATCAGAAAAACTCTTTAAAAAAATTTATAATATAAAAGATGTTCAATCTCCCGAAATAATCAACGTTGATGGTAAATATTATTTAGCAGAAATTAAAGATCTAGTAAAAAAAAATAAATCGATAGATGATCCTGAAGTTTTAGAAGCACTAAATGCCCAATTAAGTTTTAAAGCGAAGATTGAAAGCAATACATCTCTAGCAAAGGATATAAGTTTAGGAGCTTTTAACGATGGAAAATTTGAAAAATTTGCAAAAGATAATGGTCTAACTGTAAATAGTTATAAAATTTCTAGTTTAAAACAAAATGATATCTTTGGGGAAGGATTAATTAAAAGAATTTTTCTAACAAAAGATGGTGAAATTAATTTATTAACAAATAATACTCTTACAAAAAGTTTTTTAATTTTCACAAAAAAAACTAAATATAAAATTCTAGAAAAAAATAGTAATGATTTTGAACAATTCGAAGCTAAAGCTCGGTTAAATTTGATTAACAAAATTTATCAATCATACGATGAAAGTCTTAACCGTAAGTACAAAGTAAAACTTAATCAAAGAACTATCGACCGTGTTAAAAATTCATTTCAATGAAGATAAACATTAGTTTTAAAGAATTTAAAAAAAATCATTCTAAAAAAAAGCACCAAATTTTATTTAGAGCAAGGTTTTGTAATCAATATTACAAAGTTGAAAACTTATTTAGATTTCTTTTAGCTGAAAAAAATAGTTTTATTTTTGAGTCAGTAGAAAAAGGAACTATTAAGGGTCGTTATACTATAATCGGTCTTAACCCTGATAAAATATGGGATATTAATAAGAACATAATAATACTTAATAGCTCAGGTAATAAAACTAAAATTAAATCTGATCCTTTAAAATTTATAAATAAACTCATTGAAGAATTTAAGATTAAAATTCCAAATCAATTACCTTCTATGTCTTCAATGCTAGTAGGTTATTTTTCCTATGATGTTATTCGTTATATAGAAAGGATTTCCGATAATTGTAAGGATGATCTTAAAATACCCGATGTAAGATTATCTCGGCCTAAAAATTTAATTATTTATGACAACGTTAAAAAAAAGATTTTTTATGTAGAGAATGTTTATGCAGATACAAAAATTAAAAATTATGAGGAAGAATACCGTTCGATTAATAAGAGATTTGATTTATATGAAAATTTTGAAAATATAAAGCTTCCTGAACAATTTACATTTAAACACAATAAAAATTTTATAAAATCAAATACTTCCAAAGAAAAATTTAAATCACTCGTTAAAAAAGCAAAAACATACATTGAAAAAGGAGATGTTTTTCAAGTTGTTTTAAGTCAGAGGTTTGAAAGAAAAATTAATAAAACACCAATCGAGATCTATAACTATTTAAGAAAATCTAACCCCTCGCCATTTATGTTCTATTTTAATTATAAAGATTTTAATATTTTAGGCAGCAGTCCAGAAATATTAGTTAGACTTAGAAAAGGAGAGGTAACGATTAGACCTATTGCTGGCACTAGACCCAGAGGAAAGAATGATAAAGATGATAAAAAATATGAATTAGAACTTCTAAAAGATAAAAAAGAATTGGCAGAACATTTAATGTTATTAGACCTTGGAAGAAATGATGTTGGTAAAGTATCTAAAGTAAATACAGTTAAAGTTACTGAAAAGTTTAAAGTCGAAAGATATTCTCATGTAATGCACATCGTCTCTAATGTTATAGGTAAATTTAACAACAAATTCTCATTGTTTGAGACTTTATTATCGGGCTTTCCAGCTGGTACTGTAAGTGGTGCGCCCAAGATTAGAGCTATGGAAATTATTGATGAATTAGAGAAAAATAAAAGGAAATTATATGCAGGTGGTATAGGTTATTTCACACCTAATGGTGAGTTTGACACGTGTATAGCTTTAAGAACTGCCCTAATTAAAAATAAGAAATTCTATGTACAGGCTGGCGCTGGTGTGGTTGCGGATAGTAAACCTGAAAAAGAGTATGCGGAAACAGTGAATAAAGCTAAAGCATTAATGAAAGCAGTCGATTAAATGAAAATTTTATTAATAGATAACTACGATAGCTTTACTTATAATTTATATCACTACATTTCTAATTTTAAAAAAAATATTGAAGTTATAAGAAATGATAAAATTAATGGAAAAACAATTTTAAAAAAGAAATATGATAAGATTGTTATTTCTCCAGGACCTGGTAACCCCAATCAGGCTGGAAATTGTTTAAAAATAGTCAAAGAAGTGCACAAAAAAATACCTATCCTAGGAGTTTGTCTAGGTCATCAAATCATTGGTCAAGTTTTTGGTGGAAAAATTGTGAGAGCTAAAAATTTAATGCATGGAAAAACTAGTAAAATTAAGCATGAAGGAAAAGGTCTTTTTAGTAATATTAAAAATAATTTCGAAGCCACGAGATATCACAGTCTTACAGTAGATCGTAAAAAGTTCCCAAAAGACTTGATTATTACCGCAGAAACTAAGAATAAGACAATCATGGGGTTGATGCATAAAGATTATAATATTCACGGGTTTCAGTTTCATCCAGAAAGTATAAGTACTAAAATGGGTATGAAATTAATTAAAAATTTTATCTCTAATTAACATGTCTGATACAGTAAATAAATTAAAGCAAGGTCAAAACCTCTCTTTTGAGGAAAGCAAAAGTTTATTTTCAGATTTAATGGAGGGTAAATATGCTGAAAATCAAATTATTGAAACTCTAGAGTCTTTGATAAAAAAAGGTGAAACAAAAGATGAATTAGCGGGAGGTATTTTTATTTTAAGAGATAAAGCAACAAAAGTTTCTGCTGATACAAACACCATTGATACTTGTGGAACTGGTGGTGATGGTCAAAATTCTTTAAATATTTCAACTGCCGCTGCAATAGTTTTAGCTAGTATGGGAGTTAAAGTAGCAAAACATGGTAATAAAGCTGTTTCATCTAACTGTGGTTCAGCAGATGTTTTGGAAGCTTTAAAAATAAATATACATTTAAAACCTAATGAGGCAGAAGAAAGTATAAAAATTTTTAATTTTGCTTTTATGTTTGCTCCAAATTATCACTCGGCCATGAAACATGTGGGGCCTGCCAGAAAAAAAATGGGTAAGAAAACAATTTTTAACTTAATTGGTCCTTTAAGTAGTCCAGCTCAAGTTAAAAGACAAGTTATAGGTGTTTTTGACAAAAAATGGATGAAACCTTTTGCTGAAGCTTTAAAAGAAAATAATGTTGTGCACGCTTATATTGTTCATAGCAATGATGGAATGGATGAGATTTCACCATTTACAAAAACTAATATTGTGGAATTAAAAGATGGTAAAATAAATGAATTTACAATTGATCCTAAAGATCTTGGAATAAGTGCAAGCAATAAAGAAAATATAAAAGGTAAAAATGCAGAATACAATGCAGAAAAAATTATAGAAATATACAAAGGAACTTCTAATGAATTTTCACAATCTGTTGCTTTAAATACTGCGGCTGGATTAATCGTTTCAGGAAAAGAAAATGATTTTAATAATGCTTTTGATAAAGCTACCAAACATCTAAGTTCTGGTAAAGTTTTTGAACATTTGACAAAATTACAATCAAAATAATGACTAATGTATTAGATAAAATTATCGAGGATAAAAAAGAGTTTTTGAAAAAAATTAAAAAGACAATTTCTTTAGATACTATTGAAAATAAAATCAAATCTTTAAATAACTTTTTAAATTTTAAAGAAGTTATAGCCAATAATACAAGCGTATCGCTGATAACTGAAATAAAAAAAGCAAGCCCTTCTGCTGGTGAATTAGTAAAAGATTTTAATCATTTGAATATTGCAAAGATGTACGTAGATAACGGTGCTACCTGTCTTTCGGTTTTAACTGAAGAAAAACACTTTCTTGGTAAACTTGATTATATAAGAGATATTAAAAATAAATTTAAAATTCCTATTTTAGCTAAAGATTTTTTTATCGATCCTTACCAAATTGCTTTATCTAAAAGTTATGGAAGTGATTGCATTTTAATCATAGTTTCCGCTTTAGACTCTAAACTAGCAGATGAAATTTATGCTGAAGCAATAAGACATAAACTTTCAGTAATAGTTGAAGTACATGATAATAAAGAAGCTGAAAGTGCTTTGAGGTACGAAAATGCTTTAATTGGAATTAATAATAGAAATTTAAAAACACTAGATATCTCTATTAATAATACAATTTCTATTTTTGAAACTTTAAAAGAGCATAAAGGTCCTATCATTTCAGAAAGCGGGATTAAGAATGAAACTGATGCTAAATATATTTATGAAAAGACAGGGATTAAAAATTTTCTAATTGGTGAATCACTTTTAAAATCCGACAATCCTGCTGAGTTATTAAAAAAATTTACTCAAATAATTCAATAAAATCAGGGCTTATTTAAAGTTGTAATTTAAATAGAACTTTTATAGAACATAGATGTACGAGTTTTGTTCTATGCTTACAAAAAAACAAAAAAACTTACTTATATTCATCAATAAGAAGATTAGGTCTTCTGGGATATCTCCTTCATATGAAGAGATGAAAAATTCACTCAACCTTAAGTCTAAATCAGGTATTCATAGGTTAATCTCAGCATTAGAGGAGCGAGGATTTGTAAAAAGATTAGCACATAAAGCAAGAGCTTTAGAAGTTGTCAAATTACCAGAAAACGCAAGTGCTAATGATATTTTTAATACTTTCACACCAAGCGTTATAAAAGGTGGGCTAGATAAAGAAAAAACAAAATCAACTGATGTATCTGTTTTAGGAAGTATTGCAGCAGGAACTCCGATTGAAGCAATTCAACAAGAAGTTGATAGAGTAGCTTTGCCTGAAGATTTGCAGAATAATGGTGAACATTATGGTTTAAAAGTTAAAGGAGACTCAATGATTGAAGCTGGTATCAATGATGGTGATACAGTAATTGTTAAGAAAACTTCAAATGTAGATAGTGGTCAGATTGCGGTTGTTTTAATTGATGACCAAGAAGCAACTTTAAAAAGAGTTAGAAAAAAAGGAAATACTATTGCTCTAGAAGCTGCAAATAGAAACTACGGTACAAAAATCTACGCTGCAAATAGAATAAAAATTCAAGGTAAACTTGTTTCTTTATATAGAAACTTTCACTAAAATAGTCTAATTAATAGAAATGTCTTTTAAATGTAGGTTTGCGCCCTCTCCTACTGGGCCTCTTCATATTGGTGGTGTTCGAACAGCTTTATTTAATTGGCTTTTAGCTAAAAAAAATAAAGGCAAATATTTCTTAAGAATTGAAGATACAGATAAAGAACGATCAAAAGATGAATTCAAAAAACAAATTATTTCTTCACTGTCTTGGCTTGGGGTCGAACATGATGGAGACGAATATATTCAATCTAAAAATATTAATAAACACGTAGCAGTTGCCGAAGAACTTGTTAAAAAAAGTTTTGCTTATGAATGTTATTGTTCTGAAGAAGAGATAAATGAACAAAAAGAGAAATGTAAAAAACAAGGTATACCGTATGTTTATGATAGAAAGTGGAGAGATGCTAAAGACCTTAAAATTCCAGAAGGTGTGAAGCCGGTAATTAGATTTAAGAGTAAAATTTCAGGAAATACGATTATAAAAGATTTAGTTCAAGGAGAAAGAAACATATCAAATTCTACAATTGAAGATTTTATAATACTAAGAAAAGATAAATCACCAACATATCAGTTATCAGCAACAGTTGATGACCATGAAATGAAAATTACTCATGTAATTAGAGGCGACGATCACATGATTAATTCTTTTAAACAAAAACAAATCTATGACGCCATGGGTTGGGACGTTCCAAACTTTGCTCACATTCCATTAATTCATAGTGAACAAGGAAAAAA
>JBJLED010000035.1:0-23446 GCA_045566055.1 Candidatus Pelagibacter sp. | reverse complement strand
TAACAAAAGTAGTGGTTTCATTACTTGCGTTAGGTATCGCTGTAAGTCTATTAGGTGGAAATGTTCCATTTGTAGGTGAAATAGCTGGTAACATTATTAGTTTAGTACAATCTTTAGGTGACGCAGGTATAGTTGGATTAATCGCAGCTATTATCATCCTAAACTTGTTTAAATAATAAACAACTAAAGCTACTTCCCTCGAATTAGCTTTTTATATAGCCGCCCTAAGCTTATAATTAGGGCGGTTAAAAAAAAGGAAAAAATTATGCTTAATTGGGTTTCAACTTTAACAAAATATTTAAATAAATTTTTAGAACTAGGAATACTATTGCTTGCAGTTTCAGTAATAGCGGAAATAGTATTTGGACCAAATGTAGCTTTTTTTGGTTCTCAAGTAACAAAAAATTTAATTAATTTACTTAACGCTTTAGGCGAACAAGGTATTGCTGCTTTGATAATAGTTTTCGCAGTTATTTTCGCATATAGAAAGATATTAAAATAAACTAATTTTGATATCCACATACAACTGAAAAGAGTCTTAAAATTTTTATTCGAATCAGATAATAAAATAATAAGGGCAGTGGAGGGAGACTGAAGCTGCCTTTCCTATTTTATAGAGAGTCCAATTTTAGTTATTTATATGCTCTTAAAACTATATTCTGAACATTATAAACATTATTGTAAGGTTTCATGAGAGTTTTTTTATCATAAGCGTCTTTAAGAATTTCGACTTTTTTAAAACCTGCTTTTTTTAGTAAAAATGCAAGAGCATTTGATGAATGTCTAATAAATCCATCTTCTATGGAAATTCCAGCATTTAGATATTTTTCATTTTTAATACCTTGCGTTTCTATTACAAGTGTTTCTTTTGTAATTTTAAAAAGGTTTTCTATAGCAAGATATGGATTTTTTAAATGATAAAGAACTCCAAAACAAAAGACAAAATCAAATTTTTCGTCTGATAGATTATAAATATTATTGTATTCAAACTGTATTTTGTTACTATTTTCAAGATCAAACTCTTTTAACAAAAATTTTTGAGTTTTATTTATTTCCTCTCTAAGTCTTGAAGTAATATCTTTAGGTCTAGAATATTCTGGGTAAAAATCATATTCGCTAGCCTCGTTTATATTAAGTCCTTTAGCAAACTTAGCATTTTTTTTTATAGCTTCAAAAACCGCGTAACCTTCTTCCGATCCAACATCTAAAAAGGTTTTTCCAGTTAGGTCAGGAATAAATCTTAAGCGATTTTCAACCGGTCCGCCGTCACCAATACTTCTTCCACCCGATGGTAGATTAAAAGTTCCATTAAAATTGTAAGATCTATGCATTGAGCCAATATTTTTGACCTTAAATTTGTCTTTAATATAAAAAAATCTGTAAGGATAATTTTCGATAGAAAAATTTTGAGAATAAAATTCAAGCAATTTTTTTGATACAATTTCTGTATTTAGTGGATCATCTCCATCATAAACAACATCAACCTGACTTTTGTGAAATAAATTTATTATTTCCTCTAATCTCTTCGAAGAATAATTTTTTATTGATTTTTTTTTTATAATTAAAAAAAATTCAAAATTATTTTTGAATTTTTCAAAATTTTTATGATCAAGTCTATAAAACTTTCTATTAATAATTTCTAATGGCTTTTGATTTTTTTCAAAAGGTATAAAATATGTCACATCACTATATCTATAATATAATTTTCTAATATATTGACTTAAGAATACCGGAAGATAGGAAATAATTTTTTTTAAAAAAAGTTTATTTGCAATCATATTTTTTTTATTTTTAAAATATTAAGATTTGCGGTGTTCTTTATTCTATCAATGGTTTGTTGTAAATCCATTATTACTGTTTTTTTTAAAGGTCCATATGCATGTATAAGTTTTTTGCTTGAAAGCGCTACGGCTACATGGCCTTTCCAATAAATAATATTATTTTTTTTAATATTTTTTAAATTTACGTTTTTTTTAAAATATTTAATTTGATCCCTTGTGTCTCTAGGGCAGTATATATTATTAAAATTTAAACATATTTGCACAAGCGCTGAACAATCTATTCCTTTAAAAGATTTTCCTCCCCATTTATATCTAATATTTTTAAAAATACTTATTCTTTTGAAAAGATTTTTTTCTTTGTAACTAATATGTTTAACTTGATTTTTATTTATCCATCCTTTTGCAAATTTAAAATATTTATTTTTATTTTCTGTAACTTTTAATTTGGAATTAAAAGATAATTCATTAATTTTTTTAAGTTTATTTGGAAATTTATAAACTTTTGCTTTTAATACATGAATTTTGTGTGTTGGCCTTAAATATTTTACATATTTTCTATTTTGAATATAACCTTCATAATTATCTTCTTTAGTTTTAATTTTCATCCATTGACCTTTTCTTTTAAATATAGAAAAACTGTCTCCATATATCATTTGACTAACTACCTCAGATTTTTTGGATGGCTTCTTATAAATATTTAAAACGGAGATTTTATTTGTATAATATTCAATCATTGAACTTTAGTTTATGTTTTATCATATAAAGAAATATAAGAGATGGAATAACCATAATAGCAGTTATTATAAAAAAAATTCCCCAGTCTCCGTTGAGCCAATCGACCAAAGCCCCAGACGATGCAGCTAAAGTAGTTCTTCCTGCTGTTCCTATTGAAGCTAATAAAGCATATTGTGTTGCAGTGTAAGTTCTATCTACGAGCATCGAAATGAAAGCAACGAAAGCAACAGTTGCAAATGCTGCAGCCATATCATCAAATATAACTGCAATAGCAAACAATAATTCTGATTTTCCAGACCATGCTAATAAAGAAAAAAGTAAGTTTGTTGAGGCCATTAGTATGCCGGAAACAAACATAGCTTTAATTACACCTGATCTAATAGCGAACAAACCACCAAGCAAAGTAAAAATTACTGTAGTTAACCAGCCAAGTCCTTTGGAATATAAAGCAATATCAGACTTAGTAAAACCTATTTCCTTATAAAAAATTACTGACATTCTACCGAGAAACGCTTCACCAATTTTAAAAAGAAAAATAAAGGCCAATATTGCTAATGCAATATTAAAACCATTCTTTTTAAAAAAACTAATAATTGGCCCAACAACAGTACTTGTGAGCCAGGCAATAGTTTTTGTTAATAGATTTGAAGAACCTAATTTACTTTCAATCATTTTGTCAGTTTCATTTTGTAACTCACTTCTATCTATTTGAAGAGTTTCATTTATAAACATTAAGCCAATATTACAGGCTATAATTATAATACCTAAGACTAAAAAAGTTATTTGCCAGTAATTTTCAAAACCTAAATTTTGAAAAAATTCCGCAGAAGTAAGAGCGACTAAGCCTCCTAATTTATAACCAGTCCACCAACCTACTACTGCCATTGCGGCCCCAGCTTGCATAGATTTTCCTTCTGTCTCTCCAATTTGTTCAATTCTTAATGCATCGACTGTTATATCTTGTGTGGCTGAAGCAATTGCAATTATTAACCCAATACTTATTACTAATGATAAATTTAAAATTGGATTAATTACACTCCAAAAAATTAAACTAATCAGGATGATAGTTTGCATTAAAACAATCCATCCTCTTCTGTGTCCGATTTTATTTGTTAACCAAGGAATTCTAACTCTATCTATAATTGGAGCCCAAAGATAATTAAAAGCATAAACTGCAAAAATTAATCCAGCCCATCCTATTGTGCTTCTACTTAAACCATCTTCTTTCAACCAAAGACTTAGACTGCTTCCAATTATAACCCATGGGAAACCACTTATTGCGCCAAGAAGTAATATTTTGATCATTCTACGATCAAAATAGACGGAAAAAGTTTCAGCAAGAGTATGTTTTTTATATATTTCCATAATTTAATTTCTCCAAAAAGAAGGAAAGAAAAGCACTAGGACAGCAAATAATTCCAATCTTCCAAGCAACATACCAGATGCCAAAATCCATTTAGATATATTAGGTAAGCTTTTGTAATTTCCATCGGGCCCAATTATTTCACCTAATCCAGGCCCTACATTAGAAATGGAGCTTGCAGCGCCTGATATTGAAGTGACAAAATCTAATCCACTAATAGAAAGTAGCATAGCGATAATTAAAAAAATAAATAAAAATGAGAAGATAAATATAATGACCGATCTAATAAAATCGTCTGAAATCTTATGATTATTATACTTAGTTATGATTACACTATTTGGATAGATTAATTTTTTAACCTGGTTCTTAAGAAAAATTAAAAGCATTTGTAACCTAAAAATTTTTATTCCGCACGCAGTTGAACCAGCACATCCTCCAATAAACATTAAAAATAAGAAAAAAATTAAAGAAAATTTTCCCCAAAGACCAAAATCATCAGTGACATATCCTGTGCCTGACAAAATCGAAATAACATTAAATGAAGAAATCCTTATTTTTTCAAATAAATTACTCTCATAATTTATGAACAACAGGTAAAGAAACATTATCAATATCGAAAAGGTCAATATATATATCAAACCTTTAATTTGTACGTCTTGAAAAAAAATCTTTTTATTTCCCTGAGAAAATTTTAAGTAAGATATAAATGGTATACTGCCTAAAATAATAAATAAACTTGCAACAATTTCTATATTTGAATTTTTGAAAAAACCTATAGAGTCATTATGAGTGGAAAAACCACCAGTCGCAATAGTTGTCATGGCGTGACAAATGCTATCAAAAACTGTCATCCCAAATATCCAATAAAAAAAACCACAAAATAAAGTAAGAACTACGTAGGTCGAAATTATAATTGCTGCTACTTCAATGGTTCTTGGTAAAATTTTTTCAGTG
Source organism: Candidatus Pelagibacter sp. (assembly GCA_045566055.1). Classification (GTDB taxonomy): domain Bacteria; phylum Pseudomonadota; class Alphaproteobacteria; order Pelagibacterales; family Pelagibacteraceae; genus Pelagilacustribacter. The sequence goes on along the minus strand of JBJLED010000035.1, from coordinate 18,613 downwards.
CTATCTGGACCTTCCATCTTAAAAAGCTGCATTCCACCAACTTTTAGTAATGGCAAAATTGTAATTGCCATCACAACAATACCTATTCCGCCCAACCATTGCATGATTGCTCTCCACAATAGAATACTTTTAGGACTATTATCCAAGTCAGTGATAATGGTTGCACCTGTAGTTGTTATACCTGACATACTCTCGAAAAAGGCATCGCTAAATGAAAATGTTTGATTAGATAATACAAAAGGTAAGCTTCCAAAAATCGCAACGGTTACCCAAGCAAGAGTTGAGAATAAAAAAGTTTGTCTAAGGTTTAATTTTAAATCTTTTTCAAGATTTGCTAATAAACATAAAATTCCAATAAATATTGTAACGAAAGATGATGATATAAAGCTATGGCTTTTTTCTTCATATATAACCTGCATTGAATAAGGCGCAAGCATTGAAAGCCCCAACACGATGAGCAATATACCTATTAAGAAAAAAACTGTTTTGTTACTAGTCACTAAAAATGAGATTATTTAAATAGTTTTAAAATTCAACTTAATATGACGTAATTATATCTGTATTTTGAGTATAAAATTTAATAAACCATTACTATGCTAGATAATAACATAATTCAATCTACATCATCTTGGCCATTTGTTGAAATTAGAAAATTACTTAAAGACAGAAAAGAAATTATTAAAAAAAAGAATAAAATAACTTTTCAAACAGGTTACGGTCCAAGTGGTTTGCCGCATATAGGTACTTTTGGTGAAGTAGCAAGAACTTCAATGATGATAAATGCACTAAATCATATAGAAAAAATTAACCATGAACTTATTACATTTTCTGATGATATGGATGGTTTAAGAAAAGTACCTGACAATATTCCTAACGATCAAGTTTTAAAAGATAATCTAGGTAAACCTTTAACAAATATTCCAGATCCATTCAAAAAATTTAATAGTTTTGGCGAACATAACAATGCAATGCTTAAAGAATTTTTAAACAATTTTAAGTTCAAATTCTCTTTTAAAAGCTCTACAGAAAATTATAAAAAAGGCGTCTTTAATAAATCGTTATTGAGAGTTGCAGAAAAATATGAGGAAGTGATGAATATAATTCTACCCTCTCTGCGAGAGGAAAGAAGAAAAACATATTGTCCATTTTTGCCGATTTGTCCGAAAACAGGTAAGGTTTTGGAAATACCATTGTTAGAAATAGATAATAAAACTGGAAAAGCAATTTTTGATAACAAGGGAGAAAAAATAGAGACAAGCGTTTTAGATGGTAACTGCAAATTACAGTGGAAAGTAGATTGGGCGATGAGATGGTTTACTTTTGATGTTGATTTTGAAATGTACGGCAAAGATTTAACCGAGAGTGCTGTTTTATCTAATAAGATTTGTAAAACACTCGGGAAGAGTCCCCCGAACGGTTTCGCTTATGAACTTTTTTTAGACGAAAAAGGAGAAAAAATTTCAAAATCAAAAGGAAACGGAATTTCTATAGACCAGTGGCTAAGATATGCATCGCCAGAGAGCTTATCTCTTTATATGTACCCTAATCCAAAAAGAGCAAAAAAACTTTATGCAGAAGTTGTGCCAAAAACGGTTGACGAATATTTAACAAACATTGAAAAATATCCAAGTCAAAAAAAAAAGGATCAAATTTTAAATCCAGTTTGGCATGTACATAATGGAAAGCCACCAACAGAGAAAATCGTAATGCCTTTTTCAATGTTATTGAATTTAGTAGGGTCTAGCAATGCAGACAGTAAAGAAATTTTATGGAAGTTTATAAATAAATTTCATCACGAAATTAAGCCAAAAGATTATCCAATCCTAGATGGATTAACGAAGTTTGCAATAAACTATTTTAAAGATAAAGTTGAACCAAATAAAAAATTTAAAAAACCTTCATCGGACGAAAAGAAAGCGTTAAAAAACCTTGTTTCAAAATTATCTGAAATTAAAGAAAATTTAAAACCAGAAGAAATTCAAACGATCGTATATACAACGGGTAAAGAAAATGGGTATGAGAAAAATCTTAGAGATTGGTTTAAATTAATTTATGAAGTTTTCTTTGGAGAAGAAAATGGTCCTAGGATGGGTTATTTTGTCAGCTTCTTCGGATTGAAAGAGACAATTGAGTTAATGAAAGATAAAATAAGTAATAATTAATGTTTTCAATTTTAAGACCTTATATATTTTCGTTAGATCCAGAAGTAGCTCATGATTTAGCTATTAAATCATTAAAAGCAAATATTCTTCCAAAAAGTTTTTTTAATGTAGAAAACGAGGAAATGCTTGAGACAAATCTTTTAGGTAAAACGATTTCAAATCCAATAGGCTTAGCAGCAGGATTTGATAAAAGTGCTGAGGTTTACAATTCTCTTTTTAAATTTGGCTTTGGTTTTATTGAGGTAGGCACCGTCACCCCGAAACAACAATTGGGAAATCCAAAACCAAGAATATTTAGATTAGAGAAAGATCAGGCACTTATCAACCGCCTTGGATTTAATAATCATGGGTCAGAAACTGTATCAAAAAGAATATCCAATAATCACCCTGATGGATTTTTAGGAATTAATATTGGACCAAATAAAGAAACAAAAAACAAAGAAGATGATTATTATATTTGCCTTTCAAGACTTGGAATGTACGCTGGATACATAACAATTAACATCTCTTCACCCAATACTGAAGGTTTAAGAGATTTCCATGATCAAGGAGAAATGAAAAAACTTTTATCTGGAATAAATAAAATTATAAAAGAAAAAAAAATCAACTGTCCAATAGCAATAAAAATATCACCAGATATCAACGATACTGAAATAAGCAAAATAGTTGAATTAGTGAGTAGCCATAAAATAAAAGGTATAATAGTGTCCAATACAACAGACAGCAATCGTGACACTCTCTATGATATTAAAAAGCATGAAACTGGAGGACTATCAGGACAACCACTTAAAGATATTTCAACAAATTTAATTAAAAAATTCTATAAAGAAACTAAGGGAAAGATTAAGATAATAGGAGTCGGAGGAGTTGACTCTGGAGAAAGCGCATTTGAAAAAATAACAGCGGGCGCTGATGCAATACAATTATATACAGGTATGGTTTATAAAGGGCCTGGTATTGTTAAAGAGATTAAAAAAGACTTGATATCAATTTTAAAAAAAGAAAATCTCAAAAATGTGAGTGAAGCAGTTGGAATTAACGCTTGACCCCGATGTCTACAAGAATTATATAACACCAGGAAAAAAATTATGTCTAAAAGATGCGAACTAACAGGAATATCACCTTTAAAAGGGCACAACGTTAGCCATGCTAAGAACAAAACTAAAAGAAGATTTCTACCCAATTTAAAGAAAGTCACTTTTAGAAGTGATATTTTGAAAAAAGATATAAAATTAAACGTAGCTAATGCTGCTTTAAGAACTGTAGACTTTAAAGGTGGTTTAGATAAGTTTTTAATATCAGCAAAAAAAGCTAAACTTTCAAAAAAAGTTAAAAAAATTAAAGCATCTATTTCAGCAAAATCATAATTCTACAATGAATTTATTTTACAAACTCTCTCTTTTAATGGGTTTGGTTGTTGTTCTTTCAAACTACTTAGTTCAATTTCCTATTCAATACTTTGGATTAAATGAAATCTTGACTTACGGTGCTTTTAGCTACCCGGTCACTTTTTTTATTACAGATTTAGCAAATCGAGCTTACGGCAAATTAGTAGCAAGAAAAGTTGTATATGTAGGATTTGCTATTGGAGTTCTTTTAACATTATTTGTATCAACTAATTTTTCAGATATTATTTCTATAAGAATTGCTGTTGGTTCTGGAGTTGCATTTTTCATTGCACAAAACTTAGATGTTCAAATCTTTGATACTTTAAGAAAAAAAATATGGTATGTAGCCCCACTGGCATCATCAATAATTGGATCCGTGACCGATACATTTCTATTTTTTTCAATTGCCTTTTATGCAACAGGAATACCTTGGGTGACCCTAGCTCTTGGAGACTTAGCAGTTAAGTTATTTATAGCGCTGGCAATGTTAATTCCGTTTAGATTATTAATTAATAAAATAAATGACTTTTCGGAAAGTTCGGTTTCAGAAATAAAGAATTAGTGAATTGTTTTTTTATTCTTTTCGACAAATAAGTCAGTTAGCTGATTTATCATTACATCACCTAAATCTTGAACATCTGTAATTTTTACAGCCTGATTATAGTATCTTGTAACATCATGACCAATACCAATAGCTAATAATTCAATGTTTGTTTTATTCTCAATCCATTTAACTGTTTTTTTAAGGTTAGACTCCAGATAGTCACTAGTATTTGTTGATAAAGTGGAGTCGTCCACCGGAGCACCATCTGAGATAACCATAAGGATTTTTCTTTCTTCTTTTCTTCTATTCATTTTGTTGTAAGCCCATTTTAGTGCCTCACCATCAATGTTTTCTTTTAACAAACCTTCCTTAAGCATTAGACCCATATTATTTTTAGCCTGTCTCCAAGGCGTGTCCGCTGATTTATAGATAATATGTCTGAGATCATTTAATCTTCCTGGAAAAGTTGGTTTGTCATTTTTCATCCATTTTTCTCTAGAAGATCCACCCTTCCAATGTTTTGTAGTAAAGCCAAGTATTTCTACTTTGACCGCACATCTTTCTAATGTTCTAGATAGTATATCGGCACAGATAGCTGCTACAGAAATAGGTTTACCTCTCATTGAACCGGAGTTATCAATTAAAATTGTTACTAACGTATCTTTAAAATCAATATCCTTCTCTTTTTTAAAAGATAAAGAATTAAATGGATCCATAATTACTCTCGGTAATTTTGATGTGTCTAATAAACCTTCTTCAAGGTCAAAATTCCAGGACCTATTTTGTTTAGCTAAAAGTTTTCGCTGTAATTTGTTTGCAAGTTTAGAGATGAAATTTTTAAGTTGTAATAATTGTTGGTCTAAATTTTTTCTTAATCTTGTAAGTTCTTCAGTATTCTCCAATTCCTCTGCTTTAATAATTTCATCAAATTCCTCAGTGTAGGTTTTATAATTTATGTCGCCTAAAGCACTCTTACCTTTTTTTCTTAAATCTGGTTGAGAACTGTCTTCTATTTCAACATCTTCTTCAGCTTGGTCTGACTCTTTGGCTTCATTTTCAAGATCAGGCATACCAGAGTCTATGGACATTTCCTCTTGTTTATCTTCTTTTTCTTTTGCCTGTTTTTCCTGATTGTCTGGTTTATTTTGCTTATCGTCGTTATTTTTTTCATCATCTTTTTTTTCTTCTTCATCTAGATTTTCATCAAGATTCATATCTGCAATAAGCTCAGAAATAAGAGAATTAAATTTTTCTTGATCTAAGGTAAATTTACTTAGTTGACCGATCTTATCTTTAAATTTCTCATTTAAATCTTTTTTGTAAGATTTTAATTTTTTATCAATTTGGCTATTATTTTCAAAATCAAGGAATTTTGTTCTTAAATAATTTTCGAAAGACTCAACAATTTTATCCTCACTACTTTTGAGATCTAAGCCATTTACCCTCTCTTGGTAAAAAGTTTCGATATTATTTTTTACTCCTTTGAAATAGCTAGTTCCAATTTTCTCACATCTAATTTTTTCTGAAATTTTGTACAACTGTTTAGATATATTTCCTTCCGGCTCAAACTGTTTAAATGTTTTTGGATCAGAGTATCTATGTCTCAAGGATTTTGAATCTGCTATTGCTCTAATTTGATTATAATTTAGCTTATTATTGATAGGACTTAATTCTGGCAGTCTAATTGAATTTTTTCCAGATTTGGAGCTATCGTTACCAAAAGAAACTTCAACTTTTTCTGAATTAGATAGCGATCTAATCGTAGAACTTATTGCAGTTTTAAAATCAGCTATTTTTTCTTTCTTATTTTCCACTTTACAAAGTGATATTAATAGAAGACTCAGGCAAGTCTTCACCAAAACATCTCTGGTAGTACTCAGAAATGATTTTTTTCTCTAAATCATCACATTTATTTAAAAATGTAACTCTAAAAGCATAACCTTGATCTTTAAATATACTTGTATTTTCTGCCCAATGTAAAACTGTTCGAGGACTCATGACAGTAGAGATGTCACCATTAATAAAACCTTTTCTAGTCAGATCTGCAACTTTAATCATATTTGATAAAAGTTCTTTTCCTTCTTTATTATTAAAATTTTTATTTTTTGCTAAAACTATTTCTAATTCTTTTTCGAATGGTAAATAATTTAATGTTGAGACAATATTCCATCTATCCATCTGACCTTGGTTAATTTGTTGAGTACCATGGTATAAACCAGTCGTGTCTCCTAAACCTACAGTATTTGTTGTTGCGAAAATCCTAAATAAATCATGTTGTTGCAAAACTTTATTTTTATCTAATAACGTAAAGTTTCCCTCACTTTCCAAGACTCTTTGAATTACAAACATTACATCAGGTCTTCCAGCATCATATTCATCAAAAACTAATGCTACTGGATTTTGAATCGACCAAGGTAAAATGCCTTCCTTAAATTCTGTAATTTGTTTCCCATCTTTTAATACAATTGCATCCTTCCCAATTAAGTCTATTCGACTTATGTGACTATCTAAATTAACTCTAACACATGGCCAATTAAGTCTTGCAGCTACTTGCTCTATATGCGTTGATTTTCCAGTACCGTGGTAACCTTGAATTAAAACTCTTTTGTTAAAAGAAAAACCAGCTAAAATTGCTAGGGTAGTATCTTTATCAAATTTATAGTCGGGATCTATCTTAGGAACATATTCATTTTTTTTTGAAAAAGCTCCAACTTTCATATCACTCTCAAAACCAAAAGTTTGTTTTACAGACAATTTGATATCTGTTTTTTGTAAAAGTTGTTCTGAGCTCATTTTTTCCCTAAAGTTTTTTTAAGCTGGCTATATGCCAAAGTAATCTTTTTTAATTTATCTTCAAATTTTTTATTTCCTTGGTTTTTATCAGGATGATATTTTTTTACAAGTTCTTTGAATTTTGCATGAATTTGCTCCCATTTTACCTCTTGACTCAATTCCATAACCTGTAAGGCATCTTTGTCTTGCTGAGACACCTTAGTTTTTTTGAAGTCTCTAAAGTTTGAACTTTTGAAAATGTTTAATTTATCATCTAAGGCATTATTCCATAGAATATTGAAGAAATTTTCAGATGATCCAAAAGTTTTTGTAGATTTATGCCACGTTAAATCAGATTTAATAAAAAACTCAATTTCTTGATCATTCATATTTTCAAAGTAATTCCAGTTTTTATTAAAGATTTTTATGTGGTTTAAACAGAGTAACCTATATTTTTTACTATTATCTTTTTCTACAGGGGCTTTATACGCCCCGATTTCATTACAATTGTCCCAATCACAAATTATTTTCATTGGATAGTTCTATATAGTAAAATAAAATTAATGAAAAATTATTTTGATCAAATAAAAAAAAAAATCAACAATGAAATTGATATTGAAAATGTCGAGATTATTGACAATTCCTATAAACATAAAGGGCATAAATCATTTTCCCCTGAAAAGTTTCATCTTCATCTTAAAGTTAAATCGACATATTTAAGTACTTTATCAAGAATTAAAGCGCAAAAAATGATTATGAAAATATTAAGCGAGGACCTAAAAACAAAGATACATGCTTTAGAGATAACTATTAAGAAATAGCTAAATTTAATTTTTTTAAATGATTTAAAGAAATTTTACTTTTATTAGGCAAAACCGTCTTTCCAATTTTTTTTAGAAGAATAAAATTTATTTTGTTATCATTATTTTTTTTGTCATTTTTCAGATATGGAATTAACTTATTCACCGAGTCTTTTTTTGAGTATTTTCTGAATGTATAATCTAAACTATTGTTTAAATAAATATTTTTTATACGTAAAAATATTCCAGTAGAACATACTTTTTTCATAACTGATAATTTGGTTGCGAGCATCATTCCTGATAAAACAGCTTCACCATGAGTAATCTTTTTTGAATAATTATTTTTAACCTCTATTGCATGAGCAAAAGTGTGACCAAAATTTAAAATCATTCTTAAATTTTTTTCTTTAACATCACGTTCCACAAAGTACATTTTTATTTCACAACTTTTTTTTATTGCATACACTAATTGTTGACTTTTTTTAATTAGAAGTGATTTTGTATTTTTTTCTAACCAACTAAAAAAATTTTTATCTTTAATAATCGAATGCTTTAATATTTCTGCATAACCGCAAATCATTTCCTTTTTTGTTAAAGAGTTTAAAAACATTGTATCGCTTATAACTAACCTTGGTTGATAAAACGAACCTATCAAATTTTTGCCGTGAATTGAGTTTACTCCAGTTTTACCACCAATTGCAGAGTCTACTTGAGCTAGTAATGTTGTAGGAATATTTATAAAATTAATTCCTCTTTTAAATATACTTGCAATAAACCCAGCGACATCTCCGGTAATTCCTCCACCTATTGCAATGATTAAATCTGATCGATTGAATTTTTTTGATAACAATATTTTTAAATAGTAATTTACAGTATTAATAGATTTATTCTTTTCACTGGCTAAAAAAGGAAGAAATAAAAGATTGTAGCTTTTCAATTTATTACTCAAATTTTTCCTAAATTTTTGAGGAATTTTTTTATCTATTATTAACGCTATATTTTTTGTTTTTGGACATAAGGATTTTAATTTAGATGGAAGAGAGTTTAGAGTGTTTTTTCCAATTAAAATTGAGTAATTGTAGTCTTGATTTTTAAATTTTATTTCATGATGTTTCATATAAATCTAATATTTTTTTTGTTATTTCAAATGATTTAAGAGAATTACATTTTATTCTATAATCTGCTTCATTATAAATTTTTTTTCTATCAAAATAAATTTTTTTTATCGTTTCTGTAATGTTTTTTTTATATAAAAGGGGTCTTTGCCTGCCTTTCTTTAGTCTTTTTACTAATTGCTCTAATGGAACATCCAACCAAAAACTCACAGAGAATTTTTTTGCATTTTTTCTGATAGATTTATTTAAAAAGGCTCCACCACCTAAGGATATTACAGAGTTTTCTTTTTTTAACTCTTTAAGAGTAATTTCGCTCTCAATTTTTCTAAAATAGGTCTCGCTTTTATTTTTAAATATTAAATTGATCGATATTCCCTCTTTATCTTCAATTATTTTATCAACATCAATGAAATTATATTTTAGCTTTTTTGCTAAGTTTTTACCGATGGTAGATTTTCCTACCCCCATCATTCCGGTCAAAGTAAGGTTTTTTCCCACTTTAGCATCCTTTTTGATTTTGATTTTTCATAAATATGTCTTATTTATTGAGTTTAAATTAAACCATTTAGTATGCAACTTAAATACAATAGACAACCTAATATAGGAAGTTCAATCATTAAAACTTTATTTAAATTAATATTATTAATGGTATTTTTTATATTTGTAATTTTTTTAATAGAAAAAGTAACTTTTCCTAGCCCAGAAAAAAAATATCAAATTGACGTCACTGATGAAATTAAAAAACTTTAATTACATAGTTGGCTTATTAATTATTTTTTCTTATTCACCTTTATTTTGTGAAGAAAAAATTGATATTTGGAAAAACAAAAAAGATGTCGCGACTGAAAATATAAAGAAAGAACCTATAGATATTAAAAAAAAAAATAACTTAGAGTCGTCCCAAACTATACAAGCCTTAGAAAAAATACAAATACAAGAAGGTTCAGAAATTCAAACTGAAGAACAGCAAGTGTTTGGTATTTATGAACCTGCAAATTATAATTTTAGTTTAAATATGTGGTCAAAAACAAAAGCTGAAGATTTAAGATCAAGCTTAAAAAGGTTGAATAAAATAAATCTTTCAAAATCTTCTAATGAAATTTTAGAAGCTATTCTATTTTCATTTTCATACCCACCTCAAGGCATGACCGAAAAGGAGTTTGTAAATTTAAAAATAAATTGGCTAATAAAACACGACAGAGTGGATTTAATAGAAAGTTTTTTAAAACAAAATGATCAATTTGACAACAAAAGTAAAGCAATTCAGTATTTAGTTGATAAAAATATTGCAAGTGCAAATATAAAAGAAGGATGTGAAAAAATTGGTTTTATTGACGCTAAAATCAAAGATTCATATCTTGAAAAATTTAAAATTTACTGCTTAGTATTTAATGACAAGAAACCTGAAGCACAACTCTTGTTGGATTTATTACGTGAACAAAAACAATCAAACAAATTTTACGATGATAAAATTAATTTTCTTCTTGGCGTTACCGACAAAACAAGTAAAAAAATAAATGAAAAAAATCTTTTAAATTTTTACCTTTCAAGCATAACTACTGCTGATTTCAAGTATGAACCAAGTAATAAAACTAAACCTGAAATATGGAAATATTTGAACGCAGCTAATTTGATTCAGCTCGAAGATGCGTCAGATAAAAATAAGTTAAAAGAATTAGAAATTGCTGCAAACAATAATCAGTTAGATAAAAATAAAATTTTTGAAATTTATAAACAAATTCCATTTAATTTAAGCATTTTAATAAACGCGAAAAATAATTATCAAACTCTAAATGGTAGTGATGCAAGAGCTCTTATATTTCAAAAATATTTATTATCAGAATCTACTAGTTCAAAAATCGAATATCTCTTTTTGCTTGAGGAATTATTTAAAAAAGCCGACCTATCAAAAATTTATTCAAAATTTTTAAGCGATAAGATTGAAGAAATGGGTATTGAAAATTTACCAGAAGAATATCAAGAAACAGCTAGTACAAAAATTATTGCTAATGAGGAGCTACTTTTAGGTAGGATAAAATATAATGACAAAATTTTACATCAATCAAAAATATTAAAATATTTTGTAGAGGGAGAAAACAAAAAGAAAATCCAAAAAGATATCGATAAAATATTTAAAAAAGTTATCAAAAATAAAAAATATTTTATTTCAGCAAAAGATCTAGCTTTAGCTGACGCATTGTTAAAAGATGGTTTTTCTCTGCCTTCTAATTTTAAATATGATGAACTTACAAAAAAATTTGACTTACCAAAAAATTTAATTCAATTAATCGAAAATAATCAAAAAGCATTTCTAGCTTTAAAAATTGTTGAGATAATAGGTGAGGATGAGCCATATCAACTCGATCCAGAAACTATATTTTTTGTTACTAATCTTTTGAATAAAATGGATTTAGTGACGATAAGAAACAAAGTTTTAAATTCAGCTCTACCATTAAGATCTTAATTAGAATATATTTCAGTTATGACGATAAAAAAAATTTTAACTGAACCAGATCCTTTCCTAAGACAGAAGTCTACGCCCGTAGAGCAAGTGGATGATGAAATTAGGTCTTTAATGGATGATATGCGCGAAACGATGTATGCAGCTCCTGGCATAGGACTTGCAGCAGTTCAAATAGGAGTTCCTAAAAGAGTAATTGTTATCGATCTAAGTAAAGACAGTGAAAAAAGAGATCCTATGTACTTTGTAAATCCTGAAATTATTAAAAAATCGGAAGATGATGCTTCATACGAAGAAGGATGTTTATCTGTTCCCAATCAATTTGCTGAAGTAAGCAGACCTGATACTTGTAAAGTTAAGTACTTAGATTATCAAGGAAGTGAAAAAATTCTAGAGGCAAAAGGATTACTTGCAACGTGCATACAACATGAAATGGATCATCTTGAAGGTATACTGTTTATAGATTATCTATCTAAATTAAAAAAAAGCATGATTATTAAAAAACTTTCTAAACAAAAAAAAAATTTAGAGAGAATAGTCGTTTAACTATAAATGTCCTTTAAAATCCTATTTATGGGAACACCAGAATTTGCTGTTCCAATTCTTGAAGCCATCCACAAATCTGATAACAAAATTTTAGAAATTTATACGCAGCCTGCAAAAAAAAAAGATAGAGGTCAAAAAATTCAAAATTCACCTATATATAATTGCGCTAAAAAACTTAATCTTCTTATCAGATGTCCCATTTCATTGGCAAATAGTGAGGAATTAAATCATATAAAAAAATTAAAGCCAGACGTAGTTGTAGTGGTAGCGTACGGTCAAATTTTGCCAGTAGATTTTTTAAACCTTGATCAGGTACATTTTTTAAATGTACACACTTCTTTGCTGCCTAAATGGAGGGGAGCCGCACCAATTCAGAGAGCGATTATGAATATGGATGAAGAAACAGGTGTATCAGTTATGAAAATTGTTGAAAAATTAGATGCAGGACCAGTCTTATTAAAATCAAAAGTTAAAATTAATAAAGAAAGCAACTATGAAGATATTAGTAAAAAAATGTCAACTATGAGTGCAAAGTTAATATTAGATGCTCTGGATTTGATTAAATCAGGAGACGCCAAATTTATTCCTCAAAATGAAAATGAAGCAACTTACGCAAAAAAAATAAATAAAAAAGAGTCAAAGATAACCTGGAATGAGGATGCTGATAAAATAATTGCCAAAATAAATGCATTAAATCCGAGCCCAGGGTCCTGGTTTGATTTTTTTGGATCTAGAATTAAGATTATCAAAGCTAAAGAGGTAAATATTAAAGGGCATCCAGGTTTAATTCTTAATGAAAATTTTACAATTGCCTGTTCTAAAAATGCCATTCAAATTTTAGAACTTCAAAAAGAAGGAAAAAAAAAAATAACAACTCAAGAATTTCTTAGAGGAAACAAAATAGAAACTGGTATTACTCTAAGCTAAGATGTTTAATTATTTATTAAAGATAGAGTATAACGGATCAAATTTTGTTGGATGGCAAAGTCAAAAAAATGGTAAATCAGTACAAAATGAGATTGAAAACGTTTTAAAAAAAATTTTTAAATCAAAAATAAAACTAACCGGCGCTGGCAGAACCGACAAAGGTGTGCACGCATTTGGCCAGTATGCATGCTTTAAATATAAAAAAAAAATTGAAAATAAAAATAAATTTATAGAATCAATGAATTTTTTTTTAAGAAAAAAATTAATATCAATTATTAAAATTGAGTCAAAAAAAATTCACTTCCATGCAAGATTTAATGCTAAAAGGAGAACTTACGAATATCTAATAATAAATAGGCCAAGCTTACTCTCTATTGATAGAGGCAAAGCTTGGCATGTAAAAAAAAAAATAAATATGAATATTTTAAAAAAAGGAGGTAAACTTCTCAAAGGCACTCATGATTTTTCTACTTTTAGAGCATCTTCATGTACTGCCAAATCTCCAATTAAAAAAATTGATTCTGTCGTTATCAAAAAAAATAAAGAAAAAATTTATATTAAATTTATTTCAAAATCATTTTTACAAACCCAAGTCAGATCTATGGTTGGTAGTTTGAAATATTTATCAACTGGTAAATGGAGTGTTTCTGATTTTAAAAATGCAATGAGATCAAAAAACAGGGCAAATTGCGCACCACCAGCGCCTGCAGAAGGATTATACCTTGTGGATGTTAAATATTAACGATTTCTTTCCCTCTTTTTTTTTATCCTCCATCGCGATCCCTCTCTAACTATATAGCCACAGCAATTGAAAGAACCACACCTGCATGGATAATTTTTAAAATCTTCATCGAAACTAAACCCGTAGTCATAAGAAAACTCTTCACCTTTTTTTATGTCTTTAATTGAATGTACCCATACTTTTAGCCCCGAACCAGTAACTTCACAATTTGGATCACAAGAGTGGTTTATTAACCTCGCTATATTAAATTTAAAATCTCCATCGAGATCGAATCTTTTATTTAAATTAAAAAGATAAATAGCTTTGTCATTATCATACTTTGGGTTTTCTTCGGCTTCTTTTCTTGTAATTACTTTTCCTTTATATTCAATTACCTTTGAGCCTTTTTTTATATCCTTGGCAGCGTAAAGACCTAAATTATCTATTCTAGATCTCTTAATTTTATATGGCTTCACTTAAAATAATCCTCAAGGATATTTTGATATATTTTAGTTAAATTTTTTAAATCTTTTAATGAAACGCATTCATCTATTTTATGCATTGTTTTATTAACCAAACCAAATTCGAGGCAAGGTGAAATTTTTCTAATAAATCTTGCATCTGAAGTACCACCAGTTGTAGAAAATACTGGTGTTATTTTTGTTATTTTCTTAATAATATTTTTAGCCATATATATAGTTTTATTTGGCTTAGTAAGAAAAGATTCACCGCTTACATGATAATCTATTTTAAAGTTACATTTATTTTTTTTACTTAAATTTTTGACTACTAAATTAATTTTTTTCTTTAAACTGTTTGATGTATGAAGATTATTAAATCTTACATTAAATTGAGCTCTTGCAGTTGCTGGAATAACGTTAGAGGCCTTATTATCTACATTTATAGATGTGAATTCTAAATTTGAAGGTTGAAAATTTTTGTTACCTTTATCTAATTTTTGTTCATTTAGTTTTTTACATATTTTAACCAATGTATTTATAGGGTTATTAGAAAGGTGAGGGTAAGCGACATGTCCTTGCGATCCATAGATAATTATTGTGCCTGAAATGCTACCACGTCTTCCTATTTTTATCATTTCTCCAAGTTTGTTAGGATTTGTTGGTTCACCAACAATACAAAAATCTATTTTCTCTTTTTTCTTTTTTAAATAATCCACTACCTTTTTCGTTCCATTAATCGCAAGCCCTTCTTCGTCACCAGTTATTAGAAGACTTATAGAACCATTAAATTTTTTTCTTTTTTTTAGAAATTTTTCTACAGCAGAAATAAAACAAGCAATAGAGCTTTTCATATCGTTAGCGCCTCTACCAATTAAATGATTTTTTTTAATTGTCGGTTTAAAGGGATTTACTGTCCAGTTTTTGATATTTCCTGGAGGAACAACATCCGTATGCCCAGCATAACACAAATTAGGACCTTCTTTCCCCAATCTTGCATAAATATTTTTAATCGGCTTACTTTTTTTATTTTTGTCCTTAAACTCTAAAATTTTACAATCAAAGCCTAACCTCTTTAACTGTTTTGCTAAAAATCCAATAGCGCCTGCATCTATAGGCGTTACACTTGGAAATTTAATAAGCTCTTTAGCTAGCGTTAATTCATTTATGTTAGGCATTAGTCTCTTAAAAGATCGTTTATAGATGTTTTACTTCTTGTTTTTGAATCAACTTTCTTTACAATTACTGCACAATATAAAGAAGGACCATCTGGATTAGACTTATTTGGCAAACTACCTGGAACCACCACAGAGTAGGCTGGCACTTTTCCAAAAGAAATCTCACCAGTCGACCTATCTACAATTTTTGTCGATGCTCCGATATAAACCCCCATTGAAATCACTGCACCTTCTTCAACTAAAACACCCTCGGCTATTTCAGACCTAGCACCAACGAAACAATTATCTTCAATGATCACCGGGCCAGCTTGTAGTGGTTCAAGTACACCACCAATTCCAGCTCCACCAGAGATATGACAATTTTTCCCAACTTGCGCACATGAACCAACTGAGGCCCAAGTATCAATCATCGTACCCTCATCAACATATGCACCTAAATTTACAAACGAAGGCATAAGTACAACATTTTTTGCAATATAAGACCCTCTTCTTACAACTCCATTTGGAACGTGTCGGTAACCAGCTTTTTTCCAATCTTTTTCTTTCCACTTTACTGTTTTTCCTGGAACCTTATCGTACCAAGTTGTGTAAGGTCCTTTTGACATTGACATTTTATTTACTCTAAAACTTAAAAGAATTGCTTTTTTAATCCACTGATTAACAATCCATGTACCGTTAATTTTATTAGCAACTCTAATTTTTCCTGAGTCAACTAAACTAATTGTTTCGTTAATAGCCTTTATAAGTTTTTTGTCTGATTTAGGTCCTACTTTTTCTTTAATTTCAAAACTTTCATTAATAGTTTTTTCCAATTTATCTAAATTCATTTATCTCCTTTAAAAATTTTGCCAAGTTATCCGTTTTATAATTTATAAAGTCCTCATCAGAATATTTTGCTGCCCAAGGTTCATCATTTTTAATCCAAACTGTTTTCATTCCTAATTCATGAGCTGGTTTTAAATTTCTTGCTATATCTTCAAAGAATATACAGTATTGTGGCTCAATTTTGTAATTTTCTACTAATTTTTTATAAGGTTCTTTGGAAGGTTTTGGAATAAATTCACAATCTCGAATGTCAAAAATTCCATCAAAAAGCCTATCGATTCCAATCCTTTTTGTTACATTTAAAGCATGAGCCTTTGATCCATTAGTAAAAATTATTTTCTTTCCAATCAGCTTCTTTATTTCTTCCTCTAAAAACTTATTTTTATCTAAAAAGCTAAGATCAACATCATGTACAAATTCTAAAAATTCATCAGCATCAATTTTATGGTTTTTGATCATTCCATTTAAAGTAGTGTTATATTCCTGAAAATAGCTTTTTTGAATTTTTCTAGCTTCTTCCAAGCTAACATTAAGTTTTTCAGATATAAATTTTGACATTTTTTTATCTACTTGATCAAAAACTTTTGTTGCACCATCGTATAAAGTGTTATCTAAATCAAATAACCAGAATTTTATTTTCGATAAGTCTTTCATTTTCTTATTAATGTCCCGGAACCCTGATCAGAAAAAATTTCATGTAATATTGAATGTGGTTTTCTTCCATCAAGTATCACGACACCTCTTACTCCATTTTCTACAGCATCAACACAATTTTGTATTTTAGGTATCATGCCGCCCTGAACCACTTTCCATTTAATTAGGTTTTCTAAGTCCAAAGGTTTTATCTCTGAAATTAGTTTTTTTTGGTCATCGTAAACACCCTCAACGTTAGTCATTAATAAAAGTCTTCTAGATTTAAGTTTTTTGGCTATAGCACTCGCTGCTGTGTCTCCATTTATATTATATGTTTGCTGGTTAGCTCCTAAACCAAGAGGAGCAACAATGGGAATTTGATTTTGATTAATCGTATTTTCAATTAATTGAGAATTTATTTTATTTGGAATTCCCACATAGCCCAATTCCTCCCTTTCAGACATAACCTCAATAATGTTATTTTCTTTTGTGTGAAACGATACTGCTTTTGATCCTAACTTTTTCAAATTTGATACTATGTCATTATTAAAATTAATTAGAACTTCCTCAACCACATTAATAATATTTTTATCAGTCACTCTTAGCCCGTCAATAAATTTTGACTCAATTTTCTTTTTATCTAGTTCTCTTTTAATTCTGGGCCCGCCACCATGAACAATAATTACTGATAGTCCTAATTTATTAAGAATATTTATATCTAAAATAAAATTATCAAACACGTCTCTATCAATTAAGACGTTGCCGCCATACTTAATAACAATTTTTTCATTCTTGTATTTTGAAACATATTTTTGAACATTATTAATATCTGGAGCGTCTTCTGGCCAAAACTTTTTGATTTCTTCAAGAGAAATGTTTTGAGACATTTAATTTGTTTTTACAGTAGTTTGTTTTACAATTACATACTGTTGAGCAATCGTTAAAATATTATTTACTGTCCAGTAAACAACCAAACCAGATGGGAAAGAGGCTAAAATAATTGTTAGAAATAGCGGGAAGAAAGCAAAAATCTTTGCTTGAATTGGATCTGCAGGAGCGGGGTTCAATTTTTGCTGTACCCACATAGAAGCACCCATTAAAATTGGCCAAATACCAATTATCATAAAGCTTGGCGGATCCCACGGTATCAATCCAAACAAGTTAAAAATTGAAGTTGGGTCTGCTGCTGATAGATCCTTTATCCAACCAAAAAAAGGTTGATGCCTCATTTCCAAAGAAATAAATAACATTTTATAAATAGCAAAAAAGAAGGGAATTTGAATTAATACTGGCAAACAACCTGATGCAGGGTTGATTTTTTCCTTTCTATATAAAGCCATCATTTCTTGTTGTAATTTTACTTTGTCGTCTTTATGAAGTTCTTTAAGTCTCTGCATTTCAGGTGTAACAGCTTTCATTTTAGCCATTGATCTGAATGAAAAATTTGCAAGAGGAAAAAATAAAGCTCTAATAGCTATAGTGATTAAAACAATAGCAATTCCGAAATTTCCTGAAAATTTAAATAAATAATCGATTACAAAAAATAAAGGTTTAGTAAAGAAATAGAACCAACCCCAATCAATAACTAAATCAAATTTATTAATATTTTGATCAGCAGCATATCCATCAATAGTCCCAACCTCTTTTGCTGAAACAAATAATCTAAGTTCATTTATACCTGTAGACGATTTATTGATTGTTGTAGGTTTATTAATAATGTAGTTAGCTTTAAAGCCATTATCGTAAAGAAAAGTTGATTTAAAATTTTTGCCTTTTTCAGGAACAAAAGCTGTCATCCAATATTTATCAGTAATACCTAGCCATCCTTCATTAGACTCTCTAACAATCTTCTTTTCTTTAATATCGTCATAATCATCTTCTTTTAATTCATCATCAAATACGCCGATAAAACCCTCGTGTTGAATATAAAAATTCTGAATATCATCAGGAATTTTGTTTCTTGTCATCTGAGCATATGGGTATAGGTCAATTGATGAATTTGAATTATTTCTTACTTGTTGTGAAATTTTGAATAAATATTTTTCATCTAATTCAATTTTTTTTTCAAATAATACTCCTTCTC
>JBJLED010000034.1:0-24543 GCA_045566055.1 Candidatus Pelagibacter sp. | reverse complement strand
AATATTCTAAACTGGTACATAATTTTTCTAAAAAGTTAAATTGTAGAATAATTTTTGAACCAGGTAGATCTATTATTGGTAATACTGGACTACTAATTAGTAAAATACAATTTATTAAAAAGGGCACTAATAAAAATTTTATTATATTAGATGCTGGCATGAATGATTTTATGCGTCCAGCTTTGTATGAAGCTTTTCATAAAATAATCCCTATTTCAAAAAAATCATCAAGAATGAGAGGTAAAATAGAATTTGTAGGGCCAATATGTGAGAGCACTTGTAAATTTGGTGTTTATAAAAACTATCCTAAAATAAATGAAAATGAGTTTGTGGCTATAACTAATGTTGGAGCATACGGATCATCGTTGTCTTCAAATTATAATACTAGACCTTTAGTTGCTGAAATTTTAATCAATAAAAATAAACTTAGATATATTAGAAAGAAGCAAAATTTACTTAAATTGATTAATTCTTAATGCAATTTATTAGATCATTAATCTTTAATATTTTTTTATATGTTGGCCTTATAATAATTTTTATTTTAGCTATACCAACATTAATTCTTCCAAGTAAATGTACACTATTTTTTGGAAGGGTATCTGCTAGATATATAGTTCTTCTATTAAAAATTATTCTTAATACAAACGTAAAATTTCATGGTGTTGAAAATCTAAAGAAAGTAGATAATTTTTTTGTTACTTCAGCTCATCAATCAATGTTCGAAACTTTTGCATTACAGATACCTTTAGATGGCCCTATCTTTATTTTAAAAAAAGAACTTTTAAATATTCCATTATTTGGTTGGTATTTAAGAAAAATAGGATCGATCGCAATAGTTAGACAAACAACTACAAAAGAAAATTTAAACTTTTTTGATAAAATTAAAGAAACAATAGATAAAAGTAAAAGACCTCTTCTAATATTTCCTCAAGGGACTAGAGTAAAACTTGATGAACAACCGCCGTTTAAGAAAGGAGCTGGTAGAATTTATAAAGCTCTAAATTTACCTTGCATTCCTGTGGCTTTAAACACTGGAAAAGTTTGGCCAAAGAATAGTTTCATGAAATATACGGGTGATATACATATTTCATTTTTAGAACCAATCATGCCTGGTAAAGAAAATGATGAATTTTTAAAAGAAATAGAAAATAAAATTTATACAGAGATAAAAAAAATTAAAGATTAGCTAAAATTGAATTAGAACATTTAATAGTATTAGCGTCACCACCAAGATCTTTAGTTCTATTACTTTTCTCTCTTAAAGATTTTTCAATAGCTTGAACGATTGAATTAGAGGCTTGTTTTTCTCCTAAATAATCTAACATCATTGCACCGGACCAAATTTGACCTACTGGGTTTGCAATTCCTTTCCCGGCAATATCTGGGGCTGAACCATGTACTGGCTCAAAGAGAGATGGAAATTTATTTTCTGGATTAATATTCCCTGATGGAGCAATTCCAATAGTTCCAGTACAAGCTGGCCCTAAATCAGAAAGGATGTCTCCAAATAAATTAGATGCAACTACTACATCAAACCATTCGGGATTAAGTACAAATCTAGCTACCAAAATATCTATATGAAACTGATCTGTTTCAATATCTGGATAATTTTTTTTCATCTGATTAAAACGCTCATCCCAAAATGGCATCGTAATTGAAATTCCATTAGATTTTGTTGCGTTTGTTAATTTTTTTCTTTTTCTTTGTTTAGCTAGTTCGAAAGCAAATTTTTGAACTCTATCTATTCCGTATGCAGACATTATTGTTTCTTGAACAGCTATTTCTCTATCTGTATTTTTAAACATTCTTCCACCAACTGAAGAATACTCACCCTCAGTATTTTCTCTAACAATTAACATATCAATATCACCTGGTTTTTTGTTTGCTAAAGGTGGGTTAATACCAGGAAATAATTTTACAGGTCTAAGATTAATATATTGATCAAATTCTCTTCTAAACTGAAGTAGCGAACCCCATAAAGAAATATGGTCTGGGACTTGATCTGGCATACCAACTGCTCCAAAAAATATAGCATCATGTTTTCCTAATTTTTCTTTCCAATCATTTGGGAGCATTTTCCCGTGTTTTTCATAATAGTCACAGGAAGCAAAATCATATTCTGTAAAATTTATCTTAAATTGATGTTTTTCTGCGGCATCTTTTAAAACTTTCAAACCTTCAGGAACTACTTCTTTTCCTATTCCGTCGCCTGGTATTGATGCAATGTTATACTCTTTCATAGATTAATTCCTGCCAAATCCAGGTTTATCCGTATCTTGACCTGCTTCAATAATTTCTTTTCTTACTTTTTTAGTTGATGAGAATATTTCTAGAAGTTTTTTACTGTCCTTGTTTTTTATAGCGGTTTTAATTTCTTCAAGATTTTTAGAGTAATTATCCAATACTTTTAAAATATTATCGCTGTTATCTATAAAAATATCTTTCCACATTAAAGGGTCTGATGCTGCTATTCTTGTAAAATCTCTTAATCCACCAGCGCTGTACTGAATAACATCGTCTTTGAATTTGTCTTCATTGTTAATAGCAGTTTTGACAATACTGTAAGCTACTGCGTGTGGTAAATGACTTGTGAGTGATAAAATATAATCATGGTCTTCAAATGACATAAATTTCACTTTGCTCCCAAGGCTAGACCAAAACTTTTCTAATTCATAAATTTTTTCTTTATTAGCTCTTTTATCTGCAGATAAAATACACCATCTATTATTAAATAAGTTCGCAAAACCAGCCTCTGGGCCAGAGTATTCAGTTCCCGCTATAGGATGCGAAGCAATCCAGTTAACATTTTTAAGATTTAAATTACTAATAATTTTGTTCACTTCTTTTTTTGCAGAACCTGTATCAGTTAAAATTACATTTTCTTTTAAGTTAGACTGAATAGAAAGTAATATTTCTTTGTAGCTACTTAAGGGAGAAGCAATGATAACTAGATCAGAATCATTTACTACATCTGAAATATTATTACAAATCTCTACTGAAAAGTTATTTTTCAAATAATCATTTACCTTAGATGATTTATCAAAGACACTAACTTTAGTTGTTAATTTTTTTTGTTCTACAGCTCTCAAGATAGAAGAGCCAATTAAACCACATCCAATTATGCTAATCTTATTAAACATTTAATATTCTTTTCATTTTTGAAATTAATTTTTTATTTTCTTCACTTTTCCCGATTGTGATTCTAAGTGAATTTTTAATACCATAAACATCCATTTTACGAACTAAAATTCCTGCTTTAGCTAGCAATTTAAAAACTCTAGATGAGTTAATTTTTACTCTGTTAAAATTTACTAATAAAAAGTTACTATAACTTCTATTAGTTTCAATTTTCATTTTCTTGAATTCATAAAACATTTTTACATTCCAATTATTAACGTGCTTGATTTCTTTATTTAACCACGCACTGTCTTTAACGGCGGCTGATGCAGCAAATAAAGCAGCTTTGTTTACGTTAAAGGGTGGCTTAATTTTATTTAGCACATCGATAATTTCTTTTGATCCGTATCCCCATCCTACTCGTAATCCAGCTAAACCATAAATTTTTGAAAATGTTCTTGTCATTACAACATTTTTAAAATTTAAAAATAATTTTAAAGCAGAAGAATAGTCTTTTTGTTTTACGTATTCAAAATAAGCGTCATCAACAACGAGTAAAATATTACTTCTTAACTTTTTTCGTAAAAATAATAAATCTTTTTTTGTAATGTAAGTTCCTGTTGGATTATTGGGATTAGCCAAAAAAACAACTTTTGTCTTACTAGATACTTTTTTTAAAATTTCTTTAACTGAAACTGTAAAATTATTTTCTTTTGAGTAAATAACTTTCGCTCCACTCATTTTACTGTAAATTCTGTAAATAATAAAACTGTACTTAGGCACTATTACTTCATCGCCTTTTTTTAGATACGCTTTACAGATTAATTCAAAAATTTGGTCAGATCCTGCTCCTAGAATTATTCTATTTTTATCTAGCTTAAATTTATTGCCTAAACTTTCTCTTAAGTGGGTTCCACTGGAGTCCGGATACCTTGCAAAACTTTTTGATACTTTTAAATATTCTCTTTTTGCTTTTGGGCTAGGCCCAAGTGCGGACTCGTTAGCTGATAGTTTTGTCCTAACGAGTCTCTTTTTAAAAAAGCTCATACCAGCTACGTATTTTTCCGTTTGTATATTATTTGGTTTAGGTAACCTCATTTATTAATGTAATATCTAAATTGTTAGAGTTTTTCTAGAAGTCTTTATCTTATATAAAATTGACAAGTTTGTGATGATCTAGTACATAGTAAACGCGCTGATTTAACCAAATTGCTAGCGCATAACAAATTTAGCTAAAAAGGGAGATGCCCAGTTTAGCTGGGCTTTTTTTTTGGATGAATAGAAAAATTGAGAATATAAATAGGATAATTGTTACTAAACCACTCAAGTTAGACTGTGGTAAAATTATAAAAGATTTTCCTTTAGCTTATGAAACTTATGGAAAACTTAATGAAAATAGAGATAACGCTATTTTGGTATTCCATGCATTAACTGGCGACCAATTTGTTACCGGTACAAATCCTGTAACAAAAAAAGATGGCTGGTGGGTAACAGCAGTTGGGCCAGGAAAAGCTATTGATACAAATAAATATTTTGTAGTTTGTGCAAATGTCATTGGAGGTTGTATGGGTTCCGTAGGACCAAGCGATATTAACAAAGAGACTAATCAACCTTATGGATTAGATTTTCCTGTGATAACAATTAAAGATATTGTCAGAGCACAAGAGTCTCTTCTTGATCATCTCGGTATAAAAAAACTTTTGTGCGCAACAGGTGGCTCAATGGGCGGAATGCAACTGTTACAATTTTGTGCAACTTTTCCAGGGAAAACTTTCTCTGCAATTCCTATAGCTTGTAGCTCTAGTCACAGTGCTCAAAATATTGCATTAAACGAATTAGCACGGCAGGCGATAATGGCTGATCCAGTTTGGGATAATGGTAAATATTTTTTGAAAAATACGCAACCTAAAAACGGTCTAGCTGTAGCAAGAATGGTTGGACACATAAGCTATTTATCAGAACAAGGCATGCAAGAAAAATTTGGAAGAAAGCTCCAAGAAAAAGCAGATTACCAATTTAGTTTTAATGCAGATTTTCAAGTTGAAAGTTATTTAAGACACCAAGGAAGTACTTTTGTTGAAAGATTTGATGCTAATTCAATTTTATATATCACAAGGGCAATGGATTATTTTGATTTATCCAAACAGTACATTGGTGGGTTAGTTGAAGCTTTTAAAAATCAATCAACAAAATTTTTGGTAATTTCATTTTCATCAGACTGGCTTTACACAACTAAAGAAAATAAAGACATAGTAATTGCTTTAAACGCATCTGGAGCCGATGTTTCTTATTCTGAGATAGAAACAGATAAAGGTCATGACTCCTTTTTGATAAATGAAACAGAATTCTTAAAAACTTTAAAGGCTTTTATAGATTCTATGTATGAAAAATTTAAAAAATGAAAAAAGAATTTAAAGTAATCGCTGACCTACTTCCGAATGACTCAAGAGTGCTTGACGTGGGTTGCGGGGACGGCTCTTTAATGAATTTTCTTGTAAAAGAAAAAAATATAGAAACAAGAGGTTTAGAGCTCGATCAGAATAATGTTCAAGAATGTCTAAATAAAGGTTTAACAGTTATACAGGGCAATGCAGAAAATGAATTATATCAATTTCCAAAGAAATCTTTTGATTACGTGGTGCTTAGTCAAACTCTTCAAGCGTTTTATAAACCTGATAAAGTTTTAAATGAATTATTAAGGATTGGTAAATCAGTAATAGTATCTATTCCAAACTTTGGATACTGGAAAGTAAGAACGAGCTTATTACTGTTTGGAAAAATGCCTATAACAAAAACATTACCTAATGCTTGGTTTGATACCCCTAACTTACATATGTGTACTATTAAAGATCTATACAATTATTGTGAAAATCAAAATATAAATATTAAAAAAGTCATTGGTATTAATGAAAACAATACCTCATTAATTAAAAGAAACAATTTGGAAATAAAAAATTTATTTTCTAAATTAGGAATTTTTTTAATTGGATAATATGGAAATAGAAATCATACCATGCCTTAATGATAACTATAGTTATTTAATTAAAGACAATCAAACCAATACAGTGGCAATTATTGATCCTTCAGAATTTGATCCATGTGATAAAAAAATAAATCAAAAATATAAAAAACTAGACTTCATACTTAACACTCATCATCATTTCGATCATATTGGTGGAAATACTGAGCTTAAAAATAAGTATGGTTCAAAAGTATTAGGGTTTGAGGATGATCAAAAACGTATACCAGGAATAGATATCCTATTAAAAGATGATAAAGAATTTAAAATTGGTGACCTAAATTTTAAAACTATATTTATTCCAGGCCATACTATAGGTCATGTTGCTTTTTATTTTGAACAGGAAAAAATTATATTTACTGGAGACACTTTGTTTTCTTTAGGATGTGGTAGGGTATTTGAAGGAACTTATGAACAAATGTTTAACTCTTTAAATAAAATCAAAAATCTTCCAGGAGATACAAAGATTTATTGTGGTCATGAGTATACAAAAAATAACTTAAGTTTTTGTTTAAAATTCGACCCTAATAATAATTACTTGAAAGATAAGAAAAAAGAAATAAATTCAAGAATAAAAGATATGAAGCCTACAATTCCATCTACGATAAAGGATGAAATTCAAACTAATATATTCTTAAGATGTGACGATCCAGATATTAAAGGTACATTAAATTTAAAAAAAGCCTCAGATCTAGAAATATTTACGAAATTACGTGATCTTAAAGACAATTTTTAGGCTCAATAATCTTGACTTGATAAAATTGAGGGCTATATTGCCCTGAAACTTAACAACGAGAATTTATGTCATTTGCAATTATTGAAACTGGTGGAAAACAATACAAAGTTACTGCGAGTAAAATATTAGAGATTGAGAAACTTAATGCAAAAGTAGGTGAAACTGTAAAATTTAAAAATGTTTTGCTTTTAAATGACGATAAAAATACCGAAATCGGAAGTCCAAGCATTAGTGGGGCGACCGTCGAGGCTAAATTGCTCGAAAACGTAAAAGATAGAACTATTTTAATCTTCCATAAAAGAAGAAGAAAACATTCAAGAAAAAAAAATGGACATAGACAGCGACATTCAAAAATTCAAATTACGAAGATTTTATCTAAAGATGGTAAAGTAATTGACGAAGCCAAGGCTGTTACTAATAAAAAAATTGCTCCAAAACAAGTAGCTCAGAAAAAAATAACAAGCAAAGAAGCTGTTACAAAAAAGAAAGTATAAAAAATAGGATAAACGAATGGCAACAAAAAAAGCAGGTGGATCATCGAAAAACGGCCGAGATAGTAAAGGTAGACGTCTTGGAGTAAAAAGATATGGTGATCAGTTAGTAATTCCTGGAAACATAATTGTGAGACAAAGAGGAACGAAAATTCACCCAGGGGATAACGTTGGCATGGGAAAAGATCACTCTATATTTTCTTTGATAAAAGGCAAAGTTAAATTCAAAAAATCAAAATTAAACAGAACTTTTGTTTCTGTAATCCCCAATTAAATCTATAAATAACCTCTGTTATTTATAATAAGCCAACAATGAAATTTTTAGATCAAGCAAAAATATATATAAAGGCCGGTAACGGTGGTTCAGGTTCTGCTAGTTTCAGGAGAGAAAAATTTATTGAGTATGGAGGACCTGATGGTGGTGACGGAGGTAACGGCGGATCAATTATAATAGAGTCAGATAGAAACTTAAATACTTTAATTGATTTTAGGTACGCGCAACACTTTAAAGCACAACATGGTAAACCTGGAAGTAAAAGAAATAAGACTGGTGCAAATGGGAAAGATTTAGTTTTAAAAGTGCCAGTTGGTACTCAAATTTATGAAGAAGATAATAATACTTTAATTTATGATTTTACAAAAAATAAGGAAAATTATCTTGTTGCTTCAGGAGGAAAAGGTGGTCTTGGCAATGTTAGATTTAAAAGTTCGACTAATAGAGCTCCGAAGAAGAAAACTAATGGTAAAATTGGAGAAGAGTTTTGGATATGGCTTCAATTAAAAGTAATTGCAGATATTGGCATCATAGGAAAACCTAATGCTGGAAAATCCAGTTTATTAGCAGCATTAACTAGGGCTAAACCAAAAATAGCTAACTATCCTTTTACTACGATAAATCCAAATTTAGGTGTTACTTATTATGATGGTAAAGAAGTAACTCTGGCAGATATCCCTGGTCTAGTTGAAGGCGCCCACAAAGGAATAGGCTTGGGAGATAAATTTTTACGCCATATAGAGAGGTGTAAAGTTTTACTGCACCTTATAGACTTATCAGAGAATGATTTGATAAGTGTCTACAAAAATATAAAGTTTGAGTTATCGACTTATGATAAAAACCTAATAAAAAAGAAAGAAATTATTTTTTTTAATAAGTCAGATTTACTTGATAGTGAGGAAATAAATAAAAAATTAAAAGAATTTAAAGAGAAAGTAAAATCCAAATATGAAATTATTTCTGTATTTTCTAATAAAGATATACAAAAGATAAAAAAACTACTTATTAAAAATGCTAATTGAAAATTCAAAAAAGATTGTTTTAAAGCTTGGATCTTCTACCGTTATAGACAGTAAGGGAGTGTTTAAAAATAAATGGGTAACTTCTCTTATAAAAGATATTAAAAAATACGGTAAAAATAAAAATTTTGTGATCGTATCATCTGGGGCAATAGCGCTTGGCCAAAAATACTTAAATATTAAAAAGAAAAAAATAAAACTAGAAATGTCTCAGGCTATTGCAGCTGTTGGCCAGATCCACTTAGCTGGTGAATTTCAAAAGTTGTTCGATAAATATAAGATCAAAACTGGTCAAATTCTAATAAGCCCTGACGATACAGAGCAAAGAAGAAGAGCAATTAATGTAAGAAGAACTTTTGATAATTTATTTAAATTAAATGCAATTCCAATTGTAAACGAAAATGACTCTACTGCTACAGCTGAGATCAAATATGGTGATAATGACAGGCTGGCTGCAAGAGTTGCTCAGATAATTGGAGCTGATATTTTAATAATTTTCTCTGATGTAGATGGCTTATACGATAAATCTAAAAGTAAAAAGATCGTAAAAAATATTGAGCGCATAGATGATAAAGTAACATCTCTTATTGAAAAAACAAAAAATAGTTACGGTTCAGGAGGGATTACTACAAAATTAGATGCAGCAAAAATCTGTATGAATTCTGGATGTCATATGTTTATAGCAAATGGAAAAATAGATAATCCAATTTCTAATATGATTAAAAAAGAGAAGTTTACTCATTTCTTTCCTAAAGTTTCGAGTTTAGACGCAAAGAAAAAATGGATTATTGGATCATTAAATTCAAATGGTACTATTAAAATTGATGATGGAGCATCAAAAGCTCTCCTTAATGGTAAAAGTTTGTTGGCTGCGGGTATAACTAGAATTGATGGTTTTTTTAAAAAGGGAGAAAATGTGCTAGTTTTAGATCAAAATAATAATCAATTAGCTAGAGGTTTGTCTTCATTTAGTTCTGATGAAATAAATAAGATCAAAGGTAAACAAAGTAAAGAAATTGAAAAAATTTTGGGTTATTTTAGCAAAACTGAAATTATTCACAAAGATGATATGGTATTACTATAAATGAATTATTTAGCAAACATTGGAAAGAATGCAAAAAAAGCTTTTGAAGATCTAAAAAACATAAAACACGCAAAAATTAAAAAAGTTTTAGAAAACTATAATAAAATACTTTTTAAAAATAAAAAAAAAATTATTAAAGAAAATCTAAAAGATGTTAAAAATGTTAAAAGAAAACATCTTGTTGATAGACTGATTCTTAATGATAAACGTATAGAAGGCATAAGACATTCGATAAACGAAATTGCAAAATTTAGAGATCCAATTGGCCAAGTTCTTGAGCAATGGCAAAGACCAAATAAATTGAAAATTAAGAAAGTCTCAACACCAATTGGAGTGATTGGCGTAATTTATGAGAGTAGACCAAATGTAACTGCTGACGTTGCAGCTCTATGTCTTAAATCAGGCAACTGTTCAATACTGAGAGGTGGATCTGAAGCTTTTAATTCAAACAAACTTTTAGCTAATCTTTTTAGAGATGTTTTAAAAAAAAATAATATCAACAAAAATTGTGTTCAGTTCATAGAAAAGAAAGACAGAAAAATTGTTGACCACATGTTATCTAAAATGAGTGCGTATATTGATGTGATCGTTCCAAGAGGAGGCAAAGGATTGGTGGCCAAAGTCCAAAAATTTTCAAACGTACATGTTATTGGTCATCTTGAGGGCCTATGTCATATATATTTAGATAAATCTGCAAATATAGATATGGCAAAAAAATTAATTATTAATGCAAAAATGAGAAGAACTAGTATTTGTGGTGCTGTAGAAACACTTTTGATTGACGAAAAAGCAATTAATTCCCACGCAAAAAAAATAATTCAGTCTCTTATAGCAGTCGGATGTGAGGTTAGAGTAGATAACAAAATCAATAAATTGTTCAAAGGTAAACTTAAGAAGGCAAATGAAAGAGATTGGAAAACTGAGTACTTAAACGCAATTATATCAATAAAAGCTGTAAAAAATGTAAAAGAAGGAGTTAATCATATTCTTAAGTACGGAACTATGCACACAGATAGTATAATTACTAATAATAAAAAAAATGCTCAATTATTTTTAAATGGAGTAAATAGCTCAATTGCAATGCACAATGTCTCAACTCAGTTTGCTGATGGAGGTGAATTTGGATTTGGAGGAGAAATAGGAATTTCTACAAACAAACTTCCTCCAAGAGGGCCAGTTGGAATAAATCAATTGACATCTTACAAATATTTAGTTTCTGGCAAGGGAATTATCAGGCCGTAATAAATGGTAAGAGTATTAAATAAACCTATTGGAATACTCGGCGGTTCTTTTGACCCTGCTCACAAAGGACATCTAATAATATCTAAATTGGCAATTAAAAAATTGAAATTAAATAAAGTTTTATGGCTTGTAACAAAACAAAACCCTTTTAAAGAGAGGACTTTTTATTCTTTACCTCAAAGAATAGTTAAAGCAAAAAAAATATCCAAAAATATTAAAAAGATACAAGTTATTCACTTAGAAAAAACTATTCATTCTTCAAGGAGTATTAACGCTATTAATTATTTAATAACTAAAAAAAAACTTAAAAATATCTATTTTATCATTGGATCTGACAATTTAATTAAATTTCATGAGTGGAAAAGTTGGAAAAAAATAGTAAAATTGACAAAATTAATTGTTTTTTCTAGAAGAGGATATGATAATAAGAGTAAGAAATCAATAGTGGCTAAATATTTGAAAAATAAAATTACTTTTGTAAATAATAAACCTATAATAATCTCCTCTACAAATTTAAGAAGCCAAATACTAAAAAATTATTAATGGAAATTATAGATATTAAAAAAAATATTGAAAAGATTCTTGATAATAATAAAGCTCAAAGTATTACTTCAATCAATTTAAAAAATAAATCTTACATAGCTGATTATATGATAATTGCTTCTGGGACTTCATCAAGACATCTTCAATCACTCTCTGAAATTCTGGTTGCTGAATTGAAAAAGATTGGTTTAGAAAATTGTAGAATTGAAGGTAAAGATAGTAAGGACTGGAAGTTAGTAGATGCACATGACGTAATTGTGCATATATTTCATCCAGAAAAAAGAGAGTTTTATGATTTAGAAAAAATGTGGTCTGAAGAAATTCCAAAAGAAAAAGCGATGATATGAAAAAGTTATTTATTTTATCAATATTAATTTTTACTATTTCCAAAACATCCATTTTCGCGAAAAATCAACTTTATGAAAAAATTGATCTTTTTGGAGAGGTTATAGAAAACATAAAAAAAGATTATGTAGATGATGTTGACCAAGCTGAGATGATGGACTCTGCGATTAATGGTGTTTTACAATCTCTTGATCCTTACTCCGCTTATATGAGTCCTGAGCTTTTTAAAGAAATGCAAACAGATACCAGAGGGGAGTTTGGTGGATTAGGTATTGAAATTGGTATGGAGGCAGGAGTTGTTAAAGTAATTTCTCCTATTGATGATACTCCAGCGGCAAAGGCTGGAATAAAAGCAGGAGATTACATCGTTAAAATTGGAAAAGATCAAGTGCAAGGTAAATCATTGATGGAAGCTGTAAAATTAATGCGAGGACCTGTTGGTACATCGATAGATCTTACAATTCGAAGAAAAGATGTAAAAAAAACCGCTAGAATTTACAATAACAAGAAAAATAATAGAGGTTCGTTCAGTAAGTTCTAAAGTAATTAGTGACGAAAAAAATATTGGATATCTAAGATTAAAATCTTTTAACGAAAATAGTGATAGTCAATTTTTAAAATCTATAAAAAAATTTGAAAAAAATTCAAAGATTAAGGGCTATATAGTTGATTTGAGAAATAATCCGGGCGGCTTACTTACACAGGCTATAAATATAACAGATTTTTTTTTAAACGATGGAGAAATAGTATCCACTAAAGGACGTAAAATCTCTGAAACACGAAAATTTTTGCAAGAAAAGGAGATGAGGTTAACGGAAAGCCAATAATTATTTTGATTAATAATGGATCGGCGTCTGCTTCAGAAATTTTTGCAGGAGCTTTAAAAGATCATAAAAGGGCAATCATAATCGGTGAAAATTCTTATGGAAAAGGTTCAGTTCAGTCAATTATACCTTTAAGAAACGGAGGTGGAATGAGATTAACGATTTCTAAATATTACTTACCTTCAGGTAACTCTATTTCGGAAGTAGGAGTAACACCTGACATAATGGTGGAGGAAGTTGGTGGAGATTTCAAAATTAGTTCAGATAAAGATAACCAGCTAAACTACGCTATAAAACTTTTCAATTCTTAAATAATGAAAAAACAAAGTCTTCCTATGCGAATCGGAGTAGGAATAATTGTTTTAAATAATCAAAACCAAGTATTAGTTGGGAAAAGAAAGGATAACCCTGGTAATAACTGGCAAATGCCTCAAGGTGGTGTTAACAAAAATGAGGATTTTACTGCTGCAATGAAAAGAGAGTTGGCGGAAGAAACAAGTATAAAAAATATAAAAATTCTTAAAGAGATCGAATGTATGTATGAATACGAATTGCCTGAAAGTCTAATTGGTATTATATGGAAAGGAAAATTTAGAGGCCAGAAGCAAAAATGGTTTATTGCTAGATTTTTGGGCATTGATGATGAAATAAATATAAATACAAAATATCCTGAATTTATTGATTGGAGATGGATTGAACCAAAAAAACTCCCTGAGGTAATTGTTGATTTTAAAAAGAATTTATATAACAGTCTCCTTAAAGAAATTAATTCGTTTATTGGTTAATTTCATTAAGCGTATTTATTTTATAAGATAGAATATATTTTTCTTTGTCTGTTGAGCTGCTGTCTTGAAGTTTTTTTTCTGTTTCTTGAATTAAATTTTTGATATGGACCTTATCAAAATTTTTTAAATCTATAACAGTTGATGTTAAAATTAAAAGATTATTTTCAGCGAATTCAACTGTTCCTTCTTCCACAAAATATTTTTTTTCATCCCGATCTTTGATATTAATATAACCAGGTCTTAAAAAAGTTATTAGTGGTATGTGGTCTTTTAAAATACCCATTTGACCTTCGTATGATGGAATAGTTACCTCTTCTGCCTCTGACCTAAGAATTGATTTTTCTGGTGTAATTATTTCTACTGTAAATTTTTCAGACATTATTTATTGTCTTTTGATAATTTATCAGCTTTTTCTATAACTTCATTAATGCCGCCCACCATATAAAAAGCTGCTTCTGGCAAATGATCGTATTCGCCTTTACATATTGCATCAAAACCTTTTATTGTATCTTTCAGATCCACTAATTTTCCAGGAGAACCTGTAAAAACCTCAGCAACAAAAAAAGGTTGGGAAAGGAATCTTTGTATTTTTCTTGCTCGCGCTACTGTAAGTTTATCTTCCTCTGACAGTTCATCCATTCCTAAAATTGCAATAATATCTTGTAAAGATTTATAAGCCTGTAGAATTCTTTGAACGTCCCTAGCTACTCTATAATGTTCGTCGCCGACTACTCTTGGGTCCAAAATTCTTGAGGTTGAGTCCAAAGGATCAACAGCTGGATATATTCCTATTTCTGCAATTTGTCTTGATAATACTGTAGTTGCATCCAAATGAGAAAATGATGTTGCTGGAGCGGGGTCTGTTAAATCATCAGCTGGTACATATATCGCTTGAACTGATGTAATTGAGCCTTTGTCTGTAGAAGTAATTCTTTCTTGAAGGTTACCCATATCTGTAGCTAGAGTTGGTTGGTAACCTACTGCTGAAGGTATTCTTCCTAATAAAGCAGATACTTCTGAACCTGCCTGAGTAAACCTGAAAATATTATCAACGAAAAATAAAACATCTTGTCCTTCTTTATCTCTAAAATATTCTGCAACTGTTAAACCTGTTAGTGCGACTCTTGCTCTAGCTCCAGGTGGTTCGTTCATCTGCCCATAAACAAGAGCAGCTTTTGACCCTTTCCCATCTGTTTTAATTACTCCTGACTCAATCATTTCATGATACAAGTCATTTCCTTCTCTAGTTCTTTCACCTACACCTGCAAATACTGAAAATCCACCATGAGCTTTAGCAATATTGTTTATCAATTCCATAATTGTTACTGTTTTTCCTACTCCAGCTCCTCCAAATAAACCAATTTTCCCCCCTTTAGCGTATGGGGCTAAAAGATCTATCACTTTTATTCCGGTTACTAATTGCTCCGTTTCAGTCGCTTGATCTGTAAATTTAGGAGCTGCTCTATGTATCGGCCACTTTTCTTTTGTTTTTACATCGCCTTTTTCATCAATAGACTCTCCAACTACGTTTATAATTCTTCCCAATGTTTCAGGACCAACTGGTACGCTTATCGGAGCGCCGGTATTATTTACTTCGTCTCCACGTTTTAATCCTTCTGTTGCATCCATTGCAATTGTTCGAACATCGTTTTCTCCTAAGTGTTGAGCAACTTCTAAAATTAATTTATTACCAGAATTATTTACTTCTAACGCTGTATAAATTTCAGGTAGATCAGTATCAAAATTTACATCTACTACCGCTCCGATGATTTGAGTTATTTTTCCTTTTTTACTCATAATTATAAACTTTCTGCTCCTGATATGATTTCGATTAATTCTTTTGTAATAGAAGCTTGACGGCTTCTGTTATAATTGATTGTTAATTTATCAACTAAGTCTCCAGCATTTCTTGTGGCATTATCCATTGCGGTCATTCTTGAGCCTTGTTCACTTGCGGCATTTTCTAATAAAGCTTTAAAAACTTGAGTTGAAATATTTTTTGGTAATAAATCTTCTAAGATTTCATCCTCGTCAGGCTCAAATTCATATGAAAAATCTTCAGTATTACTTTGTTTTTTTATATTTTTTGTCTCTGCCGGAATTATTTGTTGAGCTTGTGGAATTTGTGTGATTACATTTTTAAAATTATTATAAAAAATAATACATTTATCAAATTCATTTTGATTAAATAAAGATAATATTTCACTGCCTACAATATCTGCTTCATTGAATGAAATATTTTTTTTGTCTTTAAAGCTAAATTTTTTAATTATATATTTTCCATACTCTCTTCTTATTTGGTCATGTCCTTTTGAACCAACTGTAATAATTTTAAGATCTTTACCTTCATTTAAAATCTTTTTAAAATTACTCTTAGCTAGTTTACATATATTAGAATTAAATCCTCCGCATAGACCCCTGTCAGCGGTTAAAACCACACACAAATATTTTTTATCTTCCCCAGTACCAACTAAAAGTTTTGGAGCATTTTCTGGATCGTTTATGGATTTTGTTAAGTTTAAAATTATATTTTGCATTTTTTGACTATATGGTCTCCCTCTTTCAGCGCTTTCCTGAGCTTTTCTTAATTTTGCTGCTGCTACCATTTTCATTGCTTTTGTAATTTTTTGTGTAGATTTAACACTTTTTATTCTTTTTTTTAAGTCATCTAAACTAGGCATAATCTATTTTTTGTATGCCTCAATAATTTGTTTTAATAGGTCTTCTGTTTCTTCTTCTAACTTTCCTGAAGTTTGTATTGCATCTATTATTTCTGGCTTATCAGATTTGATTTTTTCTATTATATCTTTTTCAAATGTTTTGATTTTATCTAGCTCAACATCATCCAAATAGCCTTTTACACCAGTAAATACTGATATAACTTGCTCCGCAACTGTCATGGGCGAGTATTGATCTTGTTTTAAAAGTTCAGTTAATTTTGCTCCACGATTCAACAGTTGTTGTGTTGATGCATCTAAATCTGATCCAAATTGTGCAAAAGCTGCCATTTCCCTATATTGAGCAAGTTCTAACTTAATAGAGCCTGCTACTTTTTTCATTGCTTTAGTTTGAGCGGCAGATCCAACACGGGATACTGATAAACCTACATTTACAGCAGGTCGTATTCCTTGATTAAATAATTCAGTTTCTAAAAATATTTGTCCGTCTGTTATAGATATTACGTTAGTGGGAATGTACGCCGAAACGTCTCCTGCTTGCGTTTCAATAATTGGTAAAGCTGTTAATGATCCACCACCATTAGCCTCGCTTAATTTTGCTGATCTTTCTAATAGCCTGCTATGTAAATAAAATACATCACCAGGGTAAGCTTCTCTACCTGGGGGTCTTCTAAGTAAAAGAGACATTTGTCTATAAGCCACAGCTTGTTTTGATAGGTCATCGTAGACAATTAAAGCATGCATTCCATTATCCCTAAAATATTCACCAATCGTACAACCGGTATAAGGGGCTAAAAACTGAAGCGGAGCTGAGTCTGATGCCGTTGCAGCTACAATTGTTGTGTACTTTAAAGCTCCAGCTTCTTCAAGAGTCTTTGCTATTTGAGCAACAGTGGAACGCTTTTGTCCGATTGCAACATAAACACAATAAAGCTTTTTCTTCTCATCTGTAGACTCATTTATTTTTTTTTGATTAATAATTGCATCAATAGCAACTGCGGTTTTACCTGTTTGCCTATCGCCAATAATCAGTTCTCTTTGTCCTCTTCCAACTGGAATAAGCGAGTCAATAGATTTTAAACCCGTTTGCATTGGCTCACTTACTGATTGTCTTGGAATTATTCCTGGAGCTTTTACTTCAACTCTTTTTCTTTCTTTAGAAGATATAGCTCCTTTTCCATCAATCGAATTTCCTAAACCATCAACTACTCTTCCTAAGAGTTCTTTGCCTACTGGTACATCTACAATAGCGTTTGTTCTTTTAACTGTATCACCCTCTTTTATTTTTCTATCATCTCCAAAGATTACAACACCAACGTTATCATTTTCTAAGTTTAGTGCCATGCCTTTAGAGCTATCTTCGAATTCTACCATTTCTCCAGCTTGAACATTGTCCAAACCATATACTCGTGCAATTCCATCACCAACTGATAGAACTTTTCCGATTTCAGAAACTTCAGCCTTTTCACCAAAATTTTTAATTTGATCTTTGAGCAGTTTTGTTACTTCTGAGGGATTTATAGACATATTAACTTTCTAACATTTTTTTTTCGTATTTATTTAATTTATTTTTAATTGAGGTATCAATCATAAAACTTCCTAGCTGAAGTTTTAATCCTCCAATTAATTCTTTATCAACTTTATAGTCAAACCTTATAGTTGAGCCCATTGAGGATGATAAATCTTTACTTATACTTTCAATTTCATTTTCAGATAATTCTTTTGAAGAAATTAATGAAGCTTTAATTTCACCTCTTTTTTGTGAGCACAGCTTTAAAAAACTATCAATAATCTTTTCTACAAAAAATATCCTTCTTTTCTCTATTAGTAAAAACATAAAATTTTTTAAATTTTTTGAGAAATTTAGTTTTTCAGCCAATAAATTTATTGCATTATTTTGATTTTCTTTACTTTGTGTTGGATTGTGTATAAAATTTTTTATATCTAAGCTGCTATTTAGAAGAGTTTGAAAGTTTTTTATATCCCTCTCTATTTTCTCTAAATCTTTAGCCTCTTGAGCAACTTCAAAAAGGGCGCGCGAGTATCTCTCTGATGTTTCTGTTGAGAAAGATTTATTTGTGCTCATTTTTGTTTGAAATTATTGTGAAATAATGAGCGTTTCGTACCATAAGAGTTTATGTTGTTCAAGTTACCAATTAAAGGAATTATCCGAAATTTACAGGATCAACATCAACCGTAAGTTTAATTTTATTTGAAATTTTCAAGGAATTTAGAAGTTTTGAAACCAGTTTTTGCTTCAAACTTTTCTCCTTAAATCTAATTAATAATCTAGATCTATATTTCTTTTTAATCTTTAATAAAGGAGAGTCCACAGGGCCCATAACTTCTAAATCATTAATTTTTTTTAGGTGTTTTTTAATTTCTCTTGCTCCATCCATGCTTAAATTTTGTGAGTCAGCCGAAACAATAATTGCGATTAGTCTACAAAAAGGTGGTAAAAAATTTTTCTTTCTTGAAATGAGTTCTTTTTTTAAAATTTCATCAGGATTATTTTTTATTAATTCATTTAAAATAATATTCTCTGGTGATAATGTTTGATAAATTATTAGTGACTCGGAGCTAAACCTACCAGCTCTTCCACTTAATTGATGGTACAATTGAATATTTTTTTCTGTAGTTCTTAAATCGTATCCTCTTCCAGAAAAATCTGCGTCAATCACAACTATACAATTTAATTTAGGGAAATTAAAACCTTTTGAGATCATTTGTGTCCCTATTAGAATATCTATTTCATTATTAGCAATTCTTTTAAATAGAGAATTTGTATGATTTTTTTTTTTCATGTAATCACTTGAAAAGATCTCTACTTTGCTGTTGGGAAATAATTTACTTACTTCTTCATAAATTTTTTCAACTCCTGGACCAAACATGATAAAATCACAATTCTTTCCATCTTTACATTTATTGGATATTTTTTTTTCTGAAGAGCAGTGGTGGCAAATAGCTTTATTTCCATTTTTATGATAAGTCAAATACATCGAACAATTTGCACATATATGTTTATAACCACAATTTTTACAAATTAAATAAGGAGCGTACCCTCTTCTATTTAAAAAAAATAAAATTTGTTCTTTTTTTTCAAGAAATTTTTTTACAATCTCAATACTTTCTTTTGATACATAGCTATCTTTAATTTTTCTTAAATTCAAATTCACGATCTTTGTTTTTGGCAGAGGGTAATCATTGTATCTATTGTTGATTTTAAAATGTCTAAATTTTTTATTTTGAATATTGTTAAAAGTTTCTAGTGATGGAATAGAGCTTACTAAATGAATAGGAATTTTTTCAAATAATGCTCTAGCGATTGCCATGTCTCTTGCGTGATATATTACACCTTCATCTTGCTTATATGAGGTGTCATGCTCCTCATCAACTATTATTATTCCAAGATTTTTAAACGGTAAAAGTAAAGATGATCTTGCACCAACCACTAATTTTATCCTATTACTTATTATACCTTTCCAAATAATTCTTTTATTTTTTGGCGTAATTTTAGAGTGCCATATTGCTGGTTCAAATCCGAAAAAATCTGAAAATCGCGATTTAAACTCATTAGTTAAAAATATTTCAGGTAGTAAAACCAAAGCTTGTTTTTTTTCTAAAATTATTTTCTTTATCCTCTCAAAATATACTAGCGTTTTACCTGAACCAGTTGTGCCCTGTAGAACTGAAACATCAAATTTATTACTATTTAAATTTAAAAAATTTAAAGCATCAATTTGCTCTTTGTTTAAATTATATTTTGTACTTGTGGTTAATAATTGGTTGAAATCTTTATCATCTTTGACAAATAAATTTTTTTTATTTCCAATAGCCATTTTCAATACTAGACCTAATGGCATCATATTGTACATTGCAAACCATTTGATAAAATCTATTAAACTTTTATCTATTGAAAATTTATCAATTTTTTTATTAATACTTTTAATTTTAATTTTTTTTAATTTAGAACTTTCTCCAGGCCAAACAACGCCAATCTCTTTATTTTTTCCAAAAGGAACTTCAACAACATCTCCTAGATTTAATTTTTTTTTATTACTATTGTAGGTAAAAGAAAAATCAAATACCTTAGGTAGCAAAACTTGAGCTCTCATTGTTTAATAGTAGTTTAATTTTTATTTTTTAAAAATGAATTGGTCTTTTATCAACAGCTAAAGCTGCCTCTTTTATCGCTTCCGTATGCGTTGGGTGAGCATGGCAGGTTCTAGCAATATCTTCAGCGCTCGCACCAAATTCCATTGCTAACGCCATCTCTGCAATCATATCTCCACAATGAGGTCCGATAATGTGAACCCCCAAAACTTTATCTGTTTTACTGTCAGCTAGTATTTTAACAAAACCCTCAGTTTCATTGTTAACTTTTGCTCTTGAGTTAGCAAGAAAAGGAAATTTTCCTGTTTTATAAGATTTTTTTTCTTCTTTTAATTGCTCCTCTGTTTTACCGACAGTAGCTACTTCTGGAGATGTATAAACAACTCCAGGTATTACATCGTAATTTACGTGTCCTGCTTGTCCCGCAAGTATTTCAGCTACTGCTATACCTTCCTCTTCAGCTTTATGAGCTAGCATTGGTCCTTTAATTACATCTCCTATGGCGTAAATATTGCTTACCGAAGTTTGCAATTTATTATTAACTTCTATTCTACCTTTGTTGTCTTTTTTAATTCCAACTTTTGAAAGATTTAATCCTTCAGTATAAGGTTTTCTTCCAACAGATACTAAAACCTTATCAACTTCTATAATTTCTTTTTTTGAATTCTTAACGTTAGTGTAAGAAATTAATACAGACTTACCTTTATCTTCAACGGATTCAACCTTTGATCCCATTTTGAATTTAATTCCTTGCTTAGATAATATTTTTTGAAATTCATTTGAAATTTCTCTATCCATTCCAGGAGTGATAAAATCTAAATACTCTATAACGGTTACATCAGACCCTAATCTTGACCACACTGATCCCATTTCTAAACCAATGTAGCCCCCTCCAATTACAGCTAACTTAGTTGGTACTTTATCGAAAGATAATGCACCGGTTGAGGAAACAACATTTTTTTCATTGATCTCAATACCAGGTAATGAAGATACGGTTGAGCCTGTAGCAATAACAATGTTTTTAGATTTGATGCTGGTTCTTTTGTTGTTACTTTCATAAACAACAATATCATTTTTGGAAAGAAGGACTCCTTTACCTTTGAAATAAGTAACTTTATTTTTCTTGAATAAAAACTCTACTCCTTTCGTTAGTACCTGAATCGATTTATTTTTATTTGACATCATCTTATCAATATTTAGTTTTATCCCATCGATTTCTATACCTTGTTGATTGAAATCTTTTTTTGCTTTGTGATAATTTTCTGATAAATTAAGTAAGCTTTTAGATGGTATACAACCAACATTTAGGCAGGTGCCGCCTAAGGCTCCACGGGACTCAACGCATGCTGTTTTTAAACCAAGTTGAGCCGCTCTAATTGCGCACACGTAACCACCTGGCCCTCCTCCAATAATAACTAAATCAAAATTATTTTCCATTATTAGATATTTAAAAAAAGTCTTTTCGGCTGTTCCAGTGATTCTTTCACTATTTTCAAGAAAGACACTGCTTCTTTACCGTCTATTATTCTGTGATCATATGACAAAGCTAGATACATTACGGGCCTAACCTCAACATTTCCATCCACCACGACTGGCCTTTGAATAATATTGTGCATTCCTAAAACAGCAGATTGAGGGGGGTTTAAAATTGGTGTTGAAAGCATTGACCCATAAATACCTCCATTAGTTATAGTAAACGTACCGCCCTGCAAATCTTCTATAGTAATTTTACCGTCTTTAGCTTTTTGACCAAGATTAACAATATTTTTTTTCAATATCAGCAAATGACATTTCATCAGTCTCTCTAAGCACAGGAACAACTAAACCTCTATCTGTTCCAACCGCAATGCTAATGTTGTAATAATTTTTATAAATAATTTCTTCGCCTTGTATTTCAGCATTTATTGCGGGATAATTTTTAAGACCTATTACACAAGCTTTAACAAAAAAAGACATAAAACCAAGCTTCACTCCATATTTTTTTTGGAACTCTTCTTTATATTGACTTCTCATTAACATTACCTCGGTCATATCAACTTCATTAAAAGTTGTAAGCATTGCAGCATTTTCTTGTGCTTCTTTTAATCTTTTTGCGATAGTCAATCTCAACCTGGTCATCTTAACTCTTTCTTCTGGACCATGTTTAACCTTTCTTTCTGATGGAGCTGGCTTAGAGCCCATTAATCTCATTATATCTTCTTTTAAAACTACACCGTTTTTTCCTGATCCTTCAACACGGCTAAGATCAACTTTAGCTTCGTTGGCCATTTTTCTAGCTGCCGGGGAAATTTGTTTTTTTACTTCGTTAGTAAGTTTTTCTTCATGAACCTCTTCTAAAATTAATGGTTCTTCCTCTTCTAATTTCAAAACTCTTTCTTGAATTTTTGTAGTTTTCTTTTTTTTTGTATCTAAAGTATTTTCTTCAAAGATTTTTGGTTTTGGTGTTTCTTGTTCTTTTTTAGGAGGGCTGTAATTATTTACTTCTTTAGTCTTATCTTCCTTAATTGCAGAAGATTTGTCCACGGTACCCAAAAGAGAACCAACATTCACAGTTTCACCTTCTTTTACGCTTATGCTTCCTAATACCCCGCTAATCGGAGAAGGAACTTCCACATTTACTTTATCTGTTTCTAATTCTACAAGCGGCTCATCAGCTGAAACTTTTTCACCTTGGGATTTAAGCCATTTTGAGACTGTAGCCTCTGTAACTGATTCGCCTAGTGTTGGAACCTGTAATTTTTTCTGCCATTTAATCTTTAAGTATCTTTTCTAATATTTCTTTTTGTTGTGCAAGATGTTTGTTTAAATTTCCGGTCGCAGTAGAAGAAGCAGCTTTTCTACCAACATATTTAACTGATTTATCACCAAAATTCACTATCTCTAATGTACGATCAATATAATTTCTGACCGTATTCCAAGCGCCCATATTCATAGGTTCTTCCTGACACCAAAAAAAGTCGGCTTTTGAATACCTTTTAAGAATGTTTGCTAATGTCTTAGCTGGAAAAGGGTAAAGCTGCTCTAATCTTATAAATGTTACATTATCATTT
Organism: Candidatus Pelagibacter sp.; assembly: GCA_045566055.1. Classification (GTDB taxonomy): domain Bacteria; phylum Pseudomonadota; class Alphaproteobacteria; order Pelagibacterales; family Pelagibacteraceae; genus Pelagilacustribacter. Next base: position 1,223 of record JBJLED010000034.1, on the reverse strand, counting down.
TTAAATTTTTCTCTAGCTTCGATTAAATCGTAATAAATCTTTCCTGAGCATATCACTACTTTTTTTATTTGATTATCCCTTTTCTTAAGCTCCAATAAATTATTTATTTTTGAGTAAGCGTCATCTTCTAAAACTCTATGAAAAGTACTTTTTTTTGAAAATTCCGAGATATCTGAAACACATCTTTTGTGTCTCAACAAAGATTTAGGTGTCATAATAATTAATGGCTTTCTAAATTCTCTATGCATTTGACGCCTCAAAACATGAAAATAATTGGATGGAGTTGTGCAATTTACCACTTGAATATTTTCACCAGCACATAATTGTAAAAATCTTTCTAATCTCGCTGAAGAATGTTCTGGTCCTTGACCTTCATATCCATGCGGTAATAACATTACAAGTCCGCTTGCTCTACCCCACTTAGACTCGCCTGATGAAATAAACTGATCAATTACAATTTGTGCTCCATTAGCAAAATCACCGAATTGAGCTTCCCATAATACTAACGTTTCAGGCTCTGAAAGAGAGTACCCAAATTCAAAACCTAGAACAGCGAACTCTGACAATAAACTATCAATAATTTCAAAATTTTTTTGTCCCTTAGAAATATTATTTAAGGGAATATATCTTTCGTGACTTTCTTGATTTCGAAGAACAGCATGTCTTTGGCTAAAGGTTCCTCTACCAGAATCTTGTCCTGATAATCTTACTGAAAAGCCTTCAGTTAGCAAGGTTCCAAACGCTAAACTTTCAGCTGTAGACCAGTCAATTGCTTTTCCGTTTTTAATAGTTTGTTCTCTTAGGTCAAATATTTTTTTTAAAGTCTTGTGCACTTGAAAATTTTTAGGAATATTCGAAATTTTTTTACCAATATCAATTAATTTAATTTTATCAACACCGCTAACCCCTCTTTTATCTTTTCCAAGGCCAGGTTTAAATCTCGACCATGCACCATCAAACCACTTTAATTCTGATTTATAATTTTTAGACGATTCAAATTCTTTTTCTAAAAAACTTTTAAAATTTATTTTTTCTTTTTGTAATTCTTTTTCAGAAGTTAATCCTTCTTGACTAAGTTTTTTTCCATAGATAGAAAGAGTTGAAGGATGAGATTTTATTTTCTTATACATTATTGGCTGGGTAAATGAAGGCTCGTCTCCTTCATTGTGACCATATCTTCTGTAGCAAACCATATCTATAACTACATCTCTATTAAATTTTTG
>JBJLED010000033.1:0-24857 GCA_045566055.1 Candidatus Pelagibacter sp. | reverse complement strand
GATCTTTTAGAAAGAATTCTTTGAAGAGTTCTTCTGTGCATCTTAAGTCTTCTAGCCGTTTCTGAAACATTTCTATTACATAATTCAAATACACGGTGAATATGCTCCCACTTAACTCTGTCAGCGGACATTGGATTTTCCGGAGGTCTCGCTTTAGACTCAGGCGATGCAAGTAATGCTGACTCTACATCATCAGCATCTACAGGCTTAGCTATGTAATCTATAGCACCTGCTTTGACCGCTGCTACAGCTGTAGGTAGATTCCCGTAACCCGTTAACATAACTATCCTAGAGTCTTTTTTATTTTTTGAGAGTTCTTTTACGACGTCAAGTCCATTGCCATCTTCAAGCCTTAGGTCCACGCAAGCAAAGCTTGGAGGGGCGGTTTTCACGATGTTTAGACCTTCAGCTACAGATTTGGCCTCTTTTACCATAAAACCCTTCTTTTCCATTGCTCTTGCGAGCCTGCCTCTAAGTGGATCATCGTCATCTAATATAAGTAGAGTTTTGTCCGCAAAATCAGACAATTTAAGCTGCTCAGGGATATTTTTTTGTGCTCTCATATGCCTCTATATGGGTACTGTGGACATAATTTCAACAGCTCAAATTGGCTTTTTTTTTCTTTACATGAAGTCAAAAAAACCTTAAACGCAAATTAAGTAGGGTTTTTTTTACTAAATTTTTTAAAAAACCTTTGTGTAAACTAACGGGGGACACATGAAATGCGAAAATTTAAATCGGTTAGCGAGTTAGTTAACTTATTAAAACCAGATTATCCCGTATATTGCATACGGACACAAGAGATTAAAAAATCCATAAAATTTTTTAAAGATAATTTTCCAGGTAAAATACTTTACGCTGTGAAAACAAATCCTCATGAAAAAGTTATAAAACAGATTATAGCTAACGGAGTAAATGACTTTGATGTCGCTTCTTTAAATGAAATTAAACTCATTAAAAAAATTAATTCAGAGGTTAAGCTGCACTTTATGCATACGGTTAAAAGTAAAGAAAGTATATCATCTGCTTACTTTGATTACGGAGTTAAGAGTTTTTCATTAGACAATAAAGATGAACTAAGGAAAATTCTTGAAGCAACAAATCAAGCTAAAGATTTAAGGTTATTTGTGAGAATAGCCATCTCAAATGAGCATGCTGAGATTGATCTATCAAGAAAATTTGGCGCACTACCATCAGAGGCTTTAGGTCTTGTAAGATTATGCAGAGAGCATTCCAAAAAATTAGGTATTAGCTTTCATGTTGGATCACAATGTATGGAAAAAATTGCGTACACTAAAGGTATAAGAGAAATAGGAAATATAATTAAAAAAACAAAAATTATTCCAGACATAATAAATATTGGTGGAGGATTCCCAGCAGTATATCCAGACTTAAAACCTGAACCTTTAGAAAATTATATGAATGAAATTAAGAAAGGTTTAAAAAATTTAAAATTAAATAAGCTTCCTGAAATTATATGTGAGCCAGGTAGAGCAATAGTAGCAGAAAGTGGCTCGACGATAGTCAAAGTTATTTTAAGAAAAAAACAAAATCTTTATATTAATGATGGTACCTACGGTTCTTTATTTGATGCAGGAGTGCCAAATTTTATTTTTCCTTCTAAGATGATTACAAATGGCAGGGTACAATCAAAAAAACTTACTTCATTTAGTTTATTCGGTCCAACTTGTGATAGTTTAGATTATATGAAAGGCCCTTTCCTTTTACCCAATAATATAAAAGAGGGTGATTATATTGAATTAGGACAGCTCGGATCTTACGGTTTAACTTTTAGAACTAACTTTAATGGCTTTTACTCAAATGAAATATTTGAAGTAAACGACAAACCAATTATGTCTATTCATGAAGAATCAAAAGATAAAGTTGATTCTTTAGTAGCTTAATGGATAAAAAAAATGGTCCCAAGATTGGACATAATAAAAAATCACTTCTTAATAGTCCAGTTGAACATATTGACATAAAATCTTTTGATGCCAGAAAAATTATAGATGGTATGAGCAAGATGTCTTTCACTTCAAGGGATACGGCTAGGGCCGCTAATATTTATAACGAAATGTTGGCTGATAAAGACTGTTCTATTTTTTTAACACTAGCTGGCTCTACTTCTGCAGGCGGATGCATGAATTTATACACCGATTTAGTTAAAAACAATATGGTCGACGCCATAGTTGCCACGGGTGCCTCTATTATAGATATGGATTTTTTTGAAGCACTTGGTTTTAAGCATTATCAAGGTTCTCAATTTCAGGACGATACAGAACTTCGTAAAAACTATATCGATAGAATATACGACACTTATATTGATGAAGAAGAATTACAGGCATGTGATCAAGCTATATGCGACATTGCTAATAAATTAGAGCCAAAAACATACACCTCGAGAGAATTTATTAAAGAATTGGGTAAATACTTAAAATCTTATTCTAAGAAAAAAGATTCACTCATAGAGGTTGCCTATGATAATAATGTTCCTATTTTTTGCCCTGCTTTTACTGATAGTTCTGCTGGTTTTGGTTTAGTAATGCATCAAGAACAAAATCCTAAAAATCACATAACAATAGACTCGATCCGTGAATTTAGAGAACTGACTGAAGTAAAGTTACAGTCTAAACAATCAGGATTACTTATGATAGGCGGTGGTGTTCCAAAAAACTTTATACAGGATACCGTAGTATGCGCAGAATTATTGGGAAAAAAAGTTGATATGCATAAATATGCAATACAAATTACTGTGGCAGACACTCGTGATGGGGCTTGTAGCAGTTCAACTTTAAAAGAAGCTAGTTCATGGGGCAAAGTTGATGTTACAAAGGAACAGATGGTTTTTGCTGAAGCAACAAGTGTTCTTCCTTTAATAGCTAGCGATGCCTACCATCGAAAAAAATGGGAAAAAAGAGAAAAAAGAAACTTCTCTAAAATTTTTAACTCATAAATGGAATACTTAAGTCAAAAAAAAGGTTTTTTAGGATATGATGCCAGTCAAAATATAGATCCAAAAGTTGTAGTGGTACCTTTCGGGCTAGAAAAAACTGTAAGCTACGGTGGTGGCACAAAAAATGGTCCAAAAGAAATCATAAAAGCCTCTCATCAAGTAGAGTTATTTGACGAGGAATTAAATAAAGAGCCATATAAAGAGATAGGTATCAAAACTTTAAAACCATTTCCGATTAAAAAAAATATCAAAGAAGCTTTGAGCCAATTATCAAAAATTAACCAAAAAATAATTGCAAATAATAAATTTCCCTTAGTATTTGGCGGTGAACACTCGATTACACCTGGCTCGATAGATCCTTTTGTAAATAAATATAAAAACATAACCCTTTTACATTTTGATGCACATGCAGATTTAAGAGAAAGCTACCAAGGTGAAAAATTTTCTCACGCTTCGGCAATCAAAAGATGCTTAGACTATGAAAATGTTAAGGTTGTTTCATTTGGCATAAGAAATCTATCAAAACCAGAAATGGATTTTTATAATAATAACAGAGATAGAATTGAGATTTTTTGGGGTAAAGACAAACAAAATTGGGATCTATCGCAAATAGAATACTTTTTCAAAAACAAAACAGTCTATATAACTTTTGATGTAGATGGCTTCGATGCTAGCATAATGCCGGCAACAGGCACGCCAGAACCAGGTGGTCTACTTTGGGAAGATGTCCTGCCCATTATAAAAAAAGTTTGTCAAATCTCAAATGTGGTAGGTGCAGACATAAACGAATTAGCACCTATTAAAAACTTTGACTCTTATAATTTTCTTGTGGCCAAGCTTGCTTATAAAATACTAGCTTACACTTTCGAATTCAAGAATTAGAAAAACTTTCTGGTTTCCATGTTATAATTACAAGTGCTCCGCCAAGATCACTATTTCTTCTAAATAATAATTTTGCATTTTGTCTCTCTAATAACGTTTTTCCTAAAAATGTTCCAAGGCCAAGACCTGAATTAGAACTTAATTCTTTAGATTTTGATTTAATATACGGTTCTCCAATTTTTGTTATAATATCTTCAGGTATGCCGGGGCCATCATCATTGATTTTAATCTCAATTATTTTTTGATCACTAGTAAGATTGATTTTTACTCTACTTTTTGAAAATTTAACTGCGTTTCCAATAAAGTTTCTTAACCCATAAATTATTTCAGGTGTTCTCTGTATTGAAATTTTATTTTCATCTTTAGTAACTGAAAGGTCAATTTTTTTTGATGAAGTTTCTTTAAATGAATTAATAATTTCTTCTAAAAGGTCTTCAAATTTTATTGAACTCAAAAAAATATCTTCCTCTATTTGTTTTTTTGATATTTGTTTTAAAATTTCACTACATCTTTTTGTTTGGCTAATAAGTAAATCAACATCTTTTGATAATTCAGTATTACTACCTATTTCTTTTTTTAATTCCTTTGCAACTACACTTATAGTAGCTAGTGGTGTGCCTAATGAATGAGCTGCTGCTGCAGCCTGACCACCTAAAGACTCGAGTTCATACTCTTTTGAGATAACTTCTTGTAATTTATTTAATGCTTCAGATCTTTTTTTCGTTTCTCCAGCAAATCTGATCCCAAAATAGCTTAAAAATATCAGACCAATGAAAACTGAAATTATAATTCCTATTTTATAAAAGTTTGGAAAATGAAGTAAATTCATATCCTCTCCGGGAAGAGGTAAATGAAAAAATGAAATCACCAAGAGAAGTAGGGAAGTAATAATTCCTAAAATTATTGTTGTGCCCATGCTTAGAAATGTAGAAGAAACTATTGCAGGAATAATGAGCAAAAAACAGAATGGATTAAATATACCTCCAGTTAAATAAAGCAAAATGCTTAATTGGATAAGATCGTAAACTAAAAATATTGAGGCGTAGAAGTCTTTTAGCTGATTAATTTTTATTCTAAACTGCAAATAAAGGTTAGTTAGTAAACCAACTAAAATTACCGCGTAGCTTGCCTCTATTGGAAAGCGTAAGTCCAAGTAGAAATAAACAATATTAATAGCCAAAAATTGTCCTAAAATGGCTATATATCTCAATATTGTGAGGGTGTTTTTATCTAAATTTAGATTCTCTTTTGTTCGAAAGAGGGTAGAGAAATCCATGACTAGGCTAAATATCTAAATTAACAACGTCTAAAGCATTATTTGTGATAAAATCTTTTCTTGGAGCAACTTCATCACCCATCAGCACTTTAATCATTTTTTGGTCCTCTTTAGATTTTTCTTTAGTTCCTTTAGTATATTGCACTCTCAGCATTGTTCTGTTGTCAGGATTTAAAGTTGTTTGCCAAAGTTCTTCTGGGTTCATTTCTCCTAGTCCTTTAAAACGTTGTATGGATAATTTTTCTCTTTGCTCTTGCATTAACTTTTTAAACTCAGATGAACCTTTTTTAATTTTTTTATTTAAATTTCCTGCATCTAAAATATAATCTTCTAAAGCCTTTTCATTTTTAATGTAAATGCTTTTATTAGCTTTAGTAATTTTAAATAAAGGTGGCTGAGCTAAGTAAATATGCCCATTTTCAATTAGCTGATTAAATGGATAGTTATTAAAAAAGGTAAGCAATAAAGTTCTAATATGTGATCCATCTACGTCTGCGTCTGTCATAATAACAATTTTATCATACCGCAAATTTTCAATATTAAAGTCTTTAGAACCGGTACCCAAAGCATTAATTAGAGTGACGATTTCATTAGATGACATCATTTTAGACAAAGCCTTGGTTGACTGATCCTCTCCATTAGACTTGCCGTTTACATAGGTGTTTAAAATTTTTCCCCTAAGAGGTAAAACTGCCTGATATTCTCTTACTCTTCCTTGTTTGGCAGATCCTCCGGCTGAGTCTCCTTCTACTATAAATAGCTCAGTTCCTTCCCTTTTTTGTATTTGACAATCGGCTAATTTTCCAGGTAATCCTGATAATTCAAAAGTTCCTTTTCTTCTCACGTTATCTCTTGCTTTTCTAGCGACATCTCTAGCCATCGCGGCTTGGGTAATTTTTTCTAAAACTACTTTTGCTATTGATGGATTTTGGTCAAACCAAGTAGAAACTTTTTCACTGATAATATGTTCAACAATATTTCTTATTTCTGAAGAAACTAATTTATCTTTTGTTTGAGAAGAAAATTTTGGGTCTGGCATTTTTATCGATAAAACTGCTGTTAAGCCTTCCTTAATATCTTCTCCTGATAATGTTATTTTATTTTTTTTGTTATTTCTGTCTGCTGTATATTTATTAATTACTCTTGTAAGAGCGGTTCTAAAACCCAATAGATGGGTTCCTCCGTCCTTTTGCGGTATATTATTTGTAAAAGGTAAAACATCCTCTGAATAACCAGCGTTCCACTCAAACGAGCACTCCACAACTACATTATTTTTTGCAGCAGTAACATATATCGGTTTTTTGAATACTTCTTTCTCATTCTTATTTACTAAAATAGGTTTTTTATTGTTTATATGTTTTACAAATTCTACGATACCGCCATCGTATTTATGTAAAAATTCTTTAGGTTTTTTTGATGTATTATCAACTAGCTTAATTGCTATTCCTTTGTTTAAAAAAGCTAACTCTCTTATTCTCTTTTCAAGTATTGTAGTGCTAAATTTAATAGAAGAAAAAATTTGTTTTGAAGGAAGAAATGTTATTTTAGTACCATTTTTTTTTGTTTTTCCTAATTTTTTAAGAGGTTTTATTGAATTTCCGTCTTTAAAATTTATTTCATATTCGTTGCCATCTCTAAAAATATTTAATTCCAATCTTTCAGATAGTGCATTAACTACGGATACTCCTACTCCATGTAAACCGCCTGAAACTTTATAAGAATCATGATCGAATTTACCGCCTGCATGCAATTGAGTCATAATTACCTCCGCTGCAGACATTTTTTCACCTTTATGCAAATCTACAGGTATACCTCTTCCATCGTCCTCTACAGTGACAGTATTATCCGAATTAATGTAGACATCAATATTTTTACAATGACCAGCTAAAGCTTCATCAATAGAGTTGTCTACAACCTCAAATACCATGTGATGTAAACCGGAACCATCATCAGTATCACCTATATACATACCTGGTCTTTTTCTTACAGCATCAAGACCTTTGAGAACTTTTATCGAATCTGCGCCATATAAAGGCGTTTTTTTAGTTTCTAAATTTTTAGACATTATTTTAAGAATAAATTACTTATACCATTTTTTTTATAGAATATAAAATCGCTACTGATCAATGTGACTTAAAACTATTAAGTACCAACAATAATAGGGCAAAAAATAAAATTTTTTCTTAAAAACTAATAAACCTATATTTTCATCGGCATTATGACGTAGTAACTATTTTTGTCAGATGCATCTTCTATTAAGACTGGGGAAATAGAGTCTTTTAAATTCATTTTCAAATTTTTATCTTCAATCTCGGATGCAATATCTATTATATATTTTGAGTTGAAACTTATATTTAGATTTTCGGAATTGAATTCGGCTTTAATTTTTTCATTTCCTTCACCAGAATTTGCGCTATTAACTGAAAGTTGAATATTATCCTTATTGATTGATAGTTTAACACCTTCTTTTCTGTCAAGAGAGACGCTTGCTACTCTTTCTATTGAGTTTATAAATTCTTTAGAAGATACAACTAGTGTCTTATCATTTGTAGTTGGTACCACTTTTTTGTAATCAGGAAATTTTCCATCAATAACTTTTGATATAAGCTTAATATTTCCTAGAGAAAATTTTATTTTATTATCACTTGTTTGCATTAAAAGTTGATCAGAAGTCTCCGACAAAAGAGAACATAGTTGAAATACTGTTTTTCTTGGTAAAATTAATGATGAAAAATGTTTATTATTTTCAATTTCCAAGCTACTAGAGGACAACCTATGGCTATCTGTAGCGACACCTGTTAAAAAGTTTCTTCCATGTGCCTCTGTAAGATGAAGAAATATCCCATTTAAATAATGTCTAGTATCATCATTCGAAATTGAAATTTTTGTTTTACTTAAAAGCTTTAAAAATCTATTATTATTTAACGAAATTTCTTGACCCTCGAATTCGTCTGCAAAGGTAGGAAAGTTATCAGTGGGTAAACACAATAAACTAAAATCAGCATTTTCACTTTTTAGACTTAATTTATTCTCCGATTTAAGATCAAAATTTAATTCAGAATTGGATGAAATTTTCCTTAAAATATCATAAAGAATAGCTGCGGATGTAGTTGTGCTGCCTTCATTAATTATTTTCACATCTAATATTTCATCGTAAAAAATTATATCTAAATCTGTAGCAACAATTGAAAGTTTTTTATCTTTTAATTGTAATAACACATTAGAAAGTATTGGCAGTGTATTTTTTTTTTCAACAATACCTTGAACAAAATTTAAGGATTTTAATAATGTGTCCCTTTTAACTACAAATTGCATCTAGTTACTGTTCTATTAATAAACTTTTAATCTGGCTAATGCTTTTTTTCATTTCATCATCCTGCTCAGATAGTCTTGTAATAGTTTTGACAGCATGAATTACTGTTGTGTGATCACGGTTGGCAAATCTTCTCCCTATTTCTGGCAAAGATCTTGTCGTCATTTTTTTAGCTAAGTACATTGCTATCTGCCTGGGTCTTGCTAATGGTCTTGATCGCCTCTGGGAAAGCATTTCGCTCAGAGCTATATTAAAATAATTAGAAACTACATTTTGAATTTTATCAACTGTGATAATTCTTATTTGGCTAAAGACATCTTTCAAAATATTTTTGCAATCACTTATTGTTAAATCTTTGTTATGAACTCTACTGAAAGCGATGACTCTGTTTAGCACACCTATAAGTTCTCGTATATTAGTTCTGCTTTCACTTGCAACGTAAGTAATAACTTCATCGCTTAAATTAATATTCTCTTTAAATTGGTTTTGAATTTCTTCGATTTTCTTTTTTATAATCTTTATTTTAAGTTCCAAATCAGGAGATTCTATATCGACCACGAGACCACCGGCTAATCTAGACTTTATTCTATCTTGAACCCTATCCAGTTTCATTGGTCCTCTATCTGCAGATATAATAATTTGAGATCCTTTATCAATTAGACTGTTAAATGTATGAAAAAATTCTTCTTGTAAACTCTCTTTTCCACTGATGAATTGAATATCATCTATTATGAAAACTGAGGATTTTCTAAAGAAATCTTTAAAATTAACCATATCATTTTTTTTTATAGATTTGATGAAATGGTACATGAATCTTTCAGCAGAAATAAACATCACATTATTATTATTTTGTAGTTCTAAACCAATCGAGTTTAAAAGGTGTGTTTTTCCTAAGCCTACCCCACCACATATGTACAAAGGATTATAACGCGATATATGCTCACAAACTTTTTTAGAATAAGATAAAGCTATTTCATTACTCTTCCCTTGAATAAAGCTTTCGAAGCTTAAATTAGGATTTAACCTATTATAATTTAAAATTGAATCTTTTATTTCTGTAACTTTATTTAGTTCACTTATTTTTATGAATTCTTGGTTTTGAGCATTCTCTTCGATTATCTTAAATTCAATCCTATTTAGACTGAGTTTAAAGTTTTTAACCTGTTCTAAGATTTTATCTAAATATCTTGAAACTATCCAATCTCTGAAAAATCTAGTAGGTACACCAAGAATTAAATAATCATTATACTCTTTTACTAAAGATATTTTTTGCAACCAGCTATTATAAACCTCACTCCCAAAAGTTTTTTTAAAAGCGCTTTGTATATCCTCCCAATTTAAAGTTTTTTCTTCTTCCGATGTAAAAGAGTTTTGTTTTTTTGTAATATTGTTTTCCATGTAGATAAGTAAGTAGAAGTTCTTTAAACGACCTTTTAAAAAATATTGCAAGAAATTTTTTTTCAAAATTAAAAATAATTTGCTTTGGGTTGTACTATAATCGTTCAGATAGAATTAAAAAAAATTGTTTCAACTCTTTGAATGAAGTTTCAATATTTGGTTGGTGTAATCTAAATATAGAAAGATAAAATAGACTCTATCAACTTAGGATTGATTATTTTGCGGAAATTCTTTTAGAAATTCTTGAAATTTTTCTAGCCGCCGTATTTTTACTAACCACGCCAGACTTAGCAACCTGCATTAGAATTGATTGAAATTTAGAAAAATATTTTTTTGCTTTATCTTTATTTTTTTCTTTTAGGAGGTTTTCCATTAACTTTATTGTATTTTTGTACTTACTCTTCCTAATTCTATTAACTTGAGTTTGTTTTTTAACTCTTCTAACTCTTCTAATTGCAGATTTAGTATTGGGCATTTTTAGGATTATATATATGTGCAATGTAATATGGTCAACTTTATTATTTTTGACATTTATTGCAAAAAAATGATGCTCGATTAGATATTACAATTTTTTTTATTTTGCCTTTACACTTAGCTCTAAGGCAATTTTCACCTCTTTTTCCATAAACGTTGAAATGTTGCTGAAATGAACCTTTTTTTCCACTGCTACTAGAAAAATCTTTTATAGATGAACCTCCAAGCATAATGGCTTTAAAAATTATCTTTTTAGAAAATTTTATAATTTTTTGGATCTCGGCATCTCTCAGTTTGCCAATTTTCTTTGAGGGTCTTATCCCGCTAAAAAAAAGAATTTCGTTTACGTAAATATTACCAAGTCCTGATATAAATTTTTGATCCATTAAAATATCTTTTATAGTCCTTTCTTTTCCAACAATATAATTTTTAAAATATCTGATATTAAATTTAGCGCTTAATGGTTCTGGTCCTAAAAATTTAAGATGGGCATTTTTATCTAAATTAACGCGTTTAATAAACTTTATGAAACCAAATTTTCTTATATCATTATAGATTAGTTTTTGATTATTTGATAAATTGAAAATAATGCGGTCGTGTTTTTTGTCTTTTTCTTCATTTATATTGTAATAAAAACTAGTTTTGTATTTTGTTCTTTTGTGATCTACAAAAAAAAATTTTCCCGTCATGCCCAAATGCGCGAGCATTACAATATCTTTCTCAAAGAAAAATAATAGATATTTTGATCTTCTAGAAATGTTTTTAAACTTTAATCCAATTATTGTTTTGATTTTTTTTCTGTCGATTTTATATCTTAGTCTTCCATCATTTATTTTTACTGATTTTACAATTAAATTTTGTGTTTTTTTAATTAAGGACCTTTTAACAACTTCAACTTCTGGTAATTCTGGCATATAATTAATCTATGAAAAACACTATTCAAGATAAAGCGAAATTAGTCAATTCTGTATTTTCAGAGGTTTATAATAAATACGATTTAATGAATGATATTATGTCTTTAGGAATACATCGTGTTTGGAAGGATAAATTTATTGACTGGATGAATCCTTCTCGTAATTCCTCCTTGATTGATGTCGCATCAGGCACTGGCGATATAGCTAAACTATTTTCTTTACGAAACAAAAATCTATCAAAAGTTACTTGCATAGAACCAAACAAAGATATGTTTAAGAAAGGAAAAAGCAATCTTTTAAATTTTAGTAATATTAACTGGATCAATGATAGTGCAGAAAATTTGCCAGTTGAAGATAATATGTATGACTTCTATTCAATTAGCTACGGTATAAGAAATGTTTCTGATATTGATAAAACTCTTAAGGAGGCATTTAGAGTTTTAAAGCCAGGTGGTCGTTTCATGTGTTTAGAGTTTTCAAAAATTGATAATGAGTTATTAAATCTCTTATATAAAAACTATTCGAAAACTATACCTATTTTAGGAAAATATATTATAGGATCATCAAAGCCTTACGAATATTTGATTAATAGCATTGATACCTTCTATAACCAAGAACAGCTTTTAGAGCTAATAACTAAAAATGGTTTTACTCAAGTAGAATACAGAAATCTCTCAAGTGGTATCTCAGCAATACATTCTGGGTGGAAAATTTAAATGTTAAAAAGAGTTTTTAAGTTATTTCAGATTGCAAGGAAGCTATCTACATCTGGAGCGATTGATACAATTAGTCAAATACATCAAATACCAGTTCCATTAAATTTATTTTTTAGTTTGATTTCAATTGGTTCAAAAAATACTCATTTACAAAATAACAACCCAGGACAAAACCTCTGCGGAGCGCTTCAAAGTATGGGCACAACATTTATAAAACTTGGACAATTTTTGGCCACCCGACCAGATATTATAGGAGAAGAGATGGCAAAAGATTTAGAAAAACTTCAAGACAAAGTTCCTGCGTTTGAACTTTATGAGGCCAAAAAAGTAATTAAAAAAGAGATAGGTGAAAAACAATACCAAAATATAATTGAAATTGGTGAACCGATAGCGGCGGCATCTATTGCGCAGGTTCATTTCGCCAAAATTAAAAATGAAAATCAAGAAAAACAGGTAGCAATAAAAATTTTACGACCGGATATAGAACAATTATTTAATGAGGAATTGGATGCTTTAATGTTATTCGCATATATCGTCGAAAATACAATTTCTAAAGCTAAGAGATTAAAACTTGTAGAAGTAGTACACCTTTTAAGAGAAATTACCAATATCGAAATGGACCTAAGATTTGAGGCTGCTGCTGCTAACGAATTATATGAAAATACAAAACTAGATAATGGATTTAATGTTCCAAAAATTTATTGGAATTATACTACAAAAAAAATACTTACTTTAGATAAAGTAGATGGTGTTTCAATTAGAGAGCAAGGAAAGTTAGAAGAACAGGGTGTCAATTTAAAAAATCTAGCAGAGAATCTAATTCAACATTTTTTAAAACAAGCTGTTAGAGATGGTTTTTTTCACGGCGATATGCACCAAGGTAATCTGTTTGTTGACCCTAAAGGTAATATTGTTCCTGTTGATTTCGGAATTATGGGTAGACTAGATAAAAATAATAGGAAATTTTTAGCTGAAATTTTATACGGATTCATACAGCGAGATTATGTCAAAGTTGCAGAAGTTCATTTTCAAGCTGGATTAGTCCCCCAAAATGCTTCTAAGGACGAATTTGCTCAAGCGTTGCGCTCTGTGGGAGAGCCAATTTTTGGCCAATCTATAAAAGATATTTCTGGTGGAAATTTACTCGCTCAATTGTTTGAGATTACAGAAAAATTCAATATGGCTACTCAACCTCCATTATTATTGCTTCAAAAAACAATGGTTGTTGTAGAGGGTGTCGCACGAAAGTTATACCCTGAAACAAACATTTGGGAGGTGTCCAAGCCTGTTTTAGAGAACTGGCTGAGGAACTTAAAAAGCCCTAAATCAACAATTGATACAGCTTTAAATACATCCGCTGAGATAATCAAACGAATACCTGATTTTCCTAATTTAATGGATAAAGCAGAATATGCCCTAAAACTAGTAGCTGAGGGGAAATTAAATTTAGGGATAAATAACAAAAACTTAGAAATGGAACAGATGAGATTAAAAAATTTTAGAAATAATGTCGTTATAAGTTTTTTTGGTATTGTAATTGTCTTCTTGTTAGTATTTTAATCTTAGAAAATGTCATTAAAAAATAAAAAAATCTTAATAATTATAGGTGGTGGTATAGCCGCTTACAAATCTCTTGATTTAATTAGATTGCTAAAAAAAAATGATGTAGAAGTAAAAACTATTCTTACAAAAAGTGGTCGGGAATTTGTTACACCTTTGTCTTTATCAACATTAACTAGATCAAAAACATTTGAAAATTTGTTCGATTCTGAAACAGAGACAGAAATAGATCACATATCACTTTCTAGATGGGCAGATATCATTTTAGTAATGCCAACTACTGCGAATTTTATGAGTAAAATATCAATTGGAAGAGCGGAAGATTTAGCTACTACTGTTTTGTTGGCTGCAGACAAAGATATTCTCTTAGTGCCAGCTATGAATGTGAGAATGTGGTTACATAAAGCTACTCAGTTAAATCTAAAAATTTTACTGGACTTTGGTTATCTATTTATTGGACCTGAGAAAGGTGAAATGGCATGTGGGGAGTTTGGTGAAGGCAAAATGTCTAGTCCAAGGCAAATTTTTGCATACTTAAAAAATTACTTTGATAAAAAAAATATTGTAAAAGAAAGAAATCTTAAAGCCTTGGTTACTGCAGGACCTACACGTGAGTACATTGATCCAATTCGATATATCTCTAATGAGTCAAGTGGCAAACAAGGTTACGAAATTGCTATAGCGCTGAATAAACTTGGCATAAAGACAACATTAATTACTGGCCCCTCTAAATTAGCTTTTCCTAAAGGAATAAAAATAAAAAAAATAATATCTGCAGAGGAAATGTTTAATGTAGTAAAGAAAACTTTGCCTGTAAATTTAGCAGTATGTACAGCAGCTGTAACTGATTTCAAGCCAGCTGAAAAAAGTAAAAATAAAATAAAAAAAGATAAGCTAAATTTTAAATCATTAAACTTTATTAAAAACAATGACATACTAGATTTCTTGTCCAAAAATAATAGGAACAGACCCGAAATCGTTGCTGGTTTTTCCGCAGAAACTAAAAATGTGATTGAAAATTCTAAACAAAAAATGAAAAATAAAAATTGTGATCTAATTTTTGCTAATGATGTTTCAAAAAAAGGGATTGGGTTTAATTCAGATTTCAATAAAGTATCAGTAATTGACAAAAAAGGAAATGTAAAAATAATACCAAAAAATAAAAAAAGTTTTATTGCTAATAAAATTGCTCAAATTTTATTAAATAAATTAATTGATGACAGAAATATTAATTAAAAGGTTGTCAAGAGAAGTTCCTTTACCAAAATACGAAACCGATGGATCTTCAGGATTAGATTTAGCCGCATTTATAGAGAAAAATATTGAGATAAAACCAGGTAAATCAAAGATAATCCCCACTGGTTTAGCTATTGCAATACCAAAAAATTTTGAAATACAAATAAGACCGCGATCTGGTTTAGCTGCTAAAAATCAAATAAGTGTATTAAATACTCCTGGCACAATTGATGCTGATTACAGAGGAGAACTTAAAGTAATTTTAATAAATCTCGGTGATAAAAGTTTTTTTGTAGAAAAAGGTCTGCGAGTCGCACAGATGGTTTTATGTCCAATAGTGAAAGCAAAGTTAAAAGAAGTGGAGTCTCTCGAAGATACGAAAAGAGGGTCAGGTGGGTTTGGATCTACTGGAGTTAGATAATAAATGAAACTTGATAAAAAGGACTATGAAAGATTTAAAAAACAAATTTTTTTAAAAAAAATTGGATTCGCTGGACAGAAAAAAATTAAGAACGCAAAAATTTTAATTATCGGAATGGGCGGCCTAGGTTGTCCTCTGCTTGCATATCTCGCTTCATCTGGCGTATGCAACATAGGTATAGTGGACTACGACAAGGTTGAATTAAGTAACTTAAATAGACAGATTTTATTTAATACTTCAGATGTTGGTAAATTTAAAGTGAATCAAGTAAAATCTAAAATCCAAAAAATTTATAATAAAATAAACATTAAAACTTTTAGAATAAAAATTTCAAAAGAAAATATTGAGTCAATTATTAAAAATTTTGATATTATTTGTGATGGAACTGATAACTTTAACTCAAGATATTTAATAAATGATTATTGTAAAAAAAATAAAAAAATTCTTATTTCTGCTGCCATTAGTAAATTTGATGGTCATTTATTTAAATATAATTTTAAAAAAAAAGGTCCATGCTTAAGATGTTTCATGCCTGAACATCCCTTAGAAGAAACTAATTGCGAGACAGATGGAATATTTGCTCCGGTAGCAGGCATATTAGGTGCCTTGCAAGCAAATGAGGTTTTAAAAACAGTTTTGAATTTAAAAGATGATCTAAATAATAATATTTTGATTTATAATTCACTGTCGATGTCTTTACGAAAAATTAAAATTAGTAAAAATTTAAAATGTTTAAATAGATGCCTTTAATTATAATTTTATTTTTATTGTTACCATGCAAAATGCTATATTCTATGGACGAATATTTTCTTACGCTAAGAAATGATAAAGTAAACCTGCGACAAGGACCGTCCTTTGATTATCCTATTAAAATATTTTACAAAAAAAAGTTTTTACCTGTTCTCATTCAGGATAAATCAGATAATTTTAGAAAAATTAGAGATCATGAAAATAATTCTGGGTGGATACATATCTCTCAACTTTCTAAAAAGAAAGCAGCAATCACTATTGATGATGGATTGATTTTATTTAGTGACTCCACAATTTACTCTAATCCAATAGCAATACTCAGTAAAGGACGACTTGTTAGAATTAAGAAATGTAACGATGAATGGTGCAAAATTATTACCGGAAAATTCAAGGGGTGGTTACAAAAAAAAAGTCTTTGGGGCTTGCTTTAACTAAAATCTAAAGCTAGAGCTCTTTTGTTAGCATCAGATAGTTTTGAGGTGTGTGAGTACACTTCATGATCAATTCCAATGATAACTTCATTTGAAAAATCTTTAAATTTTTCAACCTGACTATCACTAAATTTAAAATGTACGAATTGAACTGAAGAAGCTTTTCCCTCAGCTGAAGTACGATCTACGTCTTGCTCGGGAATAGATTTTATTTTCTCCTCACCGATTTTAAGAAAAATTTTTTCCTCAATACCTCCAACTTTATTTAAAAACTCTGCTCTGCTAAGAGGGTTGTCTATTTCAAACATTAATGTTGCTACAAGTTCTCTACCTTTTGGTATTAATGGGTTATAAGCAGCCAGTTCATCTTTCAACTGCTCATCGCCGCCTTTCTCAATATGTAACATTTCTTGAATTTGCGCTTTCATTGTTTCATAAGACTCGAAATAAAAATTTGCATATGGACCTAATGAAACTCGTCTGTCTTTTTTGTAAGAAACTATTTCTTTTCTATATGTTTTTCTATTTTTGGCATATTCATCTGCTGGTATAAGATCAGCTTTTGTAACTTCTCTAGCTTGTTTATTCATAATTATAATTTATATGCCTTTGCCATTATTTCGATAGGATGTAATGCCTCATCATGTCTAATTTCAGTATCTTTTGAAAGTTGATTAAGATGTTTCCCTGCTAATGGACAGTCAGATGCCATATACTTATTTTTTTTGTTATCAATTTGTCTCGCTGTTGGTCTTCCGACTTTAATAGCAAGATCATGTGTTTCTTTCATCACACCAAAGGTGCCGCCATGACCTGCGCATCTTTCTACTACGTCTATTTTAACATTAGGAATATTCTTGAGCATATCTCTGGCTTTAATACCCATGTTTTGTGCTCTTGCATGACATGCGTTGTGCACAGTTACGCCTCCATCTATTTCTGAAAGTCCTGGAGCAAGTCCTTCCTTATTAGCGATATCAACAATATATTCATCAATATCAAAAACATGCTTAGATAATTTTTTGATATCTCCATTATCCGGTAATAGCAAAGGCCACTCGAACTTCAGCATCAATCCACAACTAGCTGTGAGAGTAACTACCTCATAACCTTTATCGATCCATTTTAAAAGTTCACTTGAAACTTCTTTCGCTTGCTTAACAACTTTAGGCAAATCAGCTTGCTCTAAAAATGGCATTCCACAACATCCGGGGTACGCATGTTCTACTACTACTCCATTTTTTTTTAGAACTTTAAGCGCTGCTACTCCAGTGTTTTTCTTATTGAAGTTTACAAAACAAGTTGAATAGATCACAACTTTTCTATCTAGTGATCTTCCAAAGCTGATTTTTTTAACATTTTTTTCAAAAAAATTGGAAAATGTTTCAGAGTTGTATTTTGGTAACCTAACTCTTTTGTCTATCTGAGTTAATGCTTCTAACAATTTTCTAAAGAAATTATTTTTAATATTTGTAACCCAATTAATTACTCTCGATAATAAAACACCAATTTTACCATTTCGATCTATTTCTGCCAGTTGATAAGGCATTTTAGGGAGTTCGTTATTTTTCCTCTGAGCTGTTCTGTATCTGAGCATTAAATGTGGAAAATCTAAATTAAAATCATGTGGTGGCACATAAGGACACTTGGTCATAAAGCACATATCACAAAGCGTACACGCGTCTACTACTGGCTTAAATTGATTGCTTTTTAAACTTTCTACATCTTCATTTTTTGACTCATCAATCATGTCAAAAAGTTTGGGGAATGAGTCACAAAGATTAAAACATCTTCGGCATCCATGACATATGTCAAAAACACGCCTCATCTCATCATCAAGTTTTTTTGGGTCTAAAAAATCTGGATGATTAAAATCTACAGGGTGTCTTATAGGCGCTTCTGTGCTTCCTTCTTTGGACATTTTTTTTCTTTGATTTTTTATGGTGGAACAAAAGCTCCACCACAAAATTTTAGATTACTTAATTGACTCTAATGTTTTTTGAAATTTACCTGCGTGAGATTTTTCTGCTTTAGCAAGCGTTTCAAACCAATCCGCTATTTCATCAAAACCTTCATCTCTAGCTGTCTTTGCCATACCAGGATACATATCTGTATACTCGTGTGTCTCTCCCGCAACAGCTGAAGCTAAATTTGCTTTTGTTTCGCCGATAGGTTTACCAGTTGCAGGATCACCTACTTCCTCTAAATATTCTAAGTGACCATGAGCATGACCTGTTTCACCCTCTGCTGTTGATCTGAATACTGATGCAACATCATTATAACCTTCTACGTCAGCTTTTTGTGCGAAGTAAAGATATCTTCGGTTAGCTTGGCTTTCACCTGCAAAAGCAGCTTTTAAGTTTTCTTCTGTTTTTGATCCTTTAAGTGCCATGTATACTCCTTTATTGTTATCATTAAACTTATAATGATTCTAAAATATATGTCAAGTACTTTAGAATGATTATAAACTAGTGCTTTTGATTATCATTATCAATGTTAATGATAACATTAACATCTTTTATAGATTTCCCTTTTGGTGGAGTCGGAAATTTTTTTAATTCAATTTTATTATTTTCAATGTCTGTTAATTCATTGTTCACTTCATCATAAAAATGATGGTGAGAGGTTGTGTTGGTATCAAAATAACTTTTACCTTCTTTAATAAAAATCTCTTTTAGATGACCAGCTTTTTTGAAAGCATGTATTGTGTTGTAAATAGTTGCCAAAGCAATCTTCTCTTCTGAATTTTTTTTGTTAATTGCTTTATCAATATTTTCAACATTAAAGTGAAAAGTTTTTTCTCTGTTGAATAATAATTCAGCCAGCTTTAATCTTTGTTTAGTTGGTCTTAAACCTGATGACCTTAGTTTACTAGCAAAGTCTTTTTTTTTATCCATTTTTACTTAATTTTCTATAATATAGATTATAATCGTTCTAAACTATATATATATAATTAATTTCATAAATCAAGTAAAAGTTATTTTTAATTATGCAAAAAAATAGTTTCACATTTGATGAGTTAATAGCTTGCGGTAAAGGTGAATTATTTGGGGAAGGAAATGCTAAACTGCCACTTCCTCCAATGTTGATGTTCGATAGAATTACTCAAATTGACAATAAAAATGGTGAATTTAAAAAAGGTATCATTAAAGCAGAGCTTGATATTAAGGATAATTTATGGTTTTTTAATTGTCATTTTCAGGGTGACCCTGTTATGCCGGGCTGTCTAGGACTAGATGCAATGTGGCAGCTAGTTGGTTTCTTTCTAGGATGGACGGGTGAACCTGGAAAAGGAAGAGCATTAGGTGTAAACTCTGTTAAATTTACAGGTGAAGTGCTTAAAAAAGTTAAAATGGCAACATATGAGATAAATATGAAAAGAATTCTTAAAAAAGAGGGTACCACAGTTGGTTTAGCTAATGGAATTTTAAGTGCAGATGATAAAATAATTTATAAAGCAGAAAATTTAAAAGTAGGATTGTTTAGATCATGAAAAGAGTAGTCATAACAGGTGTTGGTGTGGTCTCGTGCCTTGGAAATAATCAAGATGAAGTTTATAAGTCTCTATTAAATTCAAAATCAGGAATTACATTTTCTGAAGAATATAAAGAATATAATTTAAAAAGCCATGTTCATGGCAAACCAAATATTAAACTTGAAGATCATGTCGATAGAAAATTTATAAGATTTATGGGCCCAGGCTCAGCTTATAATTTTATATCTATGAATGAAGCTGTAAAAGACTCTGGGTTAGAAGAAAAAGATATAAGCAACGTTTCTACTGGAATGATTATGGGTTCTGGTGGTCCTTCAATAGAAAATGTAATCCTAGCAGCAGATAAAACGAGAGATAAAAATCCCAAAAGAATGGGTCCGTTTGTTGTACCTAGAACAATGTCTAGTACAGCTTCGGCGACTTTAGCGGTCCCTTTTAAGATTAAGGGAGTTAATTACACAATTAGTTCTGCATGCGCAACCAGTGGTCACTGTATAGGCAATGGAATGGAATTAATTCAACTTGGTAAGCAAAAAATTATCTTTGCAGGAGGAAGTGATGAGGTTCATTTTGCTATGACTGCAATGTTTGATGCAATGACAGCATTATCATCAAAATATAATAGTACTCCTGAAAAAGCCTCAAGGCCTTATGATAAAACTAGAGATGGCTTTGTCATTTCTGGTGGTGGTGGTGTAGTAGTTTTAGAAGAATATGAGCATGCAAAAGCAAGAGGTGCAAAAGTATACGCTGAAATTACAGGTTATGGTGCTACATCCGATGGTTACGATATGGTTGCACCATCTGGTGAGGGTGCGGTGAGATGTATGAAAATGGCTTTAAGTACTGCAAAGAATAAAATCGACTACATAAACACGCATGGTACATCAACTCCTGTTGGGGACATAACTGAATTAAAAGCATTGGGAGAGGCCTTTGGTGATTATAAACCTAAAATTAGTTCTACAAAATCTTTAGCTGGTCATTCTCTTGGGGCCACCTCCGTTCATGAGGCTATTTACTCTTTAATAATGATGAAAAATAATTTTATAGCTGCTTCTGCAAATATAACTGAAATGGATGAAGAGGCAAAGAAATATCCTATAGTTACTCAAGTTGAAAAAGGAATTGAATTGAACTCTGTAATGTCAAATAGTTTTGGTTTCGGTGGAACTAACGCAACATTGGTTTTTGAAAAGGTCTAATTAATGAATTTAATGAAAGGTAAAAAGGGATTAATCATGGGAGTGGCCAATGAAAGGTCTATTGCATGGGGAATTTCTCAAAAACTAGCTGAAGCAGGTGCTGAACTAGCTTTTACATACCTTGGTGATGCATTAAAAAAAAGAGTTATACCTTTAGCAGAAAAATTAAATTCCAAAGTGACTTTTAGTTGTGATGTTGAAAAAAAAGAAGATGTTATAAAACTTTTTGAAGACATTAAAAATAAATGGGGTAAAATAGATTTTGTGGTTCATGCTGTTGCTTTCTCTGATAAATCTGAACTTTCTGGCGAATATTTAAATACATCAAGAGAAAATTTTCTCAGAAGTATGCTTATCTCATGCTTTTCATTTACGGAAGTGGCTAAAGAGGCTTCTAAAATAATGAAAGAAGAAGGAAGCCTGTTAACTCTTACATACGAGTCTACAAAAGCAATTCCTAATTATAATGTTATGGGAGTTTGTAAATCAGCTCTTGAGGCGAGTGTAAAATATCTTGCAAGAGATTTGGGTAAGAAAAAAATTAGAGTAAATGCAATTAGTGCAGGTCCAATTAAGACGTTAGCAGCCTCCGCTATCGGAGATGCAAAATTTTTATATAAGTGGAATGAAGATCATTCTTTTTTAAAAAGAAATGTTGATATCCACGATGTAGGTAACTCTGCACTATACTTGTGTAGTGATTTAGCAGCTGGCGTTACAGGTGAAATTCATTATGTAGACGCTGGATATAATAAAGTAGGAATGCCCGATCCTAAAAACATTTCGTAATACTATCTAAAAAATCTTAAAGTTTTAAGACTCTTTTCTACAAGATAGTTTAAGCAGTTTTGTATTTTATTTGGGTTTGTTATTTCAATAACATAATCTAAATCAACAATTTTTTTACAATTTTTACTTACAAATAAACTAAAATCTTTAAAATTACTTTCATTCCATTCATTGACATGCATCTGAGTAGACTGAATTCCAAATGGTAAGAAAATTTCTTTATAAAACAACTGAGGTATGAATAGGATTTCATTTTTGTAGAATGGAAATAATCCATAACCATCAATAATAATTTTAATATCTGAGTCCTTTAGAGCTTTTAAAGTATTTTCGTCATAAATATGATTAGGTGCAAAAAAGCTTCTAATATTAATTTTTCTTTTTTTAAATTCCTCTAAGCCAATTTTAATTTTATTTAGTTGGGTTAAATAATCTAAACCGTAAAATTCAGAGTCCCCACCATAATTAAAAATATCTTTTTTGAATGATTTCTGAGTATACAGATGATTGCAACCATGCATTGTTATTTCCCAGCCCTTTTTTTCCCAGTTTTTAACTCTACTCCAAAATTCAGTGTTTTTTGAAAGTTTCAATAAATCAGGGTCTTTGTTTAAAGGTATAACACCAAGCAAAGGCTTTATATTGTATTTATCAAAAAGTGTCTCACACATATCCATGATTTTCCAATTCATACAATCACTAATATCATCCATCCTTATTAACAAACCTGTGTATTTTGATGATATCTTTTTAAAAGAACTAATCATATGTAACTATAATTTAATTCATTGAATAAAAATTTTAAATAAAAAATTGCAGTTAAATTTTTTTAATCTAGATTTAGATTAATTAGAAGCTTGTTTCATTGATAACTTAACTTTTCCTCTGTCAAATCCAACAACTTTTACTGAAACTTCATCGCCTTCTTTCACAACATCTCCCACTTTGGCCACTCTTTTATCGGCTAGTTCTGAGATGTGAACTAAGCCATCTTGTTTTCCTAAAAAATTAACAAAGGCACCAAACTCCATAATTTTCACAACTTTGCCTTTATAGATTTTTCCCATTTCAGGCTTAGCAATTAAGCTTTTAATGAATTCAATTGCCTTATTCCTAGAGGCTTCGTCCGGAGCTGCAACTGTAACTTCGCCTGTGTCTTTCACGTCTACTTTAGCGCCTGAAGTTTCTACAATTTCTCTAATAGTCGCTCCACCTTTGCCTATAACTGTTGCGATATCTTTTTTATCTACTTTAATTGTCTCCATCTTAGGAGTGTGTTTAGAAAATTCCTTTCTTGAAGTTTTAAGAGCTTTATTCATTTCACCAAGAATATATTCTCTACCACCTTTAGCTTGATCTAAAGCTTTTTCCATAATTTCAAATGTTATACCTGTAATTTTAATATCCATCTGAAGTGATGTTATGCCATTTTTTGTACCTGCTACTTTAAAGTCCATATCTCCTAAATGATCCTCGTCACCTAGAATGTCTGAGAGAACGGAAAAATCATCGCCTTCTTTTATCAGTCCCATTGCAATCCCAGCTACAGGTTCTTTAATCGGAACACCTGCATCCATTAATGACAATGATGTTCCACAAACTGTTGCCATAGATGAGGAGCCATTAGACTCTGTTATTTCCGAGACAACTCTTAATGTATAAGGAAAGTTTTCTTTTAATGGTAATGATGAGTTGATCGCTCTCCATGCTAACTTTCCATGTCCAATCTCTCTTCTTCCTGTTCCTATTCTTCCACATTCTCCTACTGAAAAAGGTGGAAAGTTATAATGCAACATAAAATTAGATCTTTGCATTCCCTCCAGACTTTCTAATCTTTGTTCATCATCTGTCATGCCTAATGTTGTTACTACTAAAGCTTGTGTCTCTCCTCTTGTAAAAAGAGCGGACCCATGAGTTCTTGGTAAGACTCCTACTTCACATTTAATTTGTCTAACATCAGCTAAACCTCTTCCGTCAATTCTTTTCTTATCTTTTAAAATCGCAGTCCTAACAATGTCTTTTTCTAGAGATTTAAGTTGTGCCATAGCTTGATTTTCTGTAATAGCTTCGTCTTCTGCGAACATTTCTTTACATTGAACTTCTATCTCTGAAATAGCGGTAGATCTTTTTTTCTTATCTATTTCCTTAAATGCACTCCTTAATCCAGCTTCAAATTTATCTACAATTTGTTTTTTAACATTCGAATGGTCAATCTCTTCAACTTCCCATTTAGGTTTGCTGGCTTTTTTTGAAAGTTTTTCAATTGCTTCAATAATTGGAACAAATTTTTCATGTCCAAATTTTACTGCATCAAGCATAACTTTTTCTGACAATCCAGTTGTTTCTGACTCTACCATCAAGACTGCATCTTTGGTTCCAGCTACAACAAGATCTAATTCTGAGTCTTTTAATTCTTCTATCGAAGGATTTAATAAATATTTACCATCTTTATAACCAACTCTACTCGCAGCTATAGGTCCTTGAAAAGGCAAGCCAGATATTGCTAAAGCAGCTGAAGATGCAATTATAGATAAAATGTCTGGTTGATTGTCGCCGTCGTACGATAAAACTGTTGGAAGTAATTGTACTTCATTTAAAAAGCTTGAAGGAAACAAAGGTCTTATAGGTCTGTCTATTAACCTTGAAATTAACGTTTCTGCTTCGGTAGGTCTCGCTTCTCTCTTAAAATATCCACCTGGGATTTTTCCAGCAGCATAAAACTTTTCTTGATAATTTACAGACAAAGGAAAATAATCTTGTCCATCTTTTAATCTTTTTGCTCCTACTACCGTTGCTATTACAACTGTTTCACCTAAACTTGCTATAATTGCACCATCAGCTTGACGAGCTACTTTTCCTGTCTCTAAAGTTAATTTTTTACCATTAACTTCTAATTCTTCTTTATGTATTTTAAACATTATTTCCTTAAATTTAATTGTTTGATGACCTTTTGATAGGACTCAACATTTTTCTTTTTAAGGTATGTAAGAAGCTTTTTTCTTTTATTTACTGATTTAGTCAAACCTATAGTTGAGTGTTTATC
>JBJLED010000032.1:0-25157 GCA_045566055.1 Candidatus Pelagibacter sp. | reverse complement strand
TTAACCTCATGATAATCCGTATTGTCATAATCACTTTTGTAACGACTATATTCAGGTAAATAAACAAAGTAAAATTTAGAATTATTTTTTAATGTTAAGTTTTTAGCTAATGTTAGAATTTCATAAAATTTTTCACCAGCCTTGGGTCTGGACTGTTGCTTGGGCCTATATTTATCAGGTACATAATTATAAAGCAGAGTTCTTACTGCACTTAATTTTAAGATGTCCAGTTTCTTGTAGATATTTCTATTTTCTAGTGTTGTAAATTCTTTTTCTATAGCGATATTACACAAATCATCAATTTTCTTTTGTTTATTCTTTAGATCCTGAGAAAAGTTTGAATTATCTAAGTATTTATTTAAAATTGTACTTTCCAACTCGTTATTTAAATTGATTAAATCATTTCCCTCATAATAAAACCATAATACGTTCTTTACGTTTTTACTTAAGTATTCTCTGAGACCTGCGTATTGTAGCAAAGGTCCATTACCACCATATCCTAAATTCAAAGCAGATTTATTTGATAGAGTTCTCAAAACAGATGTGATGTCATTTGGTCTATTAACACAAGCGCTGTGCGTATAAGAATCTCCTACCAATAAATATTCTATTTCTTTTTCATCCCACTCACTATCTGGATTGTTAAAACCATACCGATCACTTTGGTAAATTGAATAATATCCATTTTCGTTACAATGTATAGTTTTTGAGTTTGATGCTCCAGATAATGCAATTAATTTATTATTTGTTAAGTGAAAATTAGGTGCTACAGTTAAAACTACACTTTCATCATTTTTTTTAAAATCACTATAAATCTCAAATGTTTCTCTTTCATCGTATATTTTCTCATTTCTATCTTTGTAAATTTTACTTTTAAGATTAATTTCTAACGAATTAACATAAAATTCAAAAATGTATAAAGCTGATAAAAAACTCAGAAAAATAATAAAAATATACTCTTTAATCTTATGATTTATAAAAAAAATAAAAATAGAAAAAACTAATAGAATCCAACCTAATAGATAATAAAGTGTATAATAGTCTATACGTGTTCCTTTCCAAACAATTTCAGATTTATAAAATGTATAAAGAAGTAAAAATACAGATAAAACAAAAAATATTTTTGGAAAAATTCTACTCATGAGCTTCATTTGCTATTTTTTAATTTAACGTTTTATAATATTAAAGCAACTATTGTTGGTAATGGCGGAGAGAAAGGGATTCGAACCCTTGATACGATTGCTCGTATACACGCTTTCCAAGCGTGCGCCTTCAACCACTCGGCCACCTCTCCTAATTAAAATCATCAATAATTTTGATAAATTTATCTATAAACTCTTTGTTGGTTGGTAGCTTATTTTTTTTCATATCCTTTTGAATTTTTTTATAATTTTTTTTAATATTATTAAGAGTACCTAAAAAACTTAAAAAATTTCTTTTTGTAACAAAAATCCCCTTTTTGTCTCCTATCACATGTTTTATTTCTTCAAATATAACTACCGGCCTTCTTCTGGCTAAAGCTTCTAACAAAACCATTGGATGACCTTCGGTAAAAGAAGGTAAAACAAAGATATTATGATCATCATAATTTTTAATTAATTTAGTTTTATTACTTTGTGTGGGAAAAATTTTTATATTACTTTGATTTATTTTATTAGAACTCCCTTTTTCTGCTCCAATAATTGTCAAAGCAATATCTCTCTTATTTCTAATCAACTCAGACAGGGCAAAAATTCCCTTTTCAACTCTTAATCTTCCAACATATAACAATTTAAAATTTTTAACTTCTGCATTTTTCGGTTGTCTTAACCAAACAGAATCTAATTGGGATGGGCTTAAAAGTTTTCCCTTTTTCCCGCGAAGTATATAATCCCTGCAGCTAATTAAATTTGAAATTGTCCCTGTAATATTAAACATAAAATGGTAGATAAGAAGACCCATCTTTCCAAGAATAGCTTTATACTCTCCAAAACCATCACTTCTCAAATATACTATGGGTTTCCCTCCTAAAATTTTTATGAATAAAGAAACTAAAAAAGTATAAGGAGAAATTGAAATTATCAAAAACTTAGAGTCTTTATTCTTTGTAGCATTCTTCACTTCAGATAAATAAGAAAATATATTGGTAAATACTTTGATCCTTTTTAACTTTATTTCATGAGATCTTTTTTTAAATGATTTTCTGCCTAGAAGATTAACTTCAAATTTTTTATTTAAGCCTTCTGGAGTTGATTTTAAATCTAGATTATCACAATAATATTTATTGTCTTCGATAGAAATACTTTCATTTGAGAAAATAAATAATTTTTTTTTCATTATGCGTCTTTATTGATTTTTAAAACACCAATGAAAGCCTCTTGAGGAATCTCAACTTTACCAAACTGTTTTGATCTTGCTTTACCCTTTTTTTGTTTCTCTAAAAGTTTTCTTTTTCGATCAGTAGCGCCTCCACCATGGATTTTTGTCAAAACATCTTTCTTAAAACCCTTTATAGATTCTCTGGCAACAATTTTTCCTCCAATAGCTGCTTGAACAGGAATCATAAAATTGTGTCTTGGTATTAAATCTTTTAATTTTTCACAAACTTGCCTACCGGTAGTTTGTGCAAAATCTTTATGAATAATCATTGCTAATGCATCAACTGGTTCTGAGTTTACAAGAATGCCAAGTTTAACTAAGTCTCCTTCCCTGTAGCTAGAAATTTCATAGTCAAAACTTGCATAACCACTTGAGATAGATTTCAATTTATCATTAAAATCAAATACTACTTCATTTAATGGTAAGTCATACGATAGAACAGCTCTTTTACCTGAATAGCTCAAGTTAGTTTGTATTCCTCTTTTGTCCTGACAAATTTTTATAATTGATCCCAAGTATTCGTCTGGCGTTATGATTGTCGACTTGATCCATGGTTCTTCTATTTTTTCAATTTGAGATGGATCGGGCATATTCGACGGATTTTGCAAATCTATAACTTCTCCTTTAGATTTATGAACTTTATAAATTACACCTGGAGTTGTTGTGATTAGATTGACGTCAAACTCTCTTTCAAGTCTTTCAGTAATAATTTCTAAATGTAGTAAACCTAAAAAACCACATCTAAAACCTAACCCAAGAGCACTTGACGATTCCGGTTCATAAGAAAAACTTGCATCATTGAGTTTTAATTTTGCTAAACCATCTTTAAGTTTTTGATATTCAGAACTATCTACAGGAAACAATCCGCAAAATACAACTGGTTTGCTTGGCTTAAAACCTGGGAGAGGTTTATCAATAGGTGCACTTGCATCACAAATAGTATCTCCAACTTTTTGTCTCTGATAAAGATTTAATACCTGTTATTATAAATCCTATCTCTCCAGAACTTAACTCGCCAATATCATTTGGTTTAGGCGTGAATACACCCACTTTTTCAACTGTATATTCTTGATTATTAGACATTAATCTAACTTTCATGTTTTTTTTTTAATTTACCATTAATAATCCTGACAAGAATTACTACGCCAAGATAACTGTCATACCAACTATCTACTAACAAAGATTTTAATTTTTCATTAATAACCCCATTTGGAGCAGGTAATTTGTTTATAATTGCTTCTAAGATTTCGTCTATTCCTTCTCCTGTTTTTCCAGAACATGAGATAGCATTAGTTGTCTCTATGCCTACAACATCCTCTATTTCTGTTTTTGTTTTTTCAACATCTGATGCTGGTAAATCTATTTTATTTAAAATTGGTATGACTTCATGATTAATTTCTAAAGCCTGATAAACATTTGCTAATGTTTGAGCTTCTACCCCTTGTGTACTGTCAACAATTAAAAGAGATCCTTCACATGCTGATAAAGATCGGCTTACCTCATAACCAAAATCTACATGACCAGGCGTATCGATAATATTTAATATATAATCTTTACCATCTTTTGCTTTGTAATTGAGTTTTACGGTTTGAGCTTTAATTGTAATTCCTCTTTCCCTCTCGATATCCATTGAGTCGAGGACTTGTTGTTTCATTTCACGATCAGTAAGCCCACCACACTTGTGTATAATCCGATCTGCAATAGTTGATTTACCATGATCAATATGCGCAATTATAGAAAAATTACGTATTCTTTTTATATCTGACATTAGGACCTAATTGTAGCTCCAGCTTTTTTACTTACCGTATCGATAATTCTTTTACTTATATCCTCTAAATCATTCTCTGATAAAGTTTTATCGAAAGCTTGTAAAGTAACATTAATTGCAACTGACTTTTTATCTTTTGGAATATTTTCTCCCTCAAAAACATCAAACGTAGATACATTTTGAATTAAGTTATCATCTACTTCTCTTATAATTTTCTCTAGCGTCCCTATTTTAAAAATTTTATCTATGATAAAAGCGAAATCTCTTTCAGATTTTTGATAATCTGAAGCTTGAAAACTTTTTTTGCTTTGTCTCAATTTTTTATTCGGTTCAGGGATATTTTTTAAAAATATTTCAAATCCAAAGATATTTTTATCTTTACAATCTAAGTTCTTAATAATTGCAGGATGTATTTCTCCAAAATAAGCAAGGTGAGGTCCTTTTTCTGATTTTAATGTTATCGATCCTGATCTACCTGGATGATAACTGTGCTTTGTATTATCACTTACAAAAAGGTTTTTTTCCTCTATTCCAAGTTCGACCAAAGTTTTTATAGCATCACTTTTAATATCAAAGACATCTACATTTCTCTCCTTGTCTAGCCAGCTTTTTCTGTTTATTTTCCCAGATTTTAAACCACCAATAACAATCTGTTGCTCACCTGGATTTTTTCCAAAGAATGTTGGGCCAATTTCAAATAAGGATAAGTCTTCGTATCCTCTATCTTGATTTTTTTTAAGGTAAATAGCTAAATTAGAAAAAATTGAACGTCTTAGAACATCAAGATCAGACGAAATTGGATTGTATATTGGAATTTCTTTTTCACCTTTAGAAAATTGTTTATCAATTTTTGAATCTGTGAAAGACCACGTAACTATTTCCATATAGCCTTTTGATGCCAAGGATCTCTGTGACAAATGGAAAAGTTTTTGCTTAAAGTTGAGAGTATCTTGGGTTCTGTTTTTACTTGGTTTGATTAATTTTATATTATTGAATCCTTTGATCCGAATTAACTCCTCAATCAAATCCTCATCCAAACTCACATCTGGCCTCCAGCTTGGCACCTCTACTTTTATAGCTTTTTGATTTTTTTTACATTTAAAACCTAAAGAGGATAAAATTTTATCAATTTCATTAGCGGTGATTGAAATGCCAATTAGTTTTTCAAATTTTTTCACTTGAAAGTTAATTATCTTATTTTTTTGGTTCATCTTTCCAGTAATTTGAAACTTACTAGCTTCCCCTCCGCAAATTTTTAAAATTAGTTCAGTTGCAAGCTCCAATCCCTCTTGAATAGAATTGGGGTCAATTCCTCTTTCAAATCTGTACTTAGCATCTGTATTTATATTAAGTATCCTAGCTGTTTTTCTTATTGAAGATGGGCTGAAATAAGCAGCTTCTAAAAGTATATTTTTCGTATCTAATTCGGTAGAGGTAGATGTTCCTCCAATAATTCCGCCTAACCCAAGAACGCCAGATTTATCAGAGATGACACACATGTCTTTTTTTAATTTATATTTTTTATTATCTAATGCCTCAAACATCTCGCCTTCTTTGGCGTTTCTAACTATAATTTCTTTGTTGATTTTATCTGCATCATAAGCATGCAATGGTCTGTTAAGGTCAAACATTACATAGTTAGTTATATCAACTACAGCAGAGATAGGTTTAAGACCCAGTGCGATTAATTTATTTTTAAGCCATTCAGGACTTTCTTTATTAGTAATGTTTTTAATGTAACAGCTTCCAAAGATATTGCACCCTTGATTCTTTTCTTTTGTAATTGATGTTTTAATTTGGTGTTTTGTATTTTGTTTAATTTTCTTTCTATTAGTAGGTATTAATTTTCCAACTCCTGCAGATGAAAGATCTCTTGCAATCCCTCTAACACCTAAACAATCAGCTCGATTAGGGGTTATAGAAATATCGATAGCTTTTTGAGAGCTACTTTTAAAATAGCTTTTTCCTATCTCTTTCTCTTTATTTTTAAGTTCAATAATCCCTTCACTTTCCTTAGATAAATTAAGTTCACTTTCGGAGCAAAGCATCCCTTTCGACTCAACGCCTCTTATTTTAGCTACCTTTAATTCAAAATTAGTTTTAGGTATTATGGCTCCAGGAGGAGCATAAATTGTAATTAGACCTTCTCTGGCATTTGGAGCTCCACATACAACTTTTAAAATCTCTTTCCCGCCGATAGTAACGTCACAAACTTTTAACTTATCAGCATTAGGATGTTTTTCTGCTTTTAAAACTTTTGCAATTTTAAATTTACCCATCCCTCCAGAGTTTTCCTTTATACCTTCGACTTCAAGTCCGATATTAGTAAGACAATCAATAATCTCTTTTTCTTTAGCTGCTGTTTTAAGATGGTCTTTTAGCCAAGGGATTGTAATGATCATTTACTCAACCCTCTATAATTAGTTGGAACATCTGATGGATCAAAGCCAAAATGACTAAGCCATCTATAATCTGCCTCAAAGAAAGCTCTTAGATCATTAATTCCATATTTTAACATTGCTAAACGATCAATACCTATTCCAAAAGCAAATCCTTGATATTTTTTTGTATCTATTTTTACATTTTTTAAAACATTAGGATGAACCATCCCACATCCTAAAACTTCTAACCATTTATCCCCTTCACCAATAACAATTTTTCCTTTTTCAATTTTATATCCAATATCAACCTCCGCTGATGGCTCGGTAAAAGGAAAATGACTTGGTCTAAATCTCATTTTTACATTTTTGACTTCAAAAAACTCTTTTATAAAATAATCTAAGCATCCTTTAAGGTGACCCATTGTGATACCTTTATCTATGTGTAAGCCTTCAAGTTGATGAAACATTGGAGCATGAGTTTGATCACTGTCACATCTATAAGTCCTACCTGGAACTATTATTTTAAATGGTGGTTTACTTGATAACATCGTTCTTATTTGAACTGGCGAGGTATGTGTTCTTAACAGCAATTTTTTATTTTCTTCTAAATAAAAAGTGTCATGCATGTCTCTAGCAGGATGCTCTTCCGGTGTATTTAATGCTGTAAAATTATTATATTCAGTCTCAACGTCAGGACCTTCAGCCACTGAAAAACCTATTTCTGAAAAGATAGATGATATTTCATCTATAACTTGAGAAACTGGATGAATTTTTCCTTGACGTTCAGGTCTAATTGGCAAAGTAACATCAACTTTTTCATTTTTAAGTTTTTCATTTATTTCAATTGTTTCGATTTCAATATTTTTTTGCTCCAACTGATTGTTTAAATCGTCTTTGATTTTATTTAAATTTGAGGCAAACTCTTTTCTTTTCTCAGGTTCTAAAGATCCTAGAGATTTGAACTGTTGAGTGATTTGACCGTTTTTTCCAAAAAATTCTGTCTTTATATTTTGAAGATCTTCTTTAGTTTTAACAGAGTCAATCTTTGCATTAAATATTGAACTTATTTTATCTAAATCACTCATTAGGTAATTGATTTTTTATATTAAGTTGAGATTAAATCAAAGACCCTTTTAAGCTAGGGAGGATTGAACCTTTTTTACTACTGATTTGAAGACTTCAGGATTATTGTAAGCAAGCTCTGCTAGAACTTTTCTATCTAACTTAATTTTGGATTTAGCCAAACCATTGATAAATTTTGCATAGGTCAAACCTTCAGCTCTTACTCCGGCATTTATTCTTTGTATCCACAAAGATCTAAACTCTCTTTTTTTAGCCTTTCTATCTCTGTAAGCATATTGCATTGCTTTTTCCATCGCTTGACGCGCAATACGAATAGTATTTTTTCTTCGGCCCCTTTGACCTTTTACAGATTTTAAAACTTTATTATGTTTTGCTCTACTAACAACACCTCGTTTTGTTCTAGCCATATTATCCTCTTAAGTTATATGGCATATACGATTTGACAATTTTAGAATCTTGCTTTGTCATAATGGTAGTGCCTCTTTGTTTTCTAATTTGTGAATTTGTTCTTTTAATCATACCATGTCTTTTACCAGCTTGGGGCATCTTGATCTTGCCTGAAGCGGTAAATCTAAATCTTTTTTTTGCAGAGCTTTTTGTTTTGAGTTTTGGCATAAAATATTTCGGACTTATATAGGCATTAATATATCTTTACAAGATGCTATTATTGGCGATTTACAGAGGTTGAATTATCATTACCATCTGACGGCCTTCAAATTTTGGCTTGCTTTCAACTTTGGCAACATCTTTCGTCTCTTCTATAATCTTATTCATCAGGTCTTTGCCAAGCTCAGTATGTTGCATTTCTCTACCTTTAAATTTAACGGTAAATTTTACTTTATTTCCTTTTGTAATAAATTTTTTTGCGTTTTTAATTTTGAAGTTATAATCGTGAGTCTCTGTACCGGGTCTTAATTTTATTTCTTTTAGAGAAACAGTTTTTTGTTTCTTCTTTGCTTGATTAGCTTTTTTTTGTAAATCATATTTGTATTTACCCATATCCATAATTTTACACACGGGAGGGGTTGCGTTTGGAGAAATTTCAATTAAATCAAGTCCTTCTTGTTTTGCTAGTTCAATTGCTTTTTTTAAAGGCATAGTACCTAAGTTTCCGCCATCGCTTCCGATTACTTGAACGTCTAGAGCTCTTATTCGCTCATTAGCTTTAGGTCCTTGAGGTTTACTTCTTCTCTGAAAATAATTAGGTTTAAAGTTTGACACTTAATTTAAAGGCAACTTATTTGAGGCAAGCATATTTTTTATTAAATCTTCTCTTTTCATTATTTCTTGTTTATCAGAACCTAACTTTCTAACTGTAACTGTGTTTTCTGCAACTTCTTTTTTTCCACAAACAATAATAAATGGGATTTTTGCTAGAGAATGTTCTCTAACTTTATAATTTATTTTCTCATTTCTTAAATCCATTTCACATTTTATACCTTCTTTAAATAAATCTTCAAATAACTTTTTTACATAGTCATTGTTCTCTTCGGCTATAGGACACACAACTGCTTGTGCCGGTGACAGCCAAAAAGGTAATTTGCCGGCATAATTTTCAATTAAAATTCCTATAAATCTTTCTAAAGATCCAAATAGTGCGCGATGCAACATAACTGGTACTTTTTTATTACCATCTTTTGCTACATAAGATGCGCCTAATCTATTAGGTAAATTTAAATCCACTTGTAAAGTTCCACATTGCCAGTCTCTTCCAATAGCATCTCTTAAAACAAATTCAATTTTAGGACCATAAAAAGCTCCCTCTCCCTTATTGATTGTATACTCAAGTTTTGATTGCTTAATTGCAGACAAAAGTGCTGCTTCAGATTTATCCCACACGCTATCATCACCAACTCTTTTTTCAGGTCTATCAGAATATTTTAAAATTACATTTTCAAAACCTAAATCTTTATAAATTTCTAAAATCAAATTTGTTACTGATAAGGACTCTTGTGTAATTTGATCTTCAGTACAGAAAATATGTGCGTCATCTTGTGTAAAAGCTCTTACTCTTAGTAATCCATGCAATGCACCAGAGGGTTCGTACCTATGTACTTTGCCAAACTCAGACAATTTTAATGGTAAATCTCTATAGCTCTTTAAGCCTTGATTAAACACCTGAACACATCCAGGGCAGTTCATAGGCTTAACTGCAAAAGTTTTTTCATCAGGTGTTTCAGATGTAAACATGTGCTCTCCAAACTTATCCCAATGACCAGATTTTTCCCAAAGAGTTTTGTCAAGTAACTCAGGTGTATTAATCTCTTTATATCCAGCAAGTCTTTGTTTTGCTCGCATATATTCTACAAGCCTTTGAAATAGTAACCAGCCTTTTTCATGCCAAAAAACTGCTCCTGGACTTTCTTCTCTAAAATGAAAAAGGTCCATTTCTCTTCCTAACTTTCGGTGATCTCTTTTTTCAGCTTCCTCCAAACGGTGAAGATAATCATCTAGCTCTTTTTTTGTAGCCCAGCAAGTGCCATAAATTCTTTGAAGCATTTCGTTGTTGGAGTCTCCTCTCCAATATGCTCCAGATACTTTAGTTAATTTAAAAGCTTTACCTATTTTTCCAGTTGAAGCTAAGTGGGGTCCTCTACATAGATCGTGCCACTTGCCGTGATGATAAATAGATACATCTTCTCCGGAGGGAATGCTTTCAATAATTTCTGCTTTATATTTTTCACCAATCTTTAAAAAATGTTTAACCGCGTCATTTCTTTTCCAAACTTCCCTATAAGTTTTTTCATCACGGTCAACTATCTCACCCATTTTTTTTTCAATTTTTTTTAAATCCTCTTCAGTGAATGGTTCTTTTCTTGAAAAATCATAATAAAAACCATTTTCTATTACTGGACCAATTGTTACTTGAGTGCCTGGATATAGTTCTTGAACCGCCATTGCTAAGATATGAGCAGCATCATGCCTAATGACTTCTAAACCCTCTTTGTCTTTAGGAGTAATAATTCTTACCTTAGCATCTTCAGTGATCTGATGACTTAGATCTTTTAGATTACCATCGACTTCCATTATTAACGCTATTTTTTCAAGTGACTTACTAATTTTTTTTGTTAAGTCAAAACCAGTAATGGACTTTTCGAAATCTATTTTTTTTCCGTCTAATAATTGAATTTGCGGCATTAATTTTTAATTAATCTTTTATATTCTTTTAAATTAGATTGACACATTGTTTCAACATCAAATTTTTTTGTGATATTTTTTCTGCCCTCATTCCCTATAGATCTTAATTCATCTGGTGATAATTGAATAACAGTATTTAAAATTTTAGCAAGCTCTCTAGGGTCATCGTACTGATATAAAAAGCCGGTTTTTTTATTAATAACTGTCTCTTTTGAACCACCAATGTTACTGGCAATAATTGGTTTACCCATGGATTGAGATTCTACTGAAACTCTGCCGAATGCTTCGGGCTCTACTGAGGTAGAAACTACTACATCAGCCAAAGAATAAGCTAATGGCATCTCTTTACAATGTTGGATAAATTTAACTTTTTTATTCAAGCTGTATCTTTGAACAAGATTAATTAATTTTTTCGAATAAACTTTTCTTCCTTGATCGGATCCTAGCATAACTGCTTGAAAGTTAGTAAGGTTATAGTCTTCAATTAATATATTTAATGACTCAATAAACTTTTCTTGTCCTTTCCAATAAGTAAGCCTGCCTGGTAAAAGTATAGTAAATTTACTTGAGGAAAGACCCCACTCTTGTTTAAGTTTTTCTTGTTTAAGGGCTGATATATTTTTAGGATTAAAGTAATCAACATTTATCCCTCTAAAAATTACCCTAAGTTTTTTTTCTTTATTTAGATATTCGCTGTAATTTTCATTGATATGGCTAAAAATAAAGTTTGATCCTGCAATTGTTAGTTTGGCTCTTAACATAATACTATTATAAAACTTTTTTAACTTACTTTTAAAATTATAGGTACCATGAAATGTTGTTACAAAAACTCTTCTTGTAATTAAAGATGCAAAATAACAAGACCACGCAGGCGCTCTACTTCTCGCATGTATGATATTTATTTTAAAAAATATAATATAAAGAATTAATACAAAAGTATTGAATATGATAAGCAATGGATTTTTTGAGTGAACAGGAAGCCTGAATAATTTTACTTTATCTTTTTTTACATATTTAAGTAATTCTCCACCAGAGGTAACTAAAAATGAACCACAGTCATTTTCTGAGAGAAAGTGAGCAATATCATAACAGCCTGTTTCGGCTCCACCATAGCCTAGCTTTGGTATAACTTGGAGAACATTTAATTTAGTAGTCATGTTATTTGTTATATAATAGCACTTAAATATTCTTATATGAAAAAATTCAAATATTTAAAAATTTCAAAGACAAAAAAACTTAGATTTATAGACAATTATTATAAAAATAATCTTTATATAGTTTTTCTTCCTGGCTTTATGTCTGATATTGATGGAAAAAAACCACAAGCTTTTAAAAAATATGCTATTAAAAATAAGTTAGGTTTTTTAGCTATCGAGTATTCTGGGCACGGTAAATCATCAGGTAAATTTACAAAAGGAAATATAACCAGGTGGACTAACGACGCTAAATTTTCAATAAAAAAAATTGTAAAAAAAAATAAATTTGTACTCGTTGGTTCAAGCATGGGTGCCTGGATTTCTCTAAATCAATTTAAATATTTTAAAAAACAAATTTTTGGTTTTGTGGGTATTGGCTCTGCGCCTGAATTTCTTGAAAGATTGATGTGGAAAAAATTTACACAAAAAATGAAAAGGGAAATTAAAACAAAAGGTATAATTACAATAAAACATGGTCGATCAAGTTTTAAAAATAAATTAAATGAATACCCGATAACGCTTCAATTAATAAAAGATGGAAGAAAAAATAAAATAATATCTAAAAAAATAAGATCAAAAATTAAAGTAACGATGATTCATGGTGGTAAAGATGAGGTTGTGCCGGTATCTTTTTCAAAAAAATCCCTTTCTATATTTCCATTTGCACAAAAGAAGTTAATAGTGATTAAAAATGGAGATCACAGCTTATCAAATCAAGTACCTCTAAAAAAAATTATTAGAGAATTAAATATTATTGTTAAAGATATAATTTAATCCTTCAACATAAGTTGGATATTTTAATTTAAGGCTAAAAAATTCTTTCATTTTTTTATTATCTACTTTTTTTGAGTCCTTATAAAAATTTTTTAACATTTCATTTTCTATCTCATTTATTTCTATAGCTTTGGGTTTATTCATTCCTAATAGTTTTACTCCGTACATGGCGACTTCTTCTGCTGATGCCGGCTGATTATCTGAAATATTATAAATTTCTTTTTTCTTAAACTTATTTAAAGAAATAGATAAAACATTTGCAATATCTTCCACGTGAATACGTGAAAAATAATGATTTTTTTTATTTATTATCTTAGCTTCTCCTGATTTTAACCTCTTTAAAATATTAAATTGGTTAGAATAAATTCCTGACAATCTAAAAATTTGAAATGGTAAATCAAATTTACTCGCTAGCTGCATCCATTCTTTTTCTACTTTAAGTCTCTCAATACCATTTGGAGAGGTTGGTTTGGTTTCACTATTTTCATCTACCCACTCTCCATTATGGTTTCCGTAAACACTTGTTGCTGAAAGATACGTTACCCATTTAAATTTGCTTGACTTAAAATAATCTTTCAGGTTTTTTATAACAATATCAGTTCCATTAATCGGAGCTATAGATAGTAGAATATGATCTGCTTGCTCAAATCTTGATATAAAATTTTTATCAAAACCTTCCTCTGTAAATTGAAAACTTTCATAATTTATATTTTCAAATTCTTTAGTCTTAGACTCTTCTCGTGATGTAGTCGTTAATTTAAAGTTGACTCCTTGGTCTTTTAGTTTTTTAATGAAGTTTTTTGCCACTTGGCCAAAGCCAAAACAAATAATGTTTTTTGTATTCATTTAACTAGCCTTCTTAACAGAAGACTTCGAACTAATCGGATTTTCTAATTTATCTAACATTTCTATAGGGCAAATTTGTTTGAATTTTTTAAGTTCGTTTTCAAAACCATTTAATATTTTCTGAGCAATTTTTGAATTTGTTTCTTTGACAAAAGTGTTTAAACTTTCTTTCAAAAACTTCTTCCAATAATCTGTTTC
The DNA here is from genome assembly GCA_045566055.1 of Candidatus Pelagibacter sp. Classification (GTDB taxonomy): domain Bacteria; phylum Pseudomonadota; class Alphaproteobacteria; order Pelagibacterales; family Pelagibacteraceae; genus Pelagilacustribacter. Next base: position 11,415 of record JBJLED010000032.1, on the reverse strand, counting down.
AACTTCTTGCCAAATTATTGAGGCTGGATTCGCGAAATTTTCAAAAGTATTTTTTTCATCGTAGACAAAAGCCATACCGCCTGTCATTCCTGCCCCAAAATTATCTCCTACATCGCCTAATATAATGGCTGTCCCGCCAGTCATGTACTCACATCCATGAGCTCCACACCCTTCAACTATCGAAAAGCTTCCAGAGTTTCTAACTGCAAATCTCTCCCCCGCTTGTCCAGATGCAAACAATTTTCCTGAAGTTGCTCCGTAAAGAACAGTATTTCCAATTATTGTATTTTCATTAGAAACTAATGAACTTTTTGAGGATGGATACACAACAATAGTTCCTCCTGACAATCCTTTACCCACATAATCATTACAGTCTCCTTCAACAGTAAGTTTAATCCCTTTAGTTAAAAAAGCACCCAGAGATTGTCCTGCCGAACCCTCTAGTTTAATATGAATTGTATTTTCCTCTAATTTATTGTTTCCAAACTTTTTATATATATAATGAGATAATCTTGTTCCTACTGATCTTGATGTGTTTTCTATCTCGTAATTAAATTTGTTTTCTGAATCTGCTTCAATCTTATCTTTTATCTCAGACCAAATTTTTTCATCAAGAGTATCAGGTACTTCATTAATATGTTTATCTTTACAGTATCTTGGGTTTTCACCTGGATCTGCTTGGACTAATAATGGATTTAAATCTAAATCATCTAAGTTTGATGCTCCTTTGTTTACTTGAGTTAATAAATCTGTTCTTCCAATAATTTCGTTAATTGACTTAAATCCAAGAGAAGCAAGAATTTCTCTCACTTCAGTAGCAGCAAACTTAAATAAATTTACAACTTTTTCTGGAGTGCCAGTAAATTTTTCACGCAAAGCTTCATCTTGACTACAAACTCCTACCGGACATGTATTTGAATGACATTGTCTTACCATAATACATCCCATAGCAACTAATGACGATGTTCCCATTCCATATTCTTCTGCTCCCATCATTGCAGCCATAACAATATCTCTTCCGGTTTTTAATCCACCGTCCGTTCTTAAAGTAACGTTATGTCTTAAATTATTTAATGTAAGAATTTGGTTTGCTTCTGTTAAACCCATTTCCCAAGGGATGCCAGCGTATTTAATGCTAGTTTGCGGACTCGCGCCAGTACCACCTGAGTGCCCTGAGATTAAAATGATATCTGCTTTAGCCTTAGCAACTCCTGCAGCTATCGTTCCGATACCAGTTGATGCAACTAGCTTAACTCCAACCCTGGCTCCTGGGTTAATTTGTTTTAAATCATAAATTAGTTGTGCCAAGTCCTCAATGGAATAAATGTCGTGATGTGGCGGAGGTGAAATTAAAGTAACGCCTGGCGTCGAATGTCTTAATCGCGCTATCTCTTTTGTAACTTTAAAACCTGGAAGCTGTCCACCTTCACCTGGTTTTGCGCCTTGAGCAATCTTTATTTCTATTTCATTAGCATTATTTAAATAATCAACAGTCACACCAAATCTTGCAGATGCAATTTGTTTTACTCTTGAGTTTGCGCTATCTCCATTAGGTAGTGTTTTAAACCTTTTAGCATCCTCACCGCCTTCCCCGCTGCAAGAGGCGCCCTTTATTCTATTCATTCCCATTGCTAAAGTTTCGTGAGCCTCAGCTGATAATGCACCGTGTGACATGCTTCCACTACCAAATCGTTTCAAAATTTCTTCGATTGGCTCTACCTCATTTATACTGATAGATTTTCTCAACTTTTTAAATTCTAGTAAATCTCTTATATTAATTGGAGGCAAATTATGAATTCCAGCTGAATACTTTTTGTATAATTCATATGAGCCACTACCGACAGCGTTTTGCAATAAATGAATAAGTTTTCCTTGATATTGGTGATCTTCCCCACTTTTCCTATATCTATACAACCCTCCAATAGGTAAAGTGAAAACGTTTTTTGCATTAAATTTTTGATGAAGTTCTCTAATCTTTTTCTCTATTCCAATTATGCCGATTCCTGAAATTCTTGAAGACATACCTGGAAAATAATCTGAAACAATTGCTCTACTCAAACCTACTGCTTCAAAATTACATCCGCCTCTGTAAGAGCTAATCACTGATATTCCCATCTTAGACATAATTTTTAAAAGACCGGCGTCAATTGATTTTTTAAATCTACTTACACATGTTTCAAAATCAGATTTACCGAATAATTTTTTTTCAAATCTTTGATAAATGCTATCTATTGCAAGATATGGATTTACTGTTGTTGCACCAACGCCGATTAAAATAGCAAAAGAGTGCGTATCCATAGCATCTGAACATTCCACATTAAGAGAACAGTAACCTCTCAAACCATGTTTCACTAAGTGGGAATGTACTGCTCCAACAGTTAATATACTTGGTATACTTGCTTTTTGATTTGAAATATTTTTATCTGATAATACTAAACTAGTGTTTCCCTCTCTAACAGCTGTCTCCGCCTCTTCTCTTATTAACTCAATTCTTTCTTTGAGAGATCCGTCAATATCAAAAGTGCAATCAATTACTTTTACCTTTTTTGAAAAAAATTTCTTAAATTTTTTGAACTGCGAGTTTGTGAGTATAGGACTATCTAATACATAAATATTTTCCTCAGTTAAATTGTCAAAATCCAAAATGTTTCCAAGGTTTCCGAATCTTGTCTTAAGACTCATAACTTTATTTTCCCTAAGAGAGTCTATTGGCGGATTTGTAACTTGGCTAAAGTTTTGTCTAAAATAATGTGAAACAGGTCTAAAATGACTTGACAAGACTGCAACGGGAGTATCGTCACCCATTGAACCAGATGCTTCTTTTCCTTCCTCAGCCATTGGATGGAGTATCAGCTCTAAATCCTCTATGCTCAATCCTGACAAGTATTGTCTTTTTCTTAAGTCTTCGTTTAAAAAATTTGGCTTTTCACCTTCAGGCGAAATTTTTCTCTCTAAATCTATAATTTGTTTATTATATTTTTTATAATCTTTAGCCAAAAGATCTTTTAATTCTTTATCTTTAAATAATTTTCCTTTTTTTAAGTCAATGGCAATTATTTGTCCTGGGCCAAGTTTTCCCTTCTCAATAATCTTTTCCTCGGGAATATTAATCATCCCAGTTTCTGATCCAGCAAAAAATAAATCCTCAGAGGTGATTGTGTATCTAAGAGGTCTTAATCCGTTTCTATCAGAAGAGGCTAAAACCCACTTGGCATCCGTTGCACAAATGGCTGCTGGACCATCCCATGGTTCTATCGTACTGTTTAGAAAATTAAATAAGTCTTGATGATTTTTTGGAACTGTTTTACTTCTTTTCGACCATGAGTCAGGTATCATCATCAATTTAATTAAAGGTGCTAACTTTCCTGAATGCGTTAAAAGTTCAAAAACGTTATCAAGTGCCCCCGAATCCGAAGAGCTTCTAATTACTGGTTTCAAATTTTTCACATCTTTAAAAAGTGGACTTGACATGTCTTGCTCGTGAATTTTCATCCAGTTTATATTTCCTTTAACTGTATTAATCTCGCCATTATGCGCCAAAGTTCTAAAAGGTTGGGCTAAATCCCAACTAGGAAAGGTGTTTGTTGAATATCTTTGATGAAAAATTGCAAATCTGGAAGTTAACTTTTTATCATTAAGATCTGGATAAAACTCAGATAACATTTCAGCTAGGAACATACCTTTATAAACAATAGATCTTGAACTAAAAGAACATATGTAAAAATCTTTTATTTGTTTATCTCTCGCAATTTTTTCAATTTTTTTTCTTGTTTCGAATAAATCTCTTTCGAGATCATTGGTTTGTAGTGTCTCATTTTTTTTAAACATTACTTGAGCAATTTCTGGACGGTTTTGGTCAGCTGTTTTACCTAACACGTTAGGATTAATTGGAACTTGTCTCCAACCGTAAATGTAATAATTTTCTGCTAATAATGCAGACTCTATAATTTCTCTACATTTTTCTTGTTCGGAGTAATCTGTTCTAGGCAGAAAAACCATTCCTACACAAATTCTTTTTTTTTCATCAAGTGTGTGCCCAGTTGATAAAATTTTTTCTTTAAAAAAGTCTGGTGCTATTTCAATTTGTATTCCTGCGCCATCACCTGATTTTCCATCTGCATCCACAGCGCCTCTGTGCCAAATAGCTTTTAATGCCTCGATACCATAATCAATAATTTTTCTAGATTTTTTTCCATTCGTAGATGCAATCAATCCGACACCACAAGCATCATGTTCCATTTCTGGTGAGTAATTAAAACTTTTTTCTAAAATTTTTTTATTTTTTTTATAATTTTTCATTAGAGTTATGCCGCGACTACCGATTTATTTTTATTTTCTTTTGATTGTAAATATTTTTCAATTTGTACAGCGGCGTCTCGACCATCTCTGATCGCCCAAACAACAAGTGAAGCTCCTCTTACAATGTCTCCTGCTGCAAAAATTCCATCTAAATTAGTTTGCATTGATTTCAAGTCAATTTTTAAAGTCCCCCATTGCGAAACCACTAATTCTTTAGCGTTAAATAATTGAGGAAGATTTTCTGGATCAAATCCTAGAGATTTAATCACAAGATCGGCTGGAATCTTATATTCAGAACCATCATCAATTTCAGGTCTTCTCCTGCCTGATGAATCAGGTTCACCTAATTTCATTTTGTTGACTTCAACTGCTTCAACTTTGTTAGTTCCAATAAAACTTTTTGGGCTTGATAACCATACAAATTCTACTCCTTCTTCAATTGCATTTCCTACTTCTCTCGCTGAACCTGGCATATTTTCTCTATCACGCCTATATAAACATTTAACTGATTTTGCCTTTTGCCTTATTGATGTTCTCACACAGTCCATAGCAGTATCTCCCCCGCCTATTACAACAACATTTTTTCCTTCCGCATTTAATGTGCCATCATCAAATAATTTAACTTTGTCTCCTAAGCCTTTTCTGTTTGATGCGGTTAAAAAATCCATTGCAGGAAAAATGTTTTGAAGATTATGAACAGGTATATCTATTTCTCTAGCTTTATAAACTCCTGTTGCAATTAGTATTGCATCGTGTGTTTCTTTAAGTTCATACAAAGTTTTATCTTTTCCAACCTCAAAGTTTTGAACAAATTTAATTCCGGATTCTTCAAGCAACTTTGTTCTTCTCTCAACAACAAATTTTTCTAATTTGAAGTTTGGGATACCGTAAATTAATAGACCGCCTGGCCGATCATATCTGTCATAAATTGTTACTTGATAACCTGATTTTCGAAGTTCTTCCGCACAAGCCATTCCTGCAGGGCCTGCACCTATAATTCCAACTGACTGTTTTAATTCTCTTTTAACTTTAAAAGGTTTTACCCATCCTTTATCCCAAGCAGTATCTGTTATATATTTTTCTATAGAACCTATTGTTACAGTTCCATGACCTGATTGTTCTATAACACAATTCCCTTCGCAGAGCCTGTCTTGAGGACATATTCTCCCACACACCTCGGGCATATTATTTGTGCTTTGCGATACTTCATATGCTTCTTTGAGACGTCCTTCTGCAGTTAATTTTAACCAATCAGGAATATTGTTGCTTAAAGGACAATGAATTTGGCAAAAGGGAACTCCACATTGAGAACACCTGCTTGACTGTTCAGTTGCTTTATTTGTTATGTAATCTTTATATATTTCGTTAAAATCACCTTTTCTTTTATCAGTAACCCTTTTTTCAGGAGTTTCCTGTTTAAGATCTACAAACTGAAGCATTTTTTTTTTCATGATTGTGTAAATTAGTTATGTTTTTATTTAATGATAGTATTTAATGGTCAATAATAATGACCTATATTGTAAAAATCCCAAAAAAATAATGTCTTTTTCTGCATACCTGCTATGCATTTAAGATTGCCAATAAAAAAACAACCTTTAATTTTAATTTTAACAAGTGATTGAAATATTTATTTTATCTTTAGTTCAAGGAATTACAGAATTTCTACCTATTAGTTCCTCTTCTCATTTAATTTTAATGTCTGATTATCTTGAATTCGAAAACCAAAGTCTTTCTATAGATATTAGTCTTCATATTGGTTCCTTTATTGCAGTAGTTATTTACTTTTATAAAGACATAAAAAATTATTTTAAAAATAAAATTATTTTTCTAAAAATTCTTATATCCTCACTTCCAGTAATGATAGTGGGGTTTTTTCTTGTCGAAACTAACTTAATTAACAAAATAAGAAATCTGGAAACAATAGCATGGACTACAACGTTATTTGGAATTCTGCTTTATATTAGTGATAAATTTAAAATTGAGAAAAGTTTACAAAATAATTTAAATATGAAATCTGTTTTTTTTATAGGAATTATGCAAATTTTATCTTTGATTCCAGGTGTAAGTAGATCAGGGATTGCGATTACTGCGGCTAGGTTATTAAAATTTAAAAGGACCGATGCAGCAAAAATCTCTTTCCTTATTTCAATACCAATTCTAGGTGCAGTATCAATTTTTGGTTTAAAAAATTTAATTTTTTTAGAAAATTTTGAATTTACAAAATTAAATTTAATATCAATCATAATTTCATTTATTTTTTCATTTTTAACAATAAAATATTTTTTAAAATATATAGAAAAATTTAATTTAAATATTTTTGCTTATTATAGAGTGTGCTTGGGCTTGGTTCTTTTGTTTATTGCTTATTTATAAGATGAAAGTTAAAACTAATAATATAACTATCGTTATTAAAAAAAATATGATTACTGAATTTTTTAACGATAAACTTAATAATTTCATTTTTACAACTTATAAGTTTTTAAAAAAAAATCAAATATTTTTGGTGCGCCTGCTAGGATTTGAACCCAGAACCTCCTGGTCCGTAGCCAAGCGCTCTATCCAGTTGAGCTACAGGCGCAGTTATGATTGTATTTAAAATTTTACTTAATATTATAAATAACATAATTTGAAAATAATGTACGTATCAAAAAACAATTTTTTTAACATTTTGCTTGGATTGGTTCCAATAAGTTTTATTGCTGGCAATATGTTGATAAATATCAATATACTTTTAATTATATTTTCTTCTATAATTTATTTTGGTCGAGACCTATTCAAAGTAAATTATTTTTTTTTAGATAAATTACTCTTTTTATTTTTTTTCTTAATATTGATAACTGGATCAATCAATGATTTTTATTTTTATTCAAATAAGATACCCTGGAAAGGATATTATTTTGCAACCATAGTAAAATCCCTTTTTTTTTTAAAATATATACTTTTATATATTGTTCTAAGGTATCTGATAGAAAAAAATATTTTAAATCTCAAATTGTTTTTCTTTACATGTTTTTTTGGAACATTGTTTGTAAGCTTTGATATTATTTACCAATCTATAAATGGAGAAGATATTTTTGGTTTTAAAGGTATAAAAAATAATCTTTCTGGACCATTTGGAGATGAATTAATAGCGGGTGGCTATATACAAAGATTCTCAATCTTTAGTTTTTTTTTAATTCCGTTATTTTATCAGCAAAATTTTAATAGATATCTTAAATACTTAATACCAATTTTATTTGTAATTTTTTTCATAACGATAATCCTGTCTGGAAATAGAATGCCCCTATTACTTTTTTTATTTGCGATATCCTTGATAATTATTTTTAATAAACAAACAAGAAAATTTTTTTTACCAACTTTAATTGTTGCAATTTTAATTTTTTATATTTTAATAAGTTTTAATTCAAAAGTTAAAGTCAACTTTACCGCATTCTATGCTCAGATTTCACAAATGACAGCTATTGTATTAGATAGAGATTTTAAAAATAATTCTATGCCTCCGTATTTAAAACAATTTGTAACTTTTTATGATACTTGGCGAATGCACAAGTACATTGGCGGAGGTATTAAAAACTTTACATACTACTGCCACAAAAGACCAAATATAGATAAAAATTCAAAATATATTTGTAATATGCACCCACATAATTATTACTTAGAAATTTTAACTGAAACAGGAATAATAGGCTTTTTTATAATAACCTTAGCTTTTTTAATTATAATTCATTTAACTTTAGTAAAAAAGTACATCTTAACATCTGCGCTGAATAAAAATAAATTAATCGTTCCATTCATATTTTTGTTTTTAGTTGAAATTTTTCCATTAAAGAGCACAGGTAGCTTTTTTACAACTGGAAACGCAACGTATTTGTTTATTATAATAGGAATTTTAATTGGATTAATGCGAAAAGAAAATCTAATTGAAAACAAATATTAAATATATAAGTTAATCTTAATGAAAGATGTTTTAATTACCTCTGCAAAAAGAACTGCTGTAGGGTCGTTAGGTAAATCATTAAAAAATATCAGTGCAGCAGAACTTGGCTCAGCTGTTATTACTAATGTTGTTGATGAATTGAAAATTAAGAAGTCAGATATAGATGAAGTTATTATGGGACAAGTTCTTACTGGGGAGCACTGGACAAAATCCAGCAAGACAAGCTTCGATTAAATCTGGAATTCCAAAAGAAAAGCCGGCATATGTTGTTAATCAAGTTTGTGGTTCAGGTATTAGATCGGTAGCTTCAGGTTATCAAAGTATCAGATCAGGTGACTCTAAAATAGTTGTAGCCGGCGGGCAAGAGAACATGTCACTAGCTCCTCATGCTATTCATTTAAGGGAAGGGAAAAAATTAGGGGATGCCGAACTAATAGATACAATGATTAAAGATGGTCTTTGGGATGCATTTCATGGATATCACATGGGTATAACTGCCGAAAACGTTGCGGAAAAATTTCAAGTGACAAGAGATCAACAAGATAAATTTGCTCTCGACTCTCAAGAAAAAGCTTTAAAAGCACAAAAAGAAGGTAAGTTTAAAAATGAAATAATAAATTTAAAAATTAAATCAATAAAAGCCGAATTAAATTTCAAAAAAGATGAACATCCGAGAGAGGGTATTAACCTAGAAACGCTTTCCAGATTGAAACCAGTATTTAAAAAAAATGGCACTGTTACAGCAGGAAATGCGTCAGGAATCAATGATGGAGCAGCTGCTATTACTCTTATGACGAGTGATGAAGCTGAAAAAAGAAATATAGAAAAATTAGTATCAATAAAATCTTGGGCTAGTTGTGGAGTTGATCCAGCTTTAATGGGAACAGGTCCAATACCTTCAGCAAAAAAAAGCTTTAGATTTAGCTGGATGGACAATCAAAGATGTAGATTTATTTGAAATAAACGAAGCTTTTGCTGCCCAGAGTTTAGCTGTGATTAAAACACTCTCTATTCCAAGTGAAAAAGTAAATGTAAATGGTGGTGCGATTGCCTTAGGCCATCCAATTGGTGCATCTGGAACAAGAATTCTCGTTACTCCTAATTCATGAAATGATCAAAAGAGATGTTAAAAAAGGTTTAGCGTCTCTTTGTATCGGTGGTGGAATGGGCATTGCAATGTGTGTTGAAAGATAAATTATTTTTTAATGGATCTGCCTATTGTAAATCATCCTGACTATATAGCTAAAATTAATGATGATAATAAATTCCCCATTCAAAAGTTTGGCGCTCTAGCTGAACAATTAATCAAAAAAGGTATAGTAAAAAAATTTCATATTCCTAAAGAATGCTCTATTACAACAATGAAATCATCTCATTCTCTAGAATACATTAATCATATTAAAAATAAGACTTTAGATCTAAAACTTCAAAAAAAAATTGGCTTTCCTATTAATGACAGTGTTGTCCGAAGATCGTTTGTTGCAACAGGCGGAACAGTTTTAGCAAGTAAACTAGCACTTGACTCTAAGCTTGCATGTAATACTGCTGGAGGTAGTCATCATGCTACATTTGATTGTGGTGCTGGTTATTGCGTTTTTAATGATGTAGCTGTAGCAGCCAATTACTTAAAGAAAAAAGGATACGCAAAAAAAAATACTTATAATAGATCTAGATGTTCATCAAGGTAATGGAAATTCAGAAATATTTAAAAATGATAAAGACGTTCTAACATTTAGTATGCACTGTGCTTCTAATATCCTGCAAAGAAATCAAAAAGTGATATTGATATTGAACTTAAAGATCATATGGAAGATGAGGAGTACTTAAATATTCTTCATAAAAATTTAAAGGAGCTAAACAAAAATAAGTATGATTTTGTATTTTATATAGCTGGAGTTGATATTCATTTTGAAGATCGTTTGGGAAAACTGAAAATTACTGACGATGGAATTAATAAAAGAGATCAAGTAGTAATTGAGAACTTTTACTCGAGAAATACTCCTTTATGTGGTGTTTTAGGTGGAGGGTACAATAAAAATTTTGATAAATTAATTGAATTACATTCTATGCTTCATAAAAACTGTTCTAGAATTCTTTAAACTCAGCCTTAACTTCCTTTATAGGAGTTCCAGGGGTTAGAGCTAAGCTTATTACCAAATTAACCTTATACCTACTCTAAATCGATTCTAGAAAATGACGCGCTACAATTTTAACTGTGGCAAATTTTCAAAAAATTTTAAACTCTCTGGATTAGCTATTGCCTCTTTATTATTGATGGTTTCACCATGAATTACTTTTCTAACCGCAAGTTCAACTATTTTACCACTTTTTGTCCTTGGAATTTCTGGTACTTTTATAATTACTGACGGAACATGTTTTGGAGAGCAGTTTTTACGAATTCTTGATTTAACTGCTTTTATTTTTTCATCGTCTAATTCTTCGTCATTTTTTGTTGTTATAAATAAAACAATTCTTACGTCGTCATTATAATCTTGACCCACTACTAATCCTTCTGTAATAAAATCGATGTTCTCAACTTGCTGATAAATTTCTGCTGTTCCTATTCTTACCCCCTCCTGGATTGAGAGTGGCATCAGATCTTCCACGCATGATAAATCCATTGTTGGTAGTTCGCTCAATAAAATCACCATGATGCCAAATTTTTTTAAATCTGGTAAAATAAGCTTTATGATATTTTTGCCCGTCATCATCACCCCAAAACTTAACAGGCATGGACGGGAAAGGTTTTTTAACTACTAGCTCTCCTTTTTCTCCATCTTTTACACTTTTTCCCTCATCAGTAAAAACATCTACATCAATTCCAAGACTTTGACCTTGAATTTCTCCCATGTAAACATTTGAATAAAGATTTCCTAAAACTAAACAGCCGACTAGATCTGTTCCTCCTGCAATAGAAGCAAGATGAACATCTTTCTTTAAATTATCATATACATACTTAAAGCTTTCCTCAGCTAAGGGAGAGCCTGTTGAAGTTATTATTTTTATTGAACTTAGATCTAGATTTTTACTATTATATTTTTCATTCTTTAAATGATCGATGTATTTAGCGCTAACTCCAAAAAGATTTATTTTCTTGTTTTGACAATACTCTAAAAGAACATCTATTTTTGGATATACAGGTGCCCCATCGAATAAAAATATAGAAGAACCTGTTGCTA
>JBJLED010000031.1:0-26609 GCA_045566055.1 Candidatus Pelagibacter sp. | reverse complement strand
AATGGTTTCTGGTTTCGATAAATATTTTCAAATTGCTCCATGTTTTCGAGATGAAGATGCGAGAGCAGACAGAAGCCCAGGTGAATTTTATCAATTAGATTTAGAGATGTCTTTTGTTGAACAAGAAGATATTTTTAATGTAGTAGAAAAATTAATGGTAAAATTATTTAAACAATTTTCATCAAAAAAAATAATTAAGGAAAAATTTCCTAGAATACCTTTTGAACAAGCTATGAAAAAATATGGTACTGACAAACCTGATCTTAGAAACCCATTAATTATTCAAGAAATTACTGAAATCTTCAAAAGAGACGATGTTAAATTTGATATTTTTAAAAAGTTAGTAAAGACAGGATCAGTAGTTAGAGCTATAATTACAAAAAATACTAAAAACAAACCTAGAAGTTTTTTTGACAATATCGATAAATGGGCGAAAGATCAGGGGGCGTCAGGTTTAGCTTATTTTACCTTAGAACAAGGTAAAGAGATTAGTGGAAAAGGGCCAGTTGGAAAATTTTTTAGCGAGGATGCCCTTAAAGAAATAATGAACAATTGTAATGCTGAAATAGGAGATAGTATTTTTCTTGCATGCGGAAAAGAAAAAGAAATTGAAAAAATCTTATCATTAGCGAGAGAAAAAATAGCATCAGACTTGGAAATTATAAATAAAGATGAATTTGCATTTTGCTGGATTGTTGACTACCCAATGTATGAATATGATGACAATTTAAAAAAAATCACATTTAGTCATAATCCATTTTCAATGCCACAAGGAAAAATTGAAGAATTAAATTTTGAAAAACCATTAGAAATCAAAGCTTATCAATATGATATTGTATGTAATGGTATAGAACTATCATCTGGAGCCATAAGAAATCATTTACCGGAGTTAATGTATAAATTATTTTCGATAGCTGGATATGATAAAAAAGAATTAGAGGAAAAATTTAGCGGAATGATTAATGCTTTTAGTTTTGGAGCTCCACCTCATGGAGGCATAGCCCCAGGTATAGATAGAATCGTAATGTTGCTAGCTGGAAAAGAAAATATTAGAGAGGTTACACTTTTTCCAATGAATCAAAATGCTCAAGATTTAATGATGCAAGCGCCCTCAGACGTGAATGATAATCAACTAAAAGAACTTGGTATTAAAAAGAGTATTGAAAAAAATTAGTTTTTTGTTTTAAGGTTTATTCTTACATCAGATAAATCTACTAACTTTTCTTCATAATTGCTTCTGATAAATCCTTTTGAAGTTATATTTTTTACTATTTTAAGAAATTTATCATCATTATTATCAGTAGTTAAATTTTTTGTACTTGCGATTGAAGGTGTGTGTGCCAATTCCTCTTTTCCTAAATATGATATAGCAAGTTCTCTAAAAACGTAATCAAGAATAGATGAAGCGCTCAGAATTCTATCGTTACCTATTACATTTCCTGACGGTTCAAATTTCGTATCAATAAATGCGTCTACATATTCATCAAGTGGAACCCCGTATTGTAGTCCTAATGAAATTGCTATTGCAAAATTATTCATCATAGCCTTTACAAGCTCACCCTCTTTATTGGTGTCGATAAAAATTTCACCAATTTTTCCATCATCGTACTCACCTGTATGAAGATAAACTTTATGATCCCCGATTTGTGCTTTTTGAATATATCCTTTTCTTCTATCCGGCATTTTAAATCTTGCGTTATTTTTTAATTTAAAGTTTTCAGATATATCTTTTTTTCCCTCGCTAGAATTTTTAATTTTATTTGTAATAGTGTCAGGTAAGGATTTACTTAATTGATTTTTCTCAAGTTTATCTTCTTTTTTTCCACTTATTTTCTTAGTTTTTCTATTATTTAGTTTTACATCTAAAACCTCAACTTCACCGTCCGTTCTTTTATCTATTTTAGATAATTCTGCATCATCTAAATTGCCTAAGGTATGTACCGTTTTAAAAGTGCAAGTGTAGTATGTTTCAACAATATATTTTTTCATAAAATTAATGGAATCTCTTTAATAAAATATATATTAATTGTATAAGGTGTCTATTACATAATGATACAATTATGAATTGTGTGGATTTAAAATTTTAATTATGATTTTAACTTGGTGGAACAAATTAACATTTGGAACTTTTTTAAAAACTCTTTTTTTTGGAAAGTTCGTTGGCTCAGATGAATTTGGGAACAAATATTACAAAAGTAAAAACAATGAAAGATGGGTAGTTTATCCAAATAATATAGAAGCCACAAAAATTACCTCAGATTGGTATTTATGGATGCATCATACAATAGATATAATACCTGATAAAAAGAACAAAAAACACCACTGGCAGAAAGAACATTTAGAAAATCAAACTGGTACAAAAAATAGTTTTAAGCCAGTAAAAATTAGAAAGAATGCTATAAAAAAAAAATATGAGACTTGGAAATAAAATTTTCTTAATAATCTTTTTGATTTTTTCAATCTTTAATTTTTTACTCGCAGAGGAAAAAATTACAACTTCCCCTTTGATAAATGTAGAAGAAATCAAACCAAGTTTTGAAGAATTAGATGAAGATAATATAAATACCTCATCAAACCTTACTCTTAAAGAAAAAAAAAAAAATCAAAACCTAAAACCATCACAAGCAATATTGATAGGACTTGATAAAATCACTGCGAAATCTTCAGAATTAATTATTAATTTGAATGAAAATAAAAAATTTGGTCCTTTAGTTATAAAAATTTTAAAGTGTGGAAAGATTAAAGTGAATAATAGAACCGATAGTATTGCCTACATGCAAGTAAAAGATTTAACAAAAAATGAAAACGAGCAAGTTTTTATATTTAACGGCTGGACTTTTGCCTCAGATCCTAGTTTAACCCCATTCGATCATGCGATTTATGATCTGCAATTATTAAATTGTAGTAATGCCTAATAAAATTTTTCTTTACCAAGCCAATTAGTATCAAAATCAGAATTTATAAATTTTTTATGATTTAATATTTTTTTATGAAGATCAATCGTTGTAGTTATTCCCTCAAGAACAAATTCATCTAACGATCTCAATGTTCTTTGTATTGCTTCAGTCCTATTTCTTCCTTTACAAATAACTTTAGCGATTAAACTGTCGTAGTACGGTGTAATCTTACAACCTTGAAAAATTGCACCATCAACCCTTGTTCGAAAGCCAGAAGGTTGATGACAAACGCTTATTATGCCAGGACTCGGTTGAAAATCTAACGCAGGATTCTCAGCATTAATCCTACATTCAATAGAATGTCCTCTAGGTATAATATCATTTTGTTTTAGAGCAGTATCGCCAGTGTAAGCAATCCATAACTGTTCTTTTACTATATCAATTCCAGTTTGTACTTCAGTAACAGGGTGTTCAACTTGGACCCTAGTATTCATTTCTAAAAAATAAAATTTTCCATTTTCATATATAAATTCTACTGTTCCGGCGCCCTCATAGTTCAATTGCTCAACCATTTTTACGGTTTTTTCTAAGAGGTTTTTTCTTTGATCATTGGTTAAAACAGGACTAGGAGTTTCTTCGATTAATTTTTGATGCCTTCTTTGAACTGAACAATCTCTTTCACCAAGATGAACAGTTTTATTTTTTCCAGACATTACTTGAACTTCAATGTGTCTAGGATTTTTAAAATATTTTTCAATATACAATTCATCATTATTAAAAAACTTCTTTGCCTCAGACTTAGCAGTAAGGAATAAATTTTCCAAATTTTTTTCTTCCTCTACTATTTTCATTCCTTTTCCACCCCCAC
Source organism: Candidatus Pelagibacter sp. (assembly GCA_045566055.1). Lineage (GTDB taxonomy): Bacteria > Pseudomonadota > Alphaproteobacteria > Pelagibacterales > Pelagibacteraceae > Pelagilacustribacter. The sequence continues at coordinate 22,844 of JBJLED010000031.1, read as the reverse complement.
CTCCAGCAGCTTTAATTAAAACTGGATATCCGATCTCTTTACATATTGATTTTGCCTCACTAAATGACTTAACGCCGCCTTCTGAACCTTCAATTATTGGCAAACCAAATTTTTTAGCAATTTTTTTTGCTTCAATTTTATCTCCCATTTTTGAAATTATATCAGCGCTTGGACCAATAAATTTTATTCCATGTTTACTTACAATTTCAGAAAATTTTGCATTTTCAGATAAAAATCCATAACCAGGATGAATAGCTTCTGCTCCGGTTAAGTCAACAGCCGACATTATTGAGGAGATATTTAAATAACTATTTTGAGGTTGATGAGAACCAATACACACACTCTCGTCAGCCAATCTTACATGCATTGAGTCTGAGTCTACATCTGAGTGTACTGCTACAGTTCCTATACCCCATTCTTTACAAGCTCTTATTACTCTTACAGCAATTTCACCTCTGTTAGCTATTAAAACTTTCTTAAACATTTATCTATTTAAGGATAACTAAAGTTTGACCAAATTCTACAGGCTGCCCATCTTCTACCAAAATTTTTTTTACTTCACCATCAGATGTAGATGGAACATGGTTCATAGTTTTCATGGCTTCAACAATCATCACAGTTTGACCTTTTTTTATTTTATCTCCAACTTCAACAAATTTTTTTGCTCCGGGTTCTGCAGCTAAATAAGCTGTCCCTATAATTGGAGATTTTACACGTATTCCATCACTGTCGTCAGAAGATTTTAGTACAGCTTTATTTTGAGATACGACAGCACTCGTTTTTGATTGCTCTATTCCTTTAGATGCTTTTGAAACTTTAATTTTTGTCTGACCTTCTTGATATTCTAATTCAGTTAACTCAAATTCTTTTAAGTTATCTACAAGTTCTTTAATTAATTTTTTATCAATTTTCATTTTTCAAAAATTTTTTCATTGCTTGTAAAGACATTAAGTACCCCTCTTCTCCAAAGCCACAAATAACACTTTTTGCTACTTTACTAATTAAAGATTTATGTCTGAATTCTTCTCTATTATAAATGTTGGAAATATGCAATTCAATAATTGGAATTTTAAGTATTTTTAATGCATCATGAATAGCTACAGATGTATGAGTATAACCACCAGCGTTGATAATCAATCCATCTTGATTATTTCTTGAATTTTGTATTTGATTAATTAATTCACCTTCCACATTTGATTGAAAAAAAGTAAGGTTTATATTGTTATTATTTGAATACTCTTTACAGTTATTTTCAACTTCTTTTAAAGTAAAGGTTCCATATTGATTTTTTTCTCTTTCACCTAAAAGGTTGAGGTTTGGTCCATTAAGAATTATAATTTTATTCATAAATTTCTTGATATTGAATAACTTAAATATGGCAAAAATACAATTAAATGGAAAAAATGTGGTTATCAAACCTAACTATACGATATTTGACCTATTAAAGAAGTATAATTTATCAAAAAAAAAAGTTGCAATAGAGTACAACGGAATAATTATCCAAAAAGCAAATTATAAAAAAAAATTTTTAAAAAATAATGACAAAATAGAGGTGGTAACTTTTATAGGAGGAGGGTGAATTGAAAAAAGATTTATTTAAAGTTGCAGGCAAAATACTAAAATCAAGGCTAATAGTAGGAACGGGAAAATATAAAAGCTTTTCTGAAACTGCAAAAGCCGTTAAAGCTTCAGGAGCTGACATGGTTACAGTGGCTGTAAGAAGGGTTAATATATTAGATAAAAAAAAACCTATTCTTACAGATTATCTTAATCCTAAAAAAATAATTTTCTTACCAAATACAGCTGGATGCTTTAACTCAGAGGAAGCTTTAAGGACACTTAGATTAGCTAGAGAAATGGGAGGGTGGAAGCTAGTTAAATTAGAAGTCTTAGGAGATAAAAAAACTCTCTATCCTGACATGGTCGAGACTATTAAGTCTACAAAAATATTAGTTAAAGAGGGTTTCAAGGTGATGGTTTACTGTACAGATGACCCGTTATTAGCAAAAAAATTAGAAGACAGTGGCGCTTCAGCAATTATGCCGCTCGCTTCTCCAATAGGCTCTGGTTTAGGAATTCAAAATAAAACTAATATTTCTTTAATTATAAAACAGTCTAGGGTTCCTGTAATTGTAGATGCAGGCATTGGCACTGCATCGGATGCAGCTATTGCAATGGAATTAGGTTGCGATGGAGTTTTAATAAACAGCGCTATCGCGAATGCAAAAAAACCAATATTAATGGCTAATGCTTTTAAAAACGCAGTAATTTCTGGCAGAAGTTCATTTTTAGCTGTAAGGATGCCGAAAAAATATTTTGCCACTCCAAGTTCACCAGAAAAAGGATTAATTTAGTTTCTTTTTTCTTCTAATCCAAAGAGTTCTTATTTTCTTTTTAGACTTAGTTTTTTTTATTTTATCTTTTGCTTTAACAATTTCTTTAGTGCTTCTTTTTTTTCCTTTAACAAAACTTTTTTCTGTTTTTTTAATTTCAACAATATTATTAATATTTTCAAATGAATTTATTAGTTTTTTAGATTTATTTAATAAATCAATCTTGTATTCTGGTAAAATAAATTTTTCATTAGATAAAATTTTTACTTCTAATGAGTATTTTTTCTTAAAATAAACTAGTTCATCTAATAAATTTTTTTCAATATAAATTTTTACTTTTTCGGGAACATAAGAATTTATTACTTTTACTTTATCTGTGAAAGCTAAGTACTGAATTTTTTTTAATATTTTTTGAGAAAAAGAAGAAATTGTTAATTGCGTCTCCCATTTGATAGATCCTTCACGTAACCTTTGTCTAGTCATCTCAAGAAGTCCAAAATTACTTATTCTTCCAATTTGTATTCTAGCTCTATCTTTTCTAATACTCTCTCTCATTTTTTTTTCAACAATCCTTCTGTTGTAAAAATTCATCATGTCAATAAAATCGATTACAATTAAACCTGATAAATCTCTTAACTTAATTTGACGAGCAATTTCCTCTGCTGCTTCAAGATTTGTATTTAATGCAGTTTTCTCAATATTTATTTGTTTGGTAGATTGGCCAGAGTTGATATCAATAGATACTAATGCTTCAGTAGGATTGATTACTAAGTAACCACCAGACTTTAATTTAACAGTAGGTTCATAGATATTATTTAATTCTTTTTCGATATTTGCATCATAAAATAATGGAATTTTACCTCTGTATTTTTTTATGTTTTTAGCATTTTTTGGCATTAATTCTTTCATAAATTTTTTGGCTTTTTGATAAGCTTCATTTCCTTCGACGTAGACGTTTTTTGTATCGTTATCATAAGTATCTCTTAAGGTTCTTTTTATAATGTCTCCTTCTTCATATACTAGTGAAGGCGCATTTGAGTCCAAAGCCTTTTCTTTAATTTCTTCCCAAGTTTTAAGAGTATTTTGAAAATCTTTTTCAATTTCATTTTTTGTTTTATTAGCTCCAGCAGTTCTGACTATAACTCCCATATTTTTTGGAATCTCGATTTCATTAAGTATATTTCTAATTTTTTGCCTGTCCGATGAATTAAAAATCTTTCTTGATATACCTCCACCTTTTGGAGTGTTAGGCATTAAAACCATATACTTCCCTGCTAGTGAGATAAAGGAAGTAAGAGCTGCGCCTTTTTGGCCTCTCTCTTCTTTAATTACCTGAATCAAAATTACCTGTCCTGGTTTTATTACTTCTTGTATTTTATATCTCTTTATTCCAAATGAAGATTTAACTTTATCTCGATATTCCTGTTTTTTGCTATATTTTTCATTTTGGATTTGACCATTATCTGTCTTTTCATCGTTAGTCTCAGACTGACCTTCAGATGGAATATTATCCTGAACAGTTTCGATTGGTTTATCTTTTAATTCTTCCCTAATTTTTTCTTCTGCAATTCTTATCTTTTCTTTATCTTCAGAAGGAAGTTGGTAATAGTCAGATTGTATGTCATTAAAAGCTAGAAAACCATGTCGCTCTCTTCCAAAATTTACAAAAGCCGCTTGTAAAGATGGCTCAACTCTACTGATCGTTGCAAGGTAAATATTATTCTTAAAATTTAAATTATTTTTATCCTCATATTCATACTCTTCAATTGAATTGTTTGATTTAAGCACAATACGAGTTTCATTTGGATGCGATGCATCGATATATAGATTTTTTTCCATTTTTTTTGAATTCCTTTTAAATTTTTAAATCTTGTTATTTTAAAATTTGTCATAATGATTATTTTATACATTTTTGTGCATAAATACACGATTTATATTAATGTATGCCTAAAGATAGTCAGAATTGTTACTATAAATAATATATATGCTAAAATTCATCAATTTTTCACTTAAATTTGTAATCATATTTTCTGCATTTATTATTTTTTTTGTTTTTACCACATTGTGGTATTTTTCAATTGGCTTGCCTGATTACAAAAAACTATCTAATTATCAGCCTCCAATTTCAAGCAGAGTTTACTCGGAAAACAGTAAATTGATAGCTGAATATGCTTTAGAAAAAAGATTATTTATACCCTTTGAGTCTATTCCAGAAAAGGTCGTAAACTCTTTCCTCTCTGCCGAAGATAAAAATTTCTTTAGTCATCCCGGTGTTGATGCAAAAGGTATATTGAGAGCGATAATAAAAAATATTAAGAACATCTCTCAAAATAAAAGATTGGAAGGAGCCTCAACCATCACCCAACAGGTTGCAAAAAATTTTTTGCTTACCAATGAAGTTTCAATGAAAAGAAAAGTAAAAGAAGCAATATTAGCATTTCGGATAGAGCGGGCTTATACAAAAGAGAGAATTTTAGAACTTTACTTAAATCAAATATATCTAGGCCAAGGCACTTATGGAATAGCTGCAGCCAGTTTAGAGTATTTTGATAAATCTATTAAAGAGTTAGATTATCCCGAGGCTGCTTTGTTAGCGGCTTTACCAAAAGCTCCTAGTAAGTACAATCCATATAAATATCCTAAGATTGCAACATTTAGAAGAAATCTAGTTCTTAATAATTTAGAGGAAAATAATTTTATATCCAAGGATGACTATAAAAAATTTAAGGATTCAAAAATAATTCTAAAAAAAAGAAAGATAGAAATTGTAAATGAGGCAAATTCTTACACTGAAGAGGTAAGACGAATTGTAAAAAAAAATTACGGTTTTAAAAAACTCTATTCACAAGGTTTAAGTATTAAAACGCCCCTAAAAATAAATTATCAAATACAAGCTTTAAAATCTCTAAGAACAGGCATTGAAGAATATGATCGCAGAAGAGGTTGGAGAGGGCCTATTACAAATAAAAACAAAAATCAAAATTGGGAAAAAACAATAAATAATTTTAAACTTGACCCAACATTAAATTGGCAACAAGCAGAAATTATTTCAGTAGATATTGAAAAAATAAATTTTAAATTAATTAATGAAGACAAAAAAAATAATAGTGAAATTTTATATTTAAAAAATATAAAATGGAGCATTCCTAGAAACAAATCTTTAAAAGATACTCATAAAATTGGTGATATAATTTTTGTTAAAAAAGAGGGTAATATTTGGAAATTAAAGCAATATCCGAAAGTTAATGGCGGAATTGTAGTTATAGATCCATTCAGTGGTGATGTGTTAGCTTTAGTAGGAGGTTTTAATTTTAAAACTAGTGAATTTAATAGAGTCACTCAGGCCAAAAGGCAACCTGGATCTGCTTTTAAACCAATAGTTTATGCTGCTGCATTAGAAAAAGGTTTTGCGCCTAATTCTATTATACTTGATGCACCATTTGTAGAAAGTCAAGGTGTTGGTCTAAAAAATTGGAAACCTGAAAATTATGGGAAGAAATTTTACGGTCCTTCTACTTTTAGAAAAGGTATTGAATATTCAAGAAATTTAATGACTGTGAGAATTGCAAAAATTTTAGGGTTAGAGGAAATTTTAAAACTTTCTAAAAAACTAAATATATATGAAGAAATACCAGAACTATTATCTGTTTCACTAGGAGCTGCAGAGACAACTTTAATGAGTCTCACTTCAGCATATGCCCCTTTTGTTAACGGAGGAAAAAAAATAGAACCAGAATTAATTTCTAGAATTCAAGATAGAAGAGGAAAAACAATTTTTCAAAAAAAAAGTACAAAGTGTATAGGTTGTGATAAATTTATTAACAAAGAAATCGAATTTCCAAAAATTGAAAATAATAATCAAAAAGTGATAAGTGAAGAAACCGCTTATCAAATGACGTCAATTTTACAAGGAGCGGTAAAAAGAGGAACAGCAAAAAAATTGAGGGCATTAAAAGTTCCGCTGGCTGGTAAAACAGGAACTACAAATGATAATTATGATGCATGGTTTATAGGCTTTTCGTCAAATTTAGTTGTTGGAGTATATATTGGTTACGATACTCCGAAGTCTTTAGGTAAATTTGAGACCGGCTCAAAAGCAGCTTTACCAATTTTTAAAGATTTTATTGAAAAAGCACTTTACAAAGAAGATTTTGGAGAATTTAAAATACCGGAGAATATTTACTTAACATCATTAAATTATGATACCGGCCTTAAATCAGCGCCAGGGGAAAAAAATTCAATTACTGAAGCTCTTAAGCTTAAAGATATTAACAACATCGAGAATAATAGCTTAATATCAATCAATGATAGTGATAAAATCATAAAGTTTAGGCAATTTTATTAATGGAAAATTTTGAGTCAAAATTATCAATAGTTGAAAAATCTCTTAAAAATATTAGGGGGTATCTTTGATAAAGAAAATATTGAAAACAAATTACGAGACTTAGAACAAATATCCTCAAGAGAAAATTTTTGGAAAGATAAAAATTTAGTAAAGAAAACTGTAAAGCAAAAGAAAATTTTTGAAGAAATAATTACCTCATTTAGAAAATCATTAAAAGATTTTGATAACCTTAAAGATTTGTATTCTTTAGCTCATCAAGAAAAAGACGAAGAAACTTTAAAGGACTGTTACGAAAGAATTGAACAAATTTTACAAAATATTAAAAAAAATGAAATAAATTGTTTTTTATCGGGAGAAAATGATGATTATGATATTTATCTTGAAATCCATGCGGGTGCAGGGGGCACAGAAAGCCAAGACTGGGCTGATATGCTTCGTAGAATGTATATAAAATGGTTTGATAAAAAAAAATTTAAATATCAAATTATCAGCGAACATAAAGGTGAAGAAGCTGGAATAAAGTCGTCTACAGTACAAGTTTCTGGGGATTATCTTTATGGTCTTATGAAATCAGAATCCGGAGTACATAGACTTGTACGAATTTCACCATTCGATAGTGGAGCAAGAAGACACACGAGTTTTGCAAGTGTTTGGGTTTACCCAGCTGTAGAAGATGACATTAATATTAAGGTAGATGAAAAGGACTTAAGAGTTGATACTTACAGATCTAGTGGAGCAGGAGGTCAACACGTTAACACAACTGATAGTGCAGTGAGGATCACGCATTTACCAACCAAAATTGTTGTACAGTGTCAAAATGAAAGATCACAACATAAAAATAAAGAAACTTGCTATAAAATGCTCAAAGCAAGATTATATGAATTTGAAATTCAAAAAAAGGAAGAGGAAAATCAAAAAGAACTAAACAATAAAACTGATATTGGCTGGGGCCATCAAATCAGATCATATGTATTACAGCCATATCAGCTGGTTAAAGATTTAAGAAACAAATTAGAAAGCTCTAATCCTTTAAGTATTTTAGACGGAAACATTGATGAATTTATTGAGGAGGGAATTAAAAATAAAAAATGAAAAAATTTATAATTAGTGTAATTTTATTAATAATAATTGTATTAATTTCATTTTTTACAATTCTTTCTACATTAGGTATTGAGACAACAAAATTTAATAGCTTAATATCTAATAAATTTGCAGAAGCAAAAAATATTAATTTAAAATTAAATACTATTAAATTTAAAATAGACCCAAGAGAGCTAAGATTATTTTTAGAAACACAAAATCCAGAGATAGTTTATAAAGATGCAACACTTCCAGCTTATTATGTAAAAGTTTATGTTGATTTCCCATCCTTATTAAAGTCAAATTTTAAGATAAAAAAAATTAGCCTCATCTCAAAAGAATTAGACGTTAACCAAATAAAAAAAATATCATCATTAATAAAACCCTCAAACTCAAAAAGCTTTTTAAATAATAAAATTAAGGAAGGCAAAGTAAATACTGAAGTAGAAATTTTTTTATCTGATCAAGGGTCTTTTCAAAATTTTATAGCAAAAGGTAAAATATCTGATTTAGAAATAGAATTAATTAATAATTATAAATTTTCAAGAGCCAATCTTAATTTTTTTGCAGATAAAAATGATATATTAATTCAAAATATAAAAGGTGACTTACAAGAAATAAAAATATCAAATGGAGACATAAAACTTAATTTAGAAAATGGATTAAAATTGGAGTCAAACTTTAATTCAAAAGTAGATTTAAGTGAGAAGCAATTGGATAAATACGCTGATTTTTTTGATAAATACAACTCTTTAGGTGAATTAAAAAGTTTAAAAACTGATTTAAATAATAATATATTTATTAAATTTGACAGCACTTACAAAATTAAGGATTTTAATTATAGTTTTTCAGGAAAAATTGAAAGAAGTAAGTTAAAATTAACTAATCCTTTAGCAAATTTAATTATAAAGGAAAAAATTAAAGAAATATACTTTTCTGGTTTAGAAATAAAAACAGTATTAAAGCCAAAATATATTAGTCTTAAAAGTTTAGGGGAATACTCTCTTAATGGTTCAGATTATTCAAAAATAAATTTAGAAAATACTTTTAAAAATGATCTAGTAAATTTAAAAATAGATTTTGATTACTTAAGAGATTTAGAATTAGATTTGATAAATTATAAAAAAAATGAAAATTCTAACGCAAGTGTTCAAATAAACATTAAGAAAGATAAAAAAACTATTAATATAAATAAATTAAATTTTAAAGAAAAAAATAACATTATTGAAATAGACAACTTGAAATTAAGAGATAATAAACTTCTATCTTTTGAAAAAATAAAAGTAGCTACTGAAAGAAATAATTTTTTTATGCAAGGAGGCAAGAAAATATTAATTAAAGGGTCTAAATTTGACGCATCTAATCTTACAAAATTTTTAAATAATCAAACAAACCATAATAGCCTTAAAAACATAAATAGTAATATTGAAATTGATTTTAAGAATATCAAAGTTCCAATGTCAGAAAAACTTCAAAACTTCAAACTGTTAGGAAAAATTGAAAGGGGACAATTTACAAAAATTTCATCAAAGGGGGATTTTGGTGGGAATAATTTTTTAGATATATCCATGAAAAAGGATAAAGATAGTGAAAATAGATATTTGGAGATTTACTCCGATATAACTCGTCCGCTTTTAACTGAGTATAATTTTTTTAAAGGCTTATCAGGTGGAAAGTTACTTTTCACATCTGTAATAGATAAATCACAATCATATTCGAAACTTAAAATTGAGAACTTTAAAGTAGTCAACGCACCTGGAGTAGTTCAATTATTATCACTTGCTGATTTAGGTGGTTTAGCCGATTTATCCAGGGGAGATGGTTTATCATTTGATTTACTAGAAATTGATATGGAAAAAAACAAAGATTCTTTAAAACTTAATGAAATTTTAGCTTTGGGACCAAGTATGTCAGTTTTGATGGAGGGATACCAAAATAAAGATTTAACTAGTTTAAGAGGAACTTTAGTGCCTGCAAAAACTCTTAATAAAATGATCTCAAAAATACCTGTGATAGGAAATATTGTTATCCCTAAAGAAGCTGGAGAAGGTTTATTCGGTATAAGTTTTAAAATGAAGGGAACTAAAGGCAAATTAAAGACAACAATAAATCCGATTAGAACTTTGACTCCAAGATTTTTGCAAAAAATTATCGATAAAAAAAAGCAAGTTAAATAATTTTAATTAAATAATGTTTCTTTTTTCCGTAAGAAAGTTTTAATATATTATTTTTAAAGTCTTTTAATTGTAGAATTTTTTTTTCATCTTCTATCACCACATCATCAATTTTAAAACCTTTGTTAACTATTGCTCTACGTGCTTCACTCTTTGAAGACAAAATCTTATTAGATGAGATAAAATCCAAAATACTTATCCCATTTTTAATTTCTTTGGATTTAATTTTTATTTCTGGTAAATCAGCACCAATACCACTTCCCTCAAAAGTTTCTTTTGCAGTTTGTTCAGCCTTTTTTGATGCCTTATCACCATGAAGTATTTTTGTAGCCTCATTAGCTAATAAAATTTTTAAATTATTTATATTTTTTTCTTCTTTTAAAATTTTTTCAAGATTATTTGTGTTTATTTCTGTAAAAAAATTTAAAAACCTTTTTACATCTCGGTCATCAGTATTCCTCCAAAATTGCCAATAATCATAAGGTGACAACATATCTTCATTTAACCAAATAGCTCCTTTTTCAGTCTTTCCCATTTTTGCTCCTGAAGCCAAAGTAATTAGTGGAGAAGTTAAACCAAATGCTTCTTTTTTTAAAATTCTTCTGATTAAATCGGCTCCATTTACTATATTTCCCCATTGGTCTGATCCACCAATCTGTAAAATACAATTTTTATTTTTAAATAATTGATAAAAGTCATATGATTGTAAAATCATATAGTTAAATTCCATATAGCTAAGTGACTGTTCTCTTTCCAATCTCAGTTTAACACTATCAAAAGTTAGCATTTTATTAATTGTAAAATGACTACCTATTTCTCTTAAAAAATTAATATAATTTAATTTTGTTAACCACTCAGCATTATCAACGAATATAGGCGCAGTTTTTTTGTCTGTAGTGTTTAAAATTTTACTAAAAACTTTTTTAATACTTTTAATATTATCTTTTATTTCATTTTGATCTAATATTTTTCTAGTTGAGTCTTTTCCTGAAGGATCACCAATTAATGTAGTTCCACCTCCTAACAAAACTATAGGTCTGTGACCATATTTCTGCATTAATTTTAAAATCATTATTTGGAGCAGACTACCAACATGCAAGCTCTTAGCTGTGCAATCAAAACCTATATATCCTGAAATTGATTTTGAGTTAGAAATATCGCTAAGTTTACCTAAATCTGTGCATTGATTGAGAAACCCTCGATCTTGCATTTCTTGTATAAACGTTTTTTTCATAGTGATATTTAACATAGCAACTATTATACAAAATTAGTTATAAATAAATAAAAATATGCAAAAAAATTGGATCTCTTTAGGCTTAATGAGCGGCACATCAGGTGATGGAGTAGATGCATCTGTTATTAGAACTAACGGAATTAACCAATATGATTCAGTTAAAGATAAATATTTTGAATACGATTCAGATATTTATAAAGATATTCATGATTTAAAAGAGAAAATTCATAAATCCGAACACATAAAAACATACAATAAAGAAATAAATGATTTAGAAAGAAGAATAACAATTTTTCATGCTGAAATCGTAAAAGATCTAAATATCACTGATGATGTTATTTTAGGTTTTCACGGTCAAACTATTTATCACAATCCAAATGAAAAAATTTCAAGACAATTAGGAAATGGAAAATTATTAAGTCAATTAACAAATAAAAGAGTAGTTTTTAATTTTAGAAGTAATGATATTTTAAATGGAGGTCAGGGTGCACCGTTGTCACCTATTTTTCATCATTTAATTACTATTAAAAATAGAATTCAGTTACCAGTTTGTTTTCTAAATATTGGAGGTATATCAAATATTACTATTGTAAAAAATAAAGATAATTTAGCCGAACTTATTAGCAAGGATATTGGCCCTGGTAACTGTCTAATTGATAACTGGGTAAGAAAGAATTCAAATAAGAAATTTGATAAGGATGGTTTACTTGCTTCCAGTGGAACTAAAAATGAAATAATTTTTGAGCAAGCTCAAGAGCTTTACATGAATAGAAAGAGTAAGAATAAACTTTCATTTGATACAAATGATTTTGACGTATCTTTTATCAGAGGCTTAAGTCTTGAAGATGGTGTAACTACATTAACAGATTTTACAGCAAGTATCATAGCTGAGGAATTAAGCTTGGCGTTAAAAGTATTAAAAAAAAATTCTATAGATGTGTTAGTTTGCGGTGGAGGTAGAAAAAATAATATTTTGCTTAAAAAAATTAAAGAAAAAATATTACCTCATATAAATTTGAAACTAATAGATGATTATAAAATTAATGGAGATTTTGTAGAGTCCCAGGCTTTTGCCTTCTTGGCAGTAAGATCAGTTCTTCGTTTACCTATTTCGTTCCCAAAAACTACTAATTGTAAACATCCTTGTGTAGGTGGAGAGATTATAAATTAATTAATAAATTTATTTATCTATATTAGCGCAGTTTTTTCTTTAATGTATTTTTCAATTTCTAAGAATAATTCTTTTTCTTTATTTTTAAAAAAATGATTAGAATTTTTTATTTTGGAAAAAATTACTTCAACACCTTTTTGACTTTTAATTCTATTATCTAATTCATTAATACTTTCTGTAGTTACCAATTCATCATTATCGCTATAGATAACTTGACCTGAAGTTGGGCATGGAGCAAGAAAAGAGAAATCGTATACATTAGGTTGAGGAGAAACAGCAATGAAATTATTTACTTCAGGTCTTCTCATAATTAATTGCATACAAATTAAAGATCCAAATGAAAAACCAGAAATCCAACACTGACTATAATCTAAATTTTGCCTTTCAATCCAATCAAGTGCAGCTGCAGCATCAGATAATTCACCTTGGCCATTATCGAAAACTCCATCACTTTTTCCAACACCTCTAAAATTAACTTTTATTACAGAAAATCCATTTTCTAAAAAAGCGTTATACATTAGTTGAACAATTCTATTGTTCATAGTTCCTCCATATTGTGGGTGAGGGTGTAAAACTATTGCTACTGGTGATCCAAATTTAGGATTCTTATAATATTTTGCTTCAAGTCTTCCTGCAGGGCCAGGTATAAAAATTTCTAAACTTTTAGGTTTCATATTGATAATGATTATTATTTTTAAAAAAAAGTATTGTTTTATAGCATGTTTTTATGCGGCAAATAATTTTTTTTAAATCTTACTAAAACAGTAGGAATTAAATAAAAAATACTGTAATACAACGATAATTTATGAAACTTACTACCAAAGGCAGGTATGCAGTAATGGCTATGGCAGACCTAGCTTTATTTAAAGACAAAGGACCAACTAGTCTTACAGATATTTCTTTAAGGCAAAACATTTCTTTAGCCTATTTAGAACAGATATTCATAAAGCTGAAAAATAAAAATTTAGTAAAAAGCGTGAGAGGAGCCAAAGGCGGTTATGTATTGGAGTCTTTACCTGAAGAAATAAAAATTTCAAATATTATTTCAGCAGTGGATGAGGAAGTAAAAATGCTTAACTGTAAAAAAGAGTCAAAAAAAGGATGCAATAATAAATCATCAAAATGTATCACGCATAATCTTTGGGATCAACTTGACCAGCATATAAATAATTTTTTTGAGAAGGTAAAATTACAAGACCTAGTGAAAAAAAGTCAAACTTTGAATAAATGAAAGCTGAAGATTTAAAAAATAATAAAGATTATAAATACGGTTTTACAACTGATGTTGAGAATATAAGATCTCCAAAGGGTCTTAGCGAAGAAACAATTAGATTTATCTCGAATATAAAAAAAGAGCCAAAATGGATGTTAGAGTGGAGGTTAAAAGCTTTTAACAGATTAAAAGTTTTAAAAGAGCCTGATTGGCAAAAGCCAAAATATCCAAAAATAAATTATCAAGATTTATATTATTATTCTGCACCAAAAAGTGCTTCAGAAAAACCAAATAGTTTAGACGAAATTGATCCTAAAATATTAGAAACTTATAAAAAACTTGGAATACCTTTAGTTGAACAAAAAAGATTAAATGGTATTGCGGTGGATGCAGTTTTTGACTCTGTTTCAGTTGCAACAACTTTTAAGGATGAGCTTACAAAAAAAGGAATAATATTTTGTTCAATATCAGAGGCTATTCAAAAGCATCCAGACCTTGTTAAAAAATATCTTGGTTCGGTCATACCATTGAGCGATCATTATTTTGCTACTTTAAATTCAGCAGTATTTACTGATGGTTCTTTTGTTTACATTCCCCCTAACACAAAGTGCCCGATGGAATTATCTACTTATTTTAGAATTAATGCCTCCGAAACAGGTCAATTCGAGAGAACTTTAATAATCGCTGATAAAGGAAGTTATGTAAGTTATTTAGAGGGTTGTACCGCGCCTATGCGAGATGAAAATCAACTTCATGCAGCAAACGTGGAATTAGTAGCTTTAGATGATGCAGAAATAAAATATTCAACCGTTCAAAACTGGTATCCAGGAGATGAAAAAGGAGTTGGGGGAATATATAATTTTGTAACAAAAAGAGGCGCCTGTAGAGGAAAAAATTCTAAAATTTCTTGGACACAAGTTGAAACAGGGTCAGCGATCACGTGGAAATATCCTAGTTGCATTTTACAAGGAGATAATTCAGTTGGAGAGTTTTATTCAATTGCTATTACAAATAATTTTCAAAAAGCAGATACTGGAACAAAAATGATCCATTTAGGTAAAAATACAAGAAGCAAGATAATTTCTAAAGGAATATCAGCAGGAAATGCGGACAATATGTATAGAGGACTTGTTGAGATAAAAAATAAAGCAAGTAAATCTAGAAACTATACTCAATGCGACTCTCTTTTGATGGGTAATAAATGTGGAGCACATACAATTCCATACATCAAAAACAATAACGCAACTTCAACAATAGAGCACGAAGCAACTACAACTAAAATAAATGAAGAACAACTTTACTATTGTAATCAAAGAGGTCTGGATCAAGAAGAGGCAGTAAGTTTAATTGTGAATGGATTTTGCAAGGAAGTTCTACAACAATTACCTATGGAATTTGCAGTTGAGGCTCAAAAGCTTGTAGCAATCAGTTTGGAAGGAAGTGTTGGATAATGTTAAATATTAAAAATTTAGAGGCTACTATTGATAATAAGCATATTTTGAAGGGTTTAAATTTAGACATAAAGCCTGGAGAGGTGCACGCAATTATGGGTCCAAATGGATCAGGAAAAAGTACATTAGCAAATGTATTATCAGGTAAAAACGGTTATGAGATTAAGGGAGAAATTAAATATAACAGAGAAAGCTTAAGTGAACTTTCAATTGAAGAAAGAGCACAAAAAGGAATTTTTTTAGCATTTCAATACCCTTTAGAAATACCAGGAGTAAATACAAACACTTTTTTAAGAACTTCTTTGAACTCAGTTAGAAAAGCTCAAGGTGAGAAAGAGTTAGATCCTTTAACTTTTTTAAAATTAATAAAAGAAAAAGCCTCAGAGCTTGGTATTGATGAGAAATTTTTATCACGTCAACTTAACGTTGGATTTTCTGGCGGTGAAAAGAAAAAAAATGAAATTTTACAAATGAAACTTCTTCAACCAAAGTTATCAATTTTGGATGAGACAGACTCAGGTTTAGATATTGATGCCCTTAGAATTGTGGCTGATGGGGTTAATTCTTATAAAAATAAAGAAAATGCTTTTTTAATAATTACGCACTATCAAAGATTACTAGATTATATAAAACCTGATTACGTTCATGTCCTAACTGATGGAAAAATTATTAAAACTGGTAATTCAGATCTAGGTGTTCAATTAGAAAAAACAGGTTACTCAAACATAGTTTAAGATGAAACAAAATTACGATTTTAAAATAGATAAGATAAAAGATCTTTCCTTAGAGGAAATAAGTTTAAGAAAAAAAAATTTAGAACTTTTTTATCAAACTGGTTTCCCTAATAAAAAAGATGAAGATTGGAAATTTTCTGATCTAAATTCAATTTTAAGCAATAACTTCAATAAAATTGTCAATAATGATTTTTTACCAAGAGAGACAGAATTTAAAATAATTGAAGAATTCGAACATAATTTTATTTCACTTTTAAATGGTAAACTTATATCTAAAAATTTTTCTTACGAAGATGAAAATAAAATCACAATAGGCGATTTTAATTATAAAGAAGAGCAATCTTTAGATATTAAAAATTCACTATACTTTCTTAACAATGCTTTAGCTACAGGGGGTTTTTCATTGGAGATTTCCAAAAACTATAAATTGAAAAAACCATTAGTTGTTTATAATAATTTTTCAAATTCGTTGAAGGAAACAATAGTTAATTATAAAAATTCATTAATTTTAAATGAAAATTCTGAACTGAATCTAATCAATTATATAAATAATTCTTCAAAAGAAAACTTTATGGTGAACACCTTAGAAAATATAAAAATTAAAAAAGACTCCACATTAAAAAATATTTTAATTAATAGCTCCAAATGTAATGGTTATTTTCACAAATATATTAAGAGCGATGTAGAAAAAAACTCTACTTTTGAAAACTATTTATTATCTTCAGGTTTAAGATTTAATAAGCTTGATATTGAAATAAATCTCAATGAAGAAAATGCAAATAGTAGTGTTTTCTCAGCTTTAAATTTAATGAATAATGAGCATCAAGAAATTAAGACTAGAATAAATCATAACAGTCCAAATTGTAATAGTTATCAGAAGGTAAAAAATGTTCTAAACGATGAAAGCAAAGGTGTTTATCAAGGAAAAATTTTTGTAAAAAATATTGCACAAAAAACTGATGCCTATCAATTAAGTAAAGCCTTAATTTTAAATGATACAGCAGAATTTGATGCAAAACCTGAGTTAGAAATTTATGCTGATGACGTAAAATGCTCTCATGGTTCTACTTCTGGAAGTATAGATTTAAATTCAATATATTATCTAAAATCAAGAGGTATTCCCGAAAAGGAAGTATATCAGATGCTTATAAATGGTTTTTTAAGTGAAGTCTTAGAGGAATTAACTGAGGGAAAAATAAAAAATTTTTTAAAAGAAAATTTAAAAGGGCAAATTAATGGACATTAAAAATATAAAAAAAGAGTTTCCAATTTTTAAACAAAAAATTAACGGAAAGTCTTTGGTATATTTAGATAGCGCTAATTCTTCCCAAAAACCAAAAGTTGTTATAGATAAAATCTCAAACTTTTATGAAACAGAATTTTCTAATGTAGGAAGAAGCGTTCATTCCTTAGCAGTAAAAGCAACAAACAGATTTGAGGCCACAAGAGATAAAGTTCAAAAATATTTAAATGCCAAATATAGAGAAGAAATAATATTTACTAAAGGTGCAACAGAAGCAATAAATTTAGTAGCATCATCCTATGGAAAAAAATATATCAAAAAAGGAGATGAAATATTAATTACAGAGTTAGAACATCACTCTAATTACGTTCCATGGAATTTTTTAAGAACTGAAAAAGGAGCTGTAATTAAATTCGCTCAAGTTAATGAAGGTGGTGGTGTTGAGATAGAAGAAATTAAAAAACTTATTACTAATAAAACTAAAATGATTGCTATCACTCATATATCAAATGTAACAGGAGCAGTTTTACCAATTACAAAAATTGTAGATCTTGCAAAAGAAAAAAATATTCCAGTGTTGATTGATGGGACACAAGGCGCGCCACATTCCAAAATCGATATGCAAAAAATTGGATGTGATTTTTATGCAATATCTTGTCATAAAATGTACGGACCAAACGGTCTTGGTATATTATACATGAAAAAAAAATGGGTTGATGATTTGCCACCATACCAAGGCGGCGGTGGTATGATTAATGAAGTAAAAAAAGATGATATAACCTTTGCAGATGCCCATACAAAATTTGAGGCCGGAACGATGCAAACAGCAGAAGTAGTTGCATTCGCTGAGTCTCTAAATTTTATTGAGGATTTAGGTATAAAAAATATTGCCTCTCACGAGAACGAGATTTTACAATATGGTTTAGAAAAATTAAGAAAAAACAATTCTGTAAATATAATTGGCGACCCAAAAGAAAGAGGGTCAGTTTTATGTTTTACTTTAAAGGACATTCACCCTCACGATATTGCAACAATTTTAGATGATGATGGTGTTGCAATAAGAGCAGGTCATCATTGTTGTCAAATATTACATGATAAACTTGGTATACCTGCAACAGCTAGAGCTTCTATAGGCGTTTATAACGATAAAGAGGATATTGATAAACTATCAGAAGCAATTCAAAAATGTCAGAAAGTATTTCAAAATTAAATGCAATTAAAAGAATTATATCAAGAAATAATTTTAGATCATGGAAAAAATCCTAGAAATAAAGGAAAGTGTGATGGCTACACTAACGATGCTAAAGCTCACAATCCTTTGTGTGGTGACAAAGTTCATATTTATTTAAAACTTAACAAAGAAAAAGAAATTGAAGATTTAAGTTTTGAGGGAGAAGGGTGCGCTATTTCTTTGGCCTCCGCGTCTATTTTGACAGAGACCGTTAAAGGAAAAGATCTAGCATTCTTAAAGAAAATGAATGATGATTTTATTAACATGATTAAAAATAAAACGAAAATAACATTAAATAGTCTTACCGAAGATCAAGTTACTACAATTACTTCTTTATCTGGGGTACAAGAATTTCCAATGAGAGTTAAATGTGCCACAATGGCTTGGCATACTTGTTTATCAGCAGTTGAAAAAAAATGAATGAATTAAAAGACAAAGTAATATTAGAGATTAAAAAGATTTACGATCCTGAAATACCAGTAAATATATATGAATTGGGCCTGATTTACAAAATAGATATTGAAGATGCAAAAAAAGTAAATATAGAAATGACTTTGACTTCACCAAATTGCCCTGTAGCTGAAAGTTTGCCTAAAATGGTTAAAGATAATATATTAAAGCTAGATGCCGTAGATGATGTTGATCTAAAATTAGTCTGGGACCCACCTTGGACAAAAGATAAAATGTCTGAAGCCGCAAAATTAGAGTTAAATTTATGAGCGAACAAGTAATAAAATTAAGTGAGAACGCAGCTGAAAGAATTAAAGAAATTATGTCTAAAGCAGAGAGTAAAACTATTGGTGTTAGAGTTGGTGTAAAATCTGGTGGTTGTGCAGGAATGTCCTACATAATGGAGTACGCAAAAGACATCAAACCCAACGAAGAAATTGTAGAGGATAAGGGAGTAAAAGTTTTAATAGATCCTAAAGCAATAATGTATCTTTTAGGTACCGAAATGGATTACAAGAAAGAAAAGTTTTCATCTCAGTTTGTTTTCAAAAATCCTAATGAAACAGAACGTTGCGGATGTGGAGAATCTTTTAAAGTTTAGCCACTATAATACATCTCAAATTCAATAGGATGAGGTGTATGTTCGAATTTATAAATTTCTTGAAATTTTAATTCAATATAAGCGTCAATTTGATCGTCAGTAAATACCCCACCTTCGGTTAAAAATTTTCTATCCTCATCAAGGTTCTGCATAGCTTCTCTTAAAGAACCACAGACAGTTGGAAGTTTTTTAACTTCATCTTCGGATAAAGAGTATAAGTCGTCATCAAAAGATTTTCCTGGATCGATTTTATTTTTAATTCCGTCTATTCCAGCCATAAGCATTGAAGCAAATGTTAAATAAGGATTTCCTGCAGCATCTGGAAATCTAATTTCACATCTTGCTGCTTTCGGATTCATTATTACGGGTATTCTACAAGAAGCAGATCTATTTCTAGCTGAATAAGCTAAAATAACCGGTGCTTCAAAGCCAGGGATTAAACGCTTGTAACTATTTGTTGTAGCATTAGAAAATGCGTTTATTGCTTTTGCGTGTTTCAATATTCCACCAATATAATATAAAGCCTCTTTAGAAAGTCCTGCATACTCTTTACCCATGAAAACCGGTGTGTTACCTTTCCAGATTGATTGGTGACAGTGCATTCCTGATCCATTATCACCTTTTACTGGCTTTGGCATAAATGTTGCTGTTTTGCCAAAAGAGTGAGTAACCATTTGAACTGCGTACTTGTATAGTTGTACGTTGTCAGCTTGATTAGTTAAAGTTCCAAAATACATTCCAAGTTCGTGTTGACTCGGAGCTACTTCATGGTGATGCTTTTCTACTTTTACACCCATATCTTTAAGAGCTTTTAAATATTCACCTCTCATATCTTGAGCGCTATCAACTGGTGGTACAGGGAAATAACCACCTTTTATTCCAGGTCTGTGACCCATATTGCCGTTTTCATATTTTTTTCCAGTATTGTAAGGGCCCTCAGAGCTATCTATACTAAAGCTAGTTTCATTCATGTCATTTTTAAATCTAACATCATCAAAAACAAAAAATTCAGGCTCAGGTCCAAAATAAGATTTGTCTCCTATGCCTGATTTTTTCAGGTAAGCTTCAGCTTTTTTTGCAGTTCCTCTAGGATCTCTTTCGTAAGGATCTTTTTTTACTGCATCTAAAATATCGCAAAAAATATTTAATGTTGTGTGGGAATTAAATGGATCTATTATTGGTCTATCCAAGTCAGGTTTCAAAATCATGTCTGACTCGTTAATAGCCTTCCACCCGGCTATTGATGAGCCATCAAAAAATACTCCATTACTAAGCATGTCCTCATCAACAATCGTAGTGTCCATAGTTAGGTGTTGAAGTTTACCTTTAGGGTCAGTAAATCTAAGGTCTACAAATTCAACTTGTTTATCTTTAATAAGTTTTAACACATCTTTTGAACTCATTTTGCTCCTTTTAATTTATGTATAGCCGTTGTGAACATATATATGGGTGCTATTTATAGTATAATTAAATATATATATCAGCTATGCATTTATCACATATCCACACAACAGACTTGAAATGAAAGAAGCAAATACTTTAGATTTATCTTTATTAATATTATTAGCTGTAATTTGGGGTTCTTCATTTTTCAATATAAAAATAGCCACATATTCTTATGATCCTATAACACTTGCTTTGGTAAGAGTAATCTTTGCAAGCATACCATTATTAATTCTTTGTAAAGTAAGCGGGATTAAGATTGAAGCTTTTAGTAAAAATTGGAGTTGGTATGCCTTGATTGGTCTTTGCAATATTGCAATTCCTTTTGTTCTAATTGCTATTGGTACTGCCAAAATAAATAGTTATCTTGCTGCTATACTAATGAGCACAACACCTTTAAGCGGATCAATACTCGCACATTTTTTTACTAAAGATGAAAAATTATCTTACCTAAAATCTTTAGGTGTTTTAATTGGATTTAGCGGCATTGTATTATTATTTTTTGACAAAGTAATTATCAATAGCGAAAACTATATTTATGTTCTTATAACCATTTTAGGATCAACGTTTTACTGCATTGGAGGTTTGTTGACTTTAAAATTAAAAAATAAAAAAAATGAAAATGTAACAACGTCTACAACTTTATGGTCAGTAATTTTTCTTTTACCTTTTTCACTAATCATTGAAACACCGTGGGAGTCCTCTCCGACTTTGGCTTCAACACTTTCATTATTATATTTAGGTGTAATCGCAACAGGTTTGGCCTGGTTAATCAGATTTAGAATATTAACTGTAAATGGTTTGGTTTTTCAAACTCAGGTGGCATATTTGATACCGATTTTTGGAATTTTCTTTGGTTATTTTCTTATGAATGAAATAATTACCTGGAAAGTTATATTATCATTAGTTGTAATACTTATTGGAATTTATATATTTAAAAAAAATAATAAAGGATAGACAGGTAAATGGGTACAGAGTCAATCGAAGCAAGTTTTTTGTCAATTTTTGCATTAATAAGTTTTTTTATTTTTTTAATAGTAAGTAAATACTCTCATAAATTTAGAGGTGGCGCTTTACTTGATAAAGATTTTTTAAAACCACAAGCTTTTCATGATCTTCCCGTCACTCGAAGTGGAGGTATTGCTGCAATTATTTCTTTAAGTATATTTTTTTTAATTTACTACTTATTGTATTCTGAAGTTTTATACGATTATATTTTTGTAAGTTACTCTGTATTTTTAATAGGTTTTTTAGATGATTTAAGAATAAATGTAAAACCATTCAAAAGATTGTTAGTAATGGTATTTCTCCTTTTTATGGTGATATATTTCTTACCAATAAAGATTTTACATATCGAAGTTCCATTCCTAACCTCTTTGATTTCAAACCACTTATTTTCTTCAATATTTGTATTGTTATGCTTTTTATTTGTAATAAACGGAGCTAATTTAATCGATGGTTTTAATGGTTTGTTAACAATAAATTTAATTATTATAAATATTATACTTACTTATATAAATATAAATAATCAAAATTTAGAATTTTCAATTTTACTTATTTCTCAAGTTATAATTCTTTTATCGTTTTTATTATTTAATTTCCCTCATGCAAAAATTTTTTTAGGTGACAGCGGAGCTTATACAATGGGAGCTTTGACAGGTTTAAACACAATAATTACAAACAACCTAAATCCAAAGATTTCATCATTTTTCTTTTGCACACTTTTATTTTATCTTTTTTTTGAAGTGTTTTTCTCATTTTTTAGAAAACTTACTCAAAAAAAATCTCCTATTTATCCAGATGATAAACACTTACATATGCTAAGCTTTTACAAAATTTCAAATATTTATGGAAAAAATAAAGGCAATTATATTAATTCAATTATAGTAAATTTTTTGTATTTAGTTCTCATTATTCCAGGGTTGTATTTATTAAACGATCCTCAATTAAGCAGGTATTGGTTTTTCATCTTATTGTTAATTTATCTAATAATTTATTCTAGACTTTATCGTTTAACTAAAAATTAAATTGATATATAAAACAACGATTATAAATTGGGCAAGTGGCGGAATTGGTATACGCGCTGGTCTTAGAAACCAGTGCCGCAAGGCTTAAGAGTTCGAGTCTCTTCTTGCCCACCA
>JBJLED010000030.1:0-28102 GCA_045566055.1 Candidatus Pelagibacter sp. | reverse complement strand
TAGAACAGTATTAACATTTAAATCCTTTAAATTGTCCACTGAGATAGCTTTAAAATTAAAGTTTTCAATACTCACCTTTTTTGCTGATGTATGGCTTCCGAATAAAACTAATCCCTTTTTATCTAGATGAGAAGCTATATGTGCTGGGCCTGTATCATTTGCGATAATAAGTTTTGCTTTGTGTATTAAAGATACTAAAGTTTTTAATGTTACATATTTGTTATTCTCTAAAACAACTTTAGCATTTAATTCATTGGCTTCCTCAATTTCGTTGGGGCCTGGAGCGAGTAGCACCGAATACCTATTTTTAAATTCTTGTTTTAATTTTTGAATTAGCGCTTTGTAGTAAGGCCATTTTTTATTTTTAAGCTTTGGCGAACAGAAAGGAAATAAAAGAATATATTCTCTATTTGTATATTTTTTAACTAAATGAGAAGCATTTTCAACTGCCCAGCTTAAATCAATATTTTTAGTAAATTCAGTTTCGATGCCACTTTTTTTAAGTTGTATTTCCATTCTGTCTAGAACGGGTTCTTTATCAAAATCACTTTTTCTTTGACTTGGTTCTAAAGCTGTTTCAGTTGATGACCATTCAACATTTTTTATTATAAATCTTTTGTAAAATTTTGTCCGACCTGAATTCTGTAAATCAAAAACTTTACTAAAATCATACTTTGATAAAGTTTTTTTCAAATTATTTAAATAAAATAAATTCCATCTAGGCAATCTTTTATCAATTAATACTCCATCTAAATAAGGACACTCAGACATAAAAATTGAATAAGGTTGAGTTGTAAGTAAAAAAACTTTTCTATTTGAATAAAAATTTTTAATATCTTTAATAGCGCCATTAGCTTGAATTAAGTCTCCTAAAGAGCCATGTTTAATTATTAATATATTTGACATTATTAATTCCGAGTATATTTAAAGAATGATATAGTCAAATATTAATATGAATAATAAATTAGACAAAATATTGGCAGAAATTTCAGCTGGAGAATTGTTTGATAAAATCACAATTTTAGAAATAAAAAGAGCAAAAATATCTAATAAAGAAAAACTAGTTGATATTGAAAGAGAGCTGTCATCATTAAATGAAATAGTTAAAAAAGTTATTCCTAACCAAAGCAATATTTCAAAACATATCAGTAATTTGAAAAATATTAATCTAAAGCTTTGGGATATTGAAGATGGAAAAAGAGCAGCAGAAAAAAATCAAGATTTTGGTAAAAAATTTATTGAGCTTGCAAGAAATGTTTATAAATTTAATGATGAAAGAGCAAAAATTAAATTAGCAATTAATATTGAGGTTGGCTCCAATATTAAAGAGGTAAAATCCTACGAGTAATTAATCAGATCTTAAGCTAGGAATAATGGATCTTAATTTTTTTGGAAGTTTTGGATCTATTAAAACTGTAATAACACCTTCTGATTTTTTAAGCTCTTTCAATATTTTTCCATCAGGAGAAATAATCATAGAGTGACCAAAAGTTTTTCTACCATTATAATGCGTTCCTCCTTGAGCTGGAGCAAAAATATAGCAAAAGTTTTCTATTGCTCTTGCCTTCAATAGTGAATGCCAATGTCTTCTTCCGGTTGTTTCAGTAAAAGCCGAAGGGATAGAGATATAATCAGTTCCAGCTTTAGATAATTTTCTATATAAATTAGGAAATCTTAAATCATAGCAAATTGAAAATCCTAATTTTCCCCATGGTAGTTTAAAAGACTTTATTTTATTTCCTCGCGAAAAAGTTTTTGACTCGAAATATTTTTCTTTTTTACTTAACCCTGCATCATACATGTGAATTTTATCATAAAAGGTTTTTATATTTCCATTTCTATCAATTAAAATAGATCTGTTTGCTAAATTTTTTTTTGATACTTTCGTCGCAACAGATCCAATTAATATCCATTTTTTAAACTTTTTTGCTAATTTTTTTATTTCTTTTATGTAAAGATCGTCTTTCATATTTGTACATGTTTTTAATAATTCTTTTTTACTTAATGAAAAAATAGAAGACATTTCAGGTGTGAGTATAAAATCACTTTTTTGCTTTACCGCTTTCATAATTAAACGCCTGGTAATGATAATATTTTTGCGAATATTATTAGAAGATCGTAATTGTAAACAAGAGACTCTAAACATAAATAGATAATTAACTATTTGTTGTAAGATTCAAGAATTATTTGTATTAAGTTTATTATTAATGAAAAATAATAACCTGGTAACTATAGTTTTTGTCACATATCACAGCCATAAACATGTTTACAGGCTCTGCAAAAGTTTAGGTGCTAAATTTAATATTATAATAATAGAAAATTCATTAGACAAAAATCTAAAATCAAAAATTGAAAACAAATACAAAAATACGAAAGTAATCATACCAAATAAAAATTTGGGTATTGCTGCAGGTTATAATATTGGTATAAAAAAATCTAAAACTAAGTATATTTATTTAAATTGTCCAGATATGGACATTACAAACAATTCAATTAATCAACTTATTAGATGTGCTGAAAAACTCAAAAATTTTGGCTTAATAGCCCCAAATTACAAAAATACGTCAAAATTCAATAATTATGTTGGTAGCAAAAAAGAGATTAATAAAAAAAATAAACTACATCACTTCTATAAACTTAGCGAGGTAAGTTTAATTGATAATAGTTTTTTTTTAAAAACATCAAAAGCAAAAAAATATCTATTTGATGAGAATTTTTTTTATATTTTGAAGTAACAGATTTTTGTCAAAGAATAAAAAGAAATAAAGAAAAAATTTATATTTCTAACAAAATTAAATTTGATCACTTCGGTAGTGATTCCGTAAGTACAAAATATTCCCTAATATCTCAACTTACTAAATCCTGGCATTATAATTGGGGTAAATTTTATTTTTATAAAAAACATCATAATTATATCTATGCGTTAAATAAAATAATCCCTAACATAATTTCTTCCTTAAAAAAATTAATCGTAAGTTTATTATTTTTTAGGTTTAAAGAGTCGTATGTATGTTTAATTGAATTATTTGGAATATTTTCCTCTATTTTTTTTTTAAAATCTTTTTATAGACCAAAAAAATAGTTTTATTTCATAATTGCTGAGGCAAAATTCCAATTACAGTCAAAGCTGGAAATGTAGACGCCAGATAATTTTACATTACCAAAACTTTTGTTTAGAACTTTACACCAGTTATCAACTTGTTTAGGTTTTTTATCTCTGCTTCCAACTTGTGCAGTGATAACTCCACCTTTTTTGAGTATCCTTTTTAAACCCTTCATGTTTTTTCTTGCTAAATCAATGCAGTATTGATCGTCGTTCAAATCTACAAATATTTTATCATATTTAGAGTCTTCAATTTCTTTAATACTTTTAAAAGCATCACCCCAAAATGTTTTTACTTTATTACTTTTTTTAACTTTAGAACTCACTTTAGGTAAATGGCGATAGCATGCATCCACTATTTCTGGATCAAGTTCAAACCAATCTATATAATTTGAATTATTTTCTAAACATGCTCTTGCGACACCTCCATCTCCACCACCTATAATAGCAACATTGTTATTTATTTTACTTAAATCGTAACTAGATTTAAAAAAATTTGAGCTATAAATTTTTTCATCTTTTTCAGCTACTTGAATTTCGTGATCAATAAATAAAGCGTTACCAAATTCTTCGATATTTAGAACTTCAACAAATTGTCCTACTTTGGAAGTAAATTTTTCTAATACATCTTTTACTACATAATATTTTTTTTGACCTGGTGTACTGTAAATATCATCGTATAAACCAATGCTGCTTCTATCAAAGGCATTAGTGACTACTCTGTCATGTTCAATCTCATTTCTGAGTATTTTAAGCGCAACTTTTGGATTTACTTTACCACAAGTAAAAAAATCAAAACTGATTACAGCTCTTTCAGGAAATGTATGAAAGCTGAAATGACTTTCTGATAATAATGCAACTAGTGTAAAACCTTGAGGATCAAATTTATGAGAAGCTACGTTTAAAATTTCTACTTTTGCGGCTTTTGCTATTTTATAAATAACTTTTTCATAAAATTCAGGTGAATAATCTTTTTTTACACCAAGGAAATCTAAAGTAATGTGTTCCCCTACTTTAATCATTTAAAATTATCCTTTTTTATAATTTTTAAACTTTCCTAAAACTATTTTTATTTCTTTTTTTGAAAGAATTTTAGGTATTCCGATTCTTAGGGCATTTATATATTGATGGCAAATATTTTCGATTTCTTGAGCTAGCTCAAAAGCTTTATCTAAATTAGTGCCAAACGCAACTTGTCCGTGATTTGCAATTAGACATGCTGACCTATTTTTTAATGCTTTGATAATATTATTTGAAAGTTGCTTAGTTCCAAAAGTTGCATATTTACTGCATTTTAAATCCTCTCCACCTGCTACTGCAACCATATAGTGAAAAGCGGGAACATTTTTTTTATGAGATGAAACTGCTGTGGCACATGTCGAGTGTGCGTGAACAATAGCTTTTGCCTCTTTTTTATTCACATATATATCCTTATGAAATCTCCACTCTGAGGATGGCTTATTCTTTTTTTTATCAAATATTCCTTTTAATGAAACAAAAACTATATCTTTTATTCTTAAAGAAGAATATTTCATTCCTGATGGTGTTATATAAAAACCTTCTACTCCTTTTTCGTTTGCTCTAACCGAAATATTTCCTGACCTTAAAGCTGATAAATTTGTTATATTTAATTTTTTTGAATATTTAATTACTTCAGCTTTTAATTTGCTCACTTAAATAAACCTTTCAAACCTTTTTCTGAAGCTTCACAAACACCTTTTTCAGTGATTAAACCTGTAACTAGTTTAGCAGGCGTAACATCAAACGCTAAATTTAAAGACTTACTTTTTTGTGAGTAAATTCTTACTTTTTTAATTTCATTATTTTCATCAATTCCTTCAACATGAGATAGTTCCTCTGAATTTCTTTCTTCTATGGGAATTTGTTTATGGTCTTTAATACTCCAATCTATAGTTGAGCTTGGTAAAGCAACATAAAAAGGAACATTATTATCTTTTGCAGATAAAGCTTTTAAATACGTTCCAATTTTATTACATACATCACCATTGGATAAAGTTCGGTCAGTTCCAACAATGCACATATCTACTTTTCCTCTTTGCATTAAAATTCCACCTGCATTATCAGTGATTACAGTATTTGAAATTCCCTCCTCATTTAATTCATAAGATGTTAAGTTAGCTCCTTGATTTCTGGGTCTAGTTTCATCAACCCAGACATGAACTTTAATTCCTTTTTTATGTGCGTGATAAATCGGTGAGGTAGCAGTTCCCCAATCTATTGTTGCTAACCATCCTGCATTACAGTGTGTTAATATATTGACTGTGTCTTTTTTTTTGTTTGAAATTTCCTCAATAATTTTAAGACCATTCAAACCAATATTTTTGCAAAATCCTTCGTCCTCTTCTTTTATATCCTTTGCTTCATCTAAAGCTATTTTCAAAATGTCTTTCTCATTAATACCATTTAATTTTTTCATCATTCTATCAACTGCCCACTTAAGATTAATTGCAGTAGGTCTAGAGGCAATTAATTCTTCACAAGATTTTTTTTAGAAAGGATAAATCATTTTTTTCTATTATTGATAAAACTAAACCGTAAGCAGCTGTTGCTCCAATTAATGGAGCTCCTCTTACTTCCATTGTTTTAATGGCATTAATTGCATCTTTTACATTTTTTAAGTCTTTAATTACAAACTTATGAGGTAGTTTTGTTTGATCAATAATTTTCACTAAATTATCTACAAACCAAATTGTTTTGTAAGACTTTCCTTCTATTTTCATTTTCTTTTTTCCATTTTTCTCAACCTTTTTCTCAAGCTTTGAGTTAAAGAATTGAACCATTTTTTTTCCTGCCCTGATTTAGGTAAAACTTCACCATACTCAATCATTTGATCTGGCAACAAATCTTCCAAATACACCCAAACATTTTCTTTTCTTAAGTTAGTATTTTTAATTAAAATTTTTCTAAGCCCTAAAATTAATTGTTTTTTAACTTTTGCGGTACGTCCAGATCTTATTTGTCCATTTAAGAAAATTTCTTTAGTCTTAACTAATTTACCTCCCATGAAATGAGAATTTTTTTCATTTTTTTCAAATATTACTTGGGCAAAGAAAGTATTTGCACCTGTAAATTTACTATGAGTATTTGAAATATCATTAGCCAATGATCTTTTTTGCTTATGAGAGAGATTAAAATTCGAACATTTTACAGTATATGTTGGCATTAAATTATTTTTTTTTATTTAAAACTCTTCCAGCAATATTCTTTAATTTTTTTATTGTTTTTTTTGTTCTTAATTTTGGGTCTGTTATGATTGCAACATCTAAACAATCATTAGCAGGATCTTTTTCTGCAGAATAGTCTTTAAAAGTCTTTATAATTTCTTTAATCATATTTTGAGCGTTAGCTGCATTTTTCATCAAAGTTTGGATTACCATACTTACGTCAACCTCGTCATGATCTGGGTGCCAACAATCGTAGTCGGTCACCATAGCAACAGTAGAATACCTAATTTCTGCCTCTCGTGCTAATTTAGCTTCAGGCATATTAGTCATACCAATTACGTCCGCACCCCAAGTCCTATATAAGTTTGATTCTGCTAATGTAGAAAATTGAGGTCCCTCCATAACAACATAAGTGCCTCCAACTTGATGAGAAATATTCAACTTTTTTAATGCAGCTTCACAACATTCAGAAAGTCCAGCACTCGTTGGCTTTGCCATAGAAACGTGGGCAACTATTTCCTCATTAAAAAAAGTTTTAACTCTAGAAAAAGTTCTATCAATAAATTGATCTACAATAACAAATTTTCCTGGTTCCAAATTCTCTTTTAATGATCCAACTGCTGAAACAGAAATGATATCAGTCACCTCAAGCTGTTTCATTGCATCTATGTTTGCTCTAAAATTAATATTTGAAGGATTAATTTTATGTCCTCTCGAATGCCTTGGTATAAAACAAATCTCCTCGTTTTCAAATTTTGCGATTAAAATTTCGTCTGATGGTTTTCCCCAAGGTGTAGAAACTTTTTTCCATTTGGATTTTTCAAAACCTTCCATTTTATAGAGACCGCTACCACCAATTATCCCGAGTTTTCTTTTTTTCATCATTTAATTATTAATGCTTTTTTGCTAGAACTTGAAGCTAATTATGGATTTAAAAAAGCACATCAGATCAATAAAAGATTATCCTAAAAAGGGAATTCTATTTAGGGATATAACTACATTAATTAAAAACCCCGCAGCCTTTAAATTCACTAATGATAAAATAATTGAAATATCCAAAAAAATCGATTTTGATAAGGTTTCAGCCATTGAGTCTAGGGGATTTATTTTTGCAGCAGCAGTGTCTTACGCCTTAAATAAACCTTTTATATTATTAAGAAAAAAAAATAAATTACCTGGTGATACTCATTCCGTTGATTTTAAACTTGAATACGGTGAGGCAACTATTGAAGTTCATAAAGACTCTATTTCAAAAGATGAAAAAATTCTTGTTATAGATGATTTAATAGCAACTGGAGGGACTGCAGAGGCAGCAGCGAAACTAATTGAGATATCTGGAGGGACGGTTGCGGCTTTTATCTTTGTGATAAATTTATTTGACTTACCAGGTAATGATCTTTTAAAAAAAAAGGGATATAAAACCAGAAGTCTTATCGAATTTCCTGGCCATTAATAATTATTTAAAACAAAATTTTTTATATAATCTCTTAGATTTATTTTACCGTAGTACTTATAGATCTTATTTGATAAATTTTTATTAGTTAAAGCGGAAACATATCTTTCTCCTGGGCGACTAGGCAAAAATTTAATCTTTCTACCAAACATTTTTGCTACTGACAAAATTGAAAAAGAGTTTTTATTTGCAACACTGTAATGACGACATAAGTTTTTTTTCCAGGCCATGTAGCAAATATTAATTGTATCATTAATGTGTGTAAATCTTCTCGTTTGTGATCCAGGTTTTACTACTGGTAAAGGTTTTTTATTTTTATAGTGATCTTCAAATATTCCTATTACAGTCGACATATCGCCTTTACAAATTTGATGTGGTCCATAAACATTATAAAAATAAACTACTTCATATTTAAAATTAAACCATTTTTTTAAATTCTCCAATAATTCAAGATTTTTTGACTTGGAAAAAGCGTATGGAGATAAATTTTTATCTTTACCTTGATTGCCAAGAGAAGCAGAAGTTGCAGAATAAATTATTTTAATTTTATTTTTTAAACAAAAATTAAAAACTGCGTGCGAACCAATTGAATTGGAGTCGATACATTCGCTCATTTTTAAAAAACTTTGATAAATTCTAGCAAACTCACCAAAATGAAAGATTGATTTGATGGTATTTGGATTTTTAATTAGTTTATTAATATTAGATGTTTTTCCTTTTATATATGTAACTCTTGAATTTCTAATATGATTTTTTTTTGAACCAGAAGAGTAATTATCAATACTAATTATTTTATATTTTGTTTTTTTTAAAAGTAATTTGATTAAATTTGTACCTACAAATCCAGCGCCTCCAGTAACAATAATCTTATTTTTTTTCACCATTTTGTTTCAATATAACGTTGAATAAGTTAAATCAATCTAATCTTGGACGATACCAAGAATTTTTACCAACAAGAGAATTAAAAAAACCCGAAGCTCTACAAAAATATAATTTAAATTTAAATTTATTATTAATTAGTAAATAAAAAAAACATTTAAAACAGGATTTCAAAAAATTTGGCAAATTTAATAGCAAGGCATCTATAAATCCATAATGTTTTTTTCTAAAATAAAATTTCGACCAATTCCAATGCCAATTTCTAGACAACTCTACCTCTTGAAAGTATTTTTGATTTACGGCACTAGATCCTAGATGAGATATGATTGATTTATTATATACATAAATCTTCCCACTTAATTTTTTTATTCTTATACACAAATCGTCATTTTCTAAATACATAAATATTTTTTCATCAAAAAAATTTGGTTCAAATTTTGATTTATCTAATATCATTGCATAGCCATCGACTCGATCTACTTCGAACAAATCTTTTTTAGAATTATTTTGCAAAATTTTTTTTTCAATTTTATAATTTGGATAATCCTTGTCTGAACATATTGGGCTAAGTATTGCAAAATCTAAGTCTCTAGAAATATCAAAAATATTGTTCAATGTATTTGGATGCAAAACTGTATCTGGATTTAAAATCATTACATATTGTGTTTTAGATTTTTTTATACCAAAATTATTACCCGGTCCCATCCCTAAATTTTTACCAGTTAAAAAACAATCTACATTTTCGTATTTTTTTTTAATTATCTTAATAAATTCTTCATCGGCTGAATTTTCAACTATAATTTTCTTAATTTTTGGGTCTATGGATTTAAGACAGTTATCTATAACATTATGACTTTTAATTGTTACTATAATTATAGTTAAATTATCTTTTGTAATTTGCATCAAAAAAATGCCTTCATTGTGATAGAAGTATACTTAAATCCATGAATAATATAAATAATTATAAATGAAAAGGTTTATTGTTACTGGTGGTTACGGTTTTATTGGCAGCAATCTTATTAGGCTTCTTTTAAAACGAAACTTTAAAGTTCTTAATATAGATAATCTTTCATATAGCGCGCAAAAGTATAACCTTATTGATATTAAAAGTAAGAATTATAGCTTCAAAAAAGTTGATATTAACAACAAAAAAAAAATCATAAATCTTTTTGTTAAATTTAAACCAGATGGAATATTTAATTTGGCTGCAGACACGCACGTTGATAGGTCAATAGATAACTCATTTAATTTCATCAAAAATAATATTCTAGGTGTTTACAACTTGCTTGAGGCATTAAGAATTTATAAAAAAAAAATTAAATTAATTCATGTATCAACAGATGAAGTTTATGGTAATATCATAAAACCCAACAGATCCGATGAAAGTTTTCCTTACATACCTAACTCCCCATATTCTGCGTCAAAAGCTTCATCTGATCATTTGGTGAATTCATACGTTAAAACTTATAAAATTAATGCAGTGATTTCTAATTGTTCTAATAATTACGGTCCAAGACAATTTCCTGAAAAACTTATTCCAAAAATAATTTACAATATAATAAATAATAAAACTTTACCGATATATTCAAAAGGCAAAAATTCAAGAGAATGGATTTATGTTGATGATCATTGCGAAGCTTTGTTAAAACTTTTTTTTAAAGGAAAAATTGGCGAAAAATACAATATTGGATCTGGAATTAATTGTAGCAATATTTTTATAGTTAAGAAAATTTTAAAGACATTTAAAAATAAAAAAATTAAAATTGGAAAAAATGTTAAAATTAAATATGTAAAGGATAGACCAGGTCATGATTTTAGATATGCGATTAATAGTAGGAAAATACAAAAAAATTTGAAATGGAAATCGAAGATGAATTTACAGAAAGGTATATCTAAAACTGTTGATTGGTATTTTGAAAATCAAAAGTTTTTTTCTGGTATTTCAAAAAAATTCTTTACAAGAAGGCTCGGTAAATTATGATAAAAAAAGGAATTATATTAGCAGGTGGGCGCGGGACAAGAATGAGTCCCTTAACTAAAGCTGTAAATAAACAGCTTTTACCCATTTATGACAAACCTCTTATTTACTACCCGCTTTCTGTGCTTATGTTAGCTGGAATTAAAGAAATTTTAATTATTGTTAATAAAGGACAATTAAGCCAATTTAAAAAAATTCTTTTTGACGGAAAAAGACTAGGAATAAAAATTAATTATATTGAGCAAAAAACTCCCCTAGGTCTACCTGATGCGTTTATTTTAGGTGAAAAATTTATCGGTAAAGATAATACCGCTTTAATTTTAGGTGACAATTTTTTTTATGGGCAAAGTTTAACAAAAAAACTTAAAGATTGTATAAAGCTTACGAATGGTTGTAAAATATTAGTTCATCCTGTAAAAAAACCTGAGCTTTACGGAGTTGCAAGCATAGGTAAGAAAAAAAATATTTTATCATTAAAAGAAAAACCAAAAAAATCTAAATCAAATTTAGCAGTTACTGGGTTATATTTTTTTGATAATAAAGTAATTGAATTAAGCAAAACACTTAAGCCTTCAAAAAGAAACGAGCTAGAGATTATTGATTTATTGAACAAATATAGAAAAAAAAAGAAATTAAAAGCAGAGTTTCTAGGTAGAGGTGGTGCCTGGTTAGATACAGGTTCAATAGATGATTTTTACAACACTTCATCTTTTGTTTCAGCGCTTGAAAATAGGCAAGGTTTAAAAATTGCTTGCCTAGAGGAAATTGCTCTTAATTATGATTGGATAAACAAAAAAGATATTAAAAAAGCAATTAATTTTTATGGAAATTGCATGTATTCAAATTATTTAAGTAAACTCATTAAATAATGATAAAAAAAATAATTGTAACAGGTGGAAATGGAAGATTTGCGCAAGAATTACAAAAGATAAAAACTCGTTATAACTTTATTTTTAGAGACAAGAAGAAACTTAACATACTCTCAGCTAAATCAATTAATAAAAACATAGCAAAATTTAAGCCAGACTGTATTTTACATTTGGCTGGACTATCTAGACCTATGTCTATTCACGATAGGATGATCAACAAAAGTATTGATTTAAATATAATAGGGACATCAAATTTAGTAAAAATTTGTAATGAAAAGAAACTTAAGATAATTTTTTTTTCAACAAGTTATGTTTATCCGGGTAAAAAAGGGAATTATAAAGAAACAGATCCAGTTCTACCATGGAACAATTATGGTTGGTCAAAACTTGGTGCGGAATGTGTGGTGCAAATGTATAAAAATTCACTAATTGTAAGAGCTTGTATGACTGAGAAACCATTCTTGCATAAATCTGCGTTTAGTAATGTAAAATCAAATTTCATTTTTCATGATGAATTTGCAAAACTTTTTATCAAAATTATAAATAAAAAAGGGGTTGTTAACATCGGAGGTAAACGAAGAACAATTTATCTTTTTGCAAAACAACATAATAAAAATATTAAAAAAATTAAATCAACAGGTCAATTGCCAAAAAAAATGGATATGAACCTAGCAAAATTTAAAAAACTTGCAAGATAATGAAAATAATAAAAACTAAAATAAAAGACTTATTAATAATAAAGCAAAAGAATAATATTGATAGACGAGGAAGTCTGCGAGAAACATTTAATAAAAAAATTTTTAAAAAAAATAATTTTGTTTTTGAATATTGTACAACATCAAAAGCCAACTCATTAAGAGGTTTTCATTTCCAATATAAATTTCAACAAGCAAAATATGTAAACGTCTTAAAAGGTAAAATTTTAGACTGTGTAATTGATTTAAGAAAAGGCTCTAAAACATTTGGCAAGACATTTAAGATAATTTTATCAGATAGTAATTGTTTAAGTTTATATATACCTGAAGGTTTTGGGCATTCTTATTATAGTTACAATAAAATAAATATCGTTTACTACAAATTATCGAATTATTACAAACCTCAATTTGAGAGTGGTATAAGTGTATTAGATAAAAGCTTAAAGATAATCTGGCCCTCAAAAAAATTAATAATTTCAAAAAAGGATAAGATTTTACCAAACTTATCTGATTTTAAAAAAAAATTTAAAGCCCTTTAATAAATTAAAACCAATAAATTTATGAAAAATTTAGATTTAGTAATTCTGGCTGGTGGCAAAGGCTCTAGAATTAAAAAATTTTTGAACAACAAACCTAAACCAATGGTTAAATTTAATGATATATTTTTTTTACAATATTTAATTAATATATTTACTAAATATCCTCTAAGAAAAATTTTTATTTTAGTTGGTTACAAAAGTGAAATAATTATTAGAAATTTTCATAATAAGACATTTAATTTTACTAAAATTATCTGCGTCAAAGAAAAAACTCTTATGGGAACTGGTGGTGCTTTATTAAATTTAAAAAATAAAGATATTAAAGATTTTATTCTTATAAATGGTGACACAGTTTTTGATATTGATTTATTTAATTTTACGAAATCATTAAAAAAAAATAAAATAGGATCTGTTGCTTTAGCGACAAGTAAAAAAAATACTAATAATTATAAACTTAATAATTTAGGAATTAAAAATAATATTCTTACGTATAATAATAAAAGTAAATTAATGAATGGTGGAATTTATTTGTTTAAAAAAAAGATTTTGACTTTGATACCAAACAAACCATGCTCCCTCGAAGAGGATATCCTACCAAAAATTATTAAAAAAAAAATGTTAACTGGTAAACTTTATAAAAATTTATTTTTAGACATAGGCACCCCAAAATATTTTTCTACTTCAGAAAAAAAATTGAAAAACTATTTTAAAAAACCGGCTGCTTTTTTAGATCGAGATGGTGTAATTAATTATGATAATGGTTATGTTTATAAAAAAAATGATTTTAAATTTAGAAAAGGTGTTTTAGAAGGTTTAAAATTTTTAATAAAAAAAAGGTATTATATATTTATTGTTACAAATCAGGCTGGAATAGCAAAAGGTCTCTTCAAAGACTCTGATTTTAAAAAACTACACCTTTATTTAAAAACTCACCTTTCTACGAAAAATATTTACTTCGATGATGTGCAATACTGTCCTTATCACCCAAAAGGAAAAATCAAAAAATATAAAAAGAAAAGTTCGTTAAGGAAACCAGGTAATCAAATGATAAAAAATATTTTAAAGAATTGGTTAGTAGATAAAAGTAAAAGCTTTATGATAGGAGATAAAATTTCTGACGAATTATGCGCTAAGAAAAGTAAAGTTTATTTTTCTTACGCTAAAACGAATTTTCTTAATCAAGTGAAGAAAATTATTAGCAAAAATCAATAATTATTAATTACTTTGTTTTTATCATTAGTGAAGATTTGTATTAATTCTGAAATACCTTCTTCAAGGGAAATTTTTGCCTTAAACCCTTTTTTTTCAATTTTTTTATTACTTACAAAATAATCTCTTTTATCTGGATCTTTTCTATTTTTCACAATCTTAATTTGTAATTTTTTATATTGGTTTTTAATTTTTTTTGCTAACATAATTTTACTTATATTTGCTGAAGATAGTCCTAAATTGTAGACATTATTTTTCATTTTATTGAAATTCTTCATAGTAAAAATAATTGCATTTACCACGTCTCTTACGTGAATAAAATTTCTTCTAAAATGAGGTTCAAATAAAGTAAGCTTTTTCTTTTTTACAGTTGTGTAAACAAAGTTATTTACCAACAAATCACTTCTCATTCGATAGCTGTGACCAAAAACTGTTGCTAACCTAAAACAGACAAAATTTTTTATTTTAGACTTAACTAAATCTTCACCATCACACTTTGTTCTTCCGTAAAGAGATATAGGCTTAAGAGGACTATTCTCATCACAATATTTATTTTTTTCTCCTATTCCATAACCTGAGTTTGTGGTCAAATAAATTATTTTATTTTTCTTTGTTGCCAGTTTGCATAGTGTTTTAATTGAGCCTAAATTAGTACTCAGTGCATCTTTTTTAAACTTTTCACAAAGCGGTGCACCAACAAGAGCTGCTAGTGGAATAATTATATCATGTTGCCTAATGAGTTTTTTCATCAAAGACACTTTTCTGATATCATCACAAATTAATTTAAATTTTTTATTAAAGTAAAGATGATTTAGTGATCCTTTATCGTATTTAAGTAAATCTACTGCAGTCACTGAATGACCTTCTTGTAAAAGTTTTGTGCATAGCATAGATCCAATATAGCCTGCACCGCCCGTAATTAAAATTTTACTCATAGATTATAAAAATTTCGATTTACTATCTCTCTTACTTAAAATTGGTTTTTTTATTGGCCATTTAACATTAATTTTTGGATCATTCCATCTAATACTAAGCTGTTTTTTTGCATCAACATATTTTCCTTTATAGCTCCATTTGTAATGAAATATACAAAACTTTGATAAGCATAAATGTGCATTTGCGTAGTGAGGGGGTATTAGCACAGTTTTAGGATTTGTATGATCTATAATAAAACTGTTATGCTTTAAATAATTTTTTGAGTTTTTATTCATATTTACTGCAACTAAAAGAAACTTTCCATAAGCTGAGGTAATTAATTTCCAGGATTTAAAATCACAATGAAATCCTCTTAAAGTATTCTTTTTTGAGATCGAAATTTTGTCCTGATTAAATTTGAGATTTTTATAATCTGATTGTTTCCATGAGGTCCACAATCTCCCTCTATGGTCATTAAAAACCGATTTTTTAATTATCTTTATCTCTTTAACCATTAATTAAATTTAAATGAATTTAAAATTTTTACAATCTGATCAATTTTTTTAAATCTTAGGTCAGGGTAATTGCCAATATAATATCCAAAAAAATGAATATGTT
The DNA here is from genome assembly GCA_045566055.1 of Candidatus Pelagibacter sp. Taxonomy (GTDB): domain Bacteria; phylum Pseudomonadota; class Alphaproteobacteria; order Pelagibacterales; family Pelagibacteraceae; genus Pelagilacustribacter. The sequence goes on along the minus strand of JBJLED010000030.1, from coordinate 12,659 downwards.
CTACATTTTCAAATTTTTGTGGAGAAATTTTAGATTTTAAAAATTTTTTTAAATAAGGCTGTCTCAATTGATTGCCACCACCTGCATTTCCTCTTCTAAACTCAATATTAAATTTTTTAAGATACTTTTCAAACTTATCCCTCATTTTTAAAGACTTTGTTTTAAGTATTATGGGAAAAGCATAATTGCTAGAGCCTTTAATAAGGAAATCTTTCCAATATTTTTTTGAGTCTAATTTACTCAAGAAATATTTAAAATTTCTTGTTCTTTTTAAATTATTGCTACTAAGTTTTTTTAGCTGGTTTATTCCAATAGTAGCTCCTATTTCATTATTTCTGAAATTAAAAGTTGGATATAAAAAAATAAACTTTGGTGAGAGATCTTTATGTTTTTTTATAATACTATTTTCAAAGACTTTATTGTTTGATTCTCTTGCCATTCCGTGGGATCTAAATATTTTAGCCAGCTCATAAATTTTTTTGTCATTTGTGCAAATCATTCCACCCTCTATAGTAGTCATGTGATGAGCATAGTAAAAAGAGAAATTAGACATTAGACCATAAGTGCCAAGTTTTTTTTTATGTTTTGCTCCATGACTTTCACACACATCCTCAATAAGTGTAATCTTTTTTTCTTTAAGTTTTTTAAGAAGATTATCCGTAAAACCATTAAATCCTTGTGCATGGGTAATAAATACTGCTAAAGTTTTTTTATTAATCTTTTTAAGCACCTCTTCATTATTCATTGATAGATTAGAAAGGTTAATATCAACAAAAACTGGTTTAAAACCGTTTATTAAAACAGAATTTATATCTGATACCCAAGTAAGCGTTGGAACTATTATTTCGTTTTTTTTTTTATCTTTATTAAGTGATTTCAAGATTGAAAGAGAGATAAAATTTGCTGATGACCCAGAGTTAACAAAAACCGAATATTTAGTTCCTAACCAATTAGACCATTTATTTTCAAATTCTCTTACTTTTGATGATTGAGTTAAAATAATATTTTTTGCTTTTAGTAATTTTTGCACGCTCTGCATATCACTTTTAGTAAAATTGTTGTGCATTAATGCGTGTTTAAACTTCATACATTTCCTTTTTTAAAAATTATCTCACTTCCAAATTCTGAAAATTTAAAAGGTACGTGTACTATATTCTTATTTTTTTTAAGAAAAGATTTTTTTTCATTTTCCTTCATATAAAAAATCAAAAATCCGCCTCCGCCTGCTCCGAGTAATTTTCCACCTAATGCTCCATATTTTTTTGCCTCTAAATACATTTCGTCAATTTTATTATTAGTAATATTTTTGTTAATTTCTTTTTTATAATGCCAAGTTTCATCAAGCAACCTTCCAAAATCATCTATATTTCCATTATTTAAAATTTCTTCTCCAACTTCAACATGTCTAATAAGTTTAAATACATTATTTCTTTTTTCCTTAGTTAAAGAAGATACATACTTTTTTGCAATTTCAGGAGCATTACGTTGAATTTTAGAATAAACTAAAACTAAATTTTTGTTTAATTTAAATAAATTCTTTTTATTTTTAACCTTTTTTATTGAAATTTTTTTTTTATTAAAATTAATCCTATTAAATCCACCATAAACTGTTGCGGTTTGATCTTGAGATCCTACAGTTTCTTTTAAGATTTTTTGTTCAAATCTTCTTGAGAATTGAGATAATTGACTTTTACTTTTTTTTTTATTTATTAAATTAAATAAGATATTCGAAAGACCAACTACAAAACATGAGCTTGATCCCATACCACTTCTTGCAGGCAAATCACCATCATAATGTATCTCTAAACCTTTTTTAATTTTAAATTCTTTCAATAATGCTTTAACAGCTTTGTGTTGGATTTGATCAACTTTTTTTACTGCTTCTAATTTTGACCAAGTAACTCTGTATTTGTGATCAAAAAAATTTGGAAGATGTCTGCAGGTAATATAAATATGTTTATCTATTGTGGTTGATAATACTGAACCATCAAATTTTTTGTACCATTCAGGATAATCACTTCCTCCACCAAAAAAGGATATTCTATATGGTGTTTTAGAAATAATCATTCTATTTTTTTTTAATTATTGATTTTACCATATTAATAATATCTTTATTGTTAGGAGGTAAATTATCAACCTTTCTATGATGCCCTGCTGACTTATCTTTCAATCCTAAAACGAAAACTCTTTTATTTGTTTGTTCATTTACTTTATGTGCTAGAATTCTCAAAATTCCATCTTTATAATCATTATCCATCATTAAAACACCGAATTTACTTTTTTTGATCGCCTCAATCCATGGCTTTTTAATTTCAAAAGGTTTTAAGTTAACCAAGTGAATAATTCCAACTTTAAAACCTTTTTGTTGTAATTCATTTTTAGCTTTTTCAGCTTCAAATCTTGTTACAGAAATAGGCATTAAAATTATATCTTTTTTCCCTTTTATATCATTTTTAAATTCAGACGTATTTGAATAACTATGTCGATGTTCGGAAATGTAAAAAACGTCTTTTGATTTTAAAAATTTTTTATATGTATTTACGTATTCTTTACTTGTCATAGGTGAAAAAATTTTTAATCCTGGCATTTTATAAATAATAGAAATATGTGCTGATCCTGCGACAGGACCAATTGAGCCTTCTGATGCAATGCCTCTTATCATTATTGGGCAAGGTATTTTCCAAATTTCATTAGACTTACACGCATAATTAACAATAAAAATACAATTAAACCAATTATAACCTTGGTAGCGAATTATATATATTGGTCTTTTGCCCATCAATGCTGAACCAGTAACAATCCCCCCTCCCGCAACATCAGCCATTGGTAATTCAATAACACCATCTTTTTCAAATAACTTTGGTAATGTGCCAGCAACCCAGCCTACACCAGTCAAGTTTTGACCAAACACTTGACTCTTATATTTCTTTAAGTGACGACGTGTTATTTCTTTTATTGTAACTCTTAGCTCTTTTGCCATAATAACTTTATTTTATTTTCAATTTTTTTATCAATAATTTCTGCATTTTTTCCCAAAATTTTTTTTTGTTGCAAATATCTATCAAAAACTTTCTCCTTATCTTTACCAGCGCCGGCATGCCAAAAAATTCTATTTGTGTGAATATTTACTAATAAAGGTTTTTTAAATAAATGTTTATTGATGTTGTTATATATTTTTTTTGGATCATCTTTTAAATCGAATGATGTAATTTTTAACGCATTGGCTAACTCCTTGGCCTTCCAGTCTCTTCTTTCTTCTTTCTTTGTTAAAACAGCATAATTATTATCATCAACTACAAATAATATAGGTAACTCTTTTTTAGATACCCAACTTAAAGATGCTAGAACATAATCTTCCTCCAGTGCTGCATCTCCAATAAAAATTATGGTCGGTTTTTTTGAAGAAAAACACGCTCCAGTTCCTATACAAGCATTGCTTCCCATAAATCCGTCATGTCCATACATATTAATTTTAGTAGAGTGAATTGATAGAGATCCACCCATACCGTAAGTACAACCATCCTTTTTGCCTTTAAGTTCTTTTATTAATTTAATTATATTCCCACCAAACGATAAATAAATTGAATGACCCCTATGTTGACCAAAGATTAATGGCTTAATTCTTTTTTTTTGAACTATCTCTGCAATTGTAGCTGGTGCATACTCTTGACCAGCAGATAAATAAACAGGGAAAGTTATTTCCTTATTAGAGACTCTCTTGAAAACTTCATTTTCGAAATGACGACATATTGAAGCTTTTTCAAATACATTAAGTATAAAATTTTTTTTCACTAAATTTTATCACCCAATAGTTTTCTTTTTAATTTTATTTTTGTAGTTTTTTTTAAATTATTAACCGAATTCATACCAAATTTATTTTCCAATAGTTTTAAATATTTTGGATTAGTATGATATTTATCCCATGCTTTATCTCTAAAAGATAAAATTTCAGCAGCTGAAAGATTTTGAGATGGGAGGTTTTGAGTGTCATAAGAATGCTGACTATAACCTGAATAAGTAGTAGGTAGTTTAATTTTATTTTTTCTTGCCTCTAAATGTAGTGGGCTTCCCGGATAAGCCATAGCGCTGTAGAAATTTACCATTTCTGTATTTGTTTCTTCAGCAAAGTTATAAGTAAATTCTAAGCTTTCTTTTGTTTCCTCTGGTAATCCAAAAATATAATTAGCGGCAACATAAATTCCTGCATCTCTCATAGAATTTATTATGTCAATTATTTTTACATTTTTAAAGGCGTCTTTATGGACTTCCTTACGAATAATAGAACTAGGATTTTCAATACCTAATCCCAACCAATTAACTCCAGCCTTTTTTAGTTTTTCAAGATATTGTGGCTTACATGTATCAATTCTTGAGTATGCCCAAATGTTAAAATCATATTTTCTCTCAATAATCATATCGCAAATTTTCATAAAATGGTTTGGATTTAAAACAAAAAGTTCATCAGCAATTTTTATATTTTTAACACCTTGTTTTGCAAAGTAATCAAACTGTTTAATAATAAATTCCGGAGTCCACCACCTAAATATATTAGAGTCTTTTGAAGAAATATTTTCTGAATTATTGGTTCTATTGATTATATTAATCATACAAAAAGAACATGTGTACGGACATCCTAGACTAGTATATAAAGCGGCAAACGGTTGTTTATCAGAATTATTTGACCACGAGTGCCATCCAGCTGTTCTGTACATTTTAAGAGGTGGAAGTAAGTCCCAGGCTATACCTGGAAGATCAGTATCTAGTAATTTTTTAGGTACTATTATCTCAGCTTCATTTATTTCAATAAAATTATCCTCATTTCTAAAACCTATCCCTTTTATCTTTCTTAAAGACTTATCATCATTTAAATCTTCAACTCTTAATAAATTTGAAATTGCGTAAACACCCTCATTAAGAGCAATAATATCTATCGATTTTTCATTTTCTAATGTTTCTTTTGGTAAAGCGGAGATATGTCCGCCAACAAAAAGAGTTTTAATATTAGGATTTAAATTTTTAAGTTCTTCAGACGTAGCTACGGCTCCTTCCATATTTTGTGAAGAAGCAGATGGTTGTTGACCATACACAACAAAACAAGCAATTTTTGGATTTAAATTATGAATTTCTTTAGCACTAGAGATATAATCTAGTCTTTCTACCTCGCAATCTAAAATTTTTACATTAAAGTTTTTGCCTCTACAATGATTTGCTAACATACCCGCCCAGATAGGTGGCTCTATGGCAGAGTGATCATTGCTCAACCCTTGATAAATTTTTTTGGAGGCGTTTGGATGAATAAATAAAATATCTAAATTCATATGACTGTTTAACTTTAATAATCTTTGTAAGCATCATAAATTATTTGCTTATTGTCAGTTAAAACCTCAATAAATAAAGGTCTTTTAATATTATTTATTTTCTTTAATTTAAAATCTAGGTTTTTTGAATTAGGAATTAAAAAATAGTCCATATCAAAGGCTTTGGCTATATTCTTTAAATTTAATGTTCCGTCACCAGTGTCGATAGGATTATCAACTCTTCTACCTCTAAAAAACGTATCTGCCCAATTATGCATTGAAACGTATCCGCCGTTATTTATTACAAATAATTTAATATTAAATTTGTTATGTGAAATAGTTTTGAGTTCTTGAATATTTAGTTCTAATGACCCATCACCAGTAACAGATAATATTGTTGACTTTGGAGATGCAACCGCAGCACCAATTGAAAGTGGGATTGATAGCCCCATAGCAGCATTTGTGTAAGAAGATAATTCTTTTTGATTTTTTTCAAAATTCCAAACTTGACCACCTATGTAATAGTTAGAGCCAGCATCGGTAATAAGTATATTCTTTTTAGATGAGATTTTACCCAATCTATCCATAAAATAATAAAGATCCATTAATTTACTTTTATTTTTTTTATTATAATTTTTAAAAGTAATCGGAAAATTTTTTTTAAGATTACTGCAGTGATTATTCCATTGAATAAATTTTTTTAATTTTTTCTTTTTTAAAAAAACTAAAAAAGAAGGTAAAAAATTTGTTAAGTCATATCTCAGAGGTATATCAATTTTTTGACCTTTTTTATTGAGTTCATCCTTTTCTAAATCTACGGAGATGACTTTGGCATTAGATAGTGCTTGATAATCATGACCAACAAATTGAGGGGAAAATCTACACCCAAAGGATATCGCTAAATCAGACTGGTTCATAATTTTTTTAGAAAATTTTGTAGCCTTTATCCCAGATATTCCATAAATGTGTTTTTTATTATGTGGAATTAGATCGTTTGTAAATCTCGTAAAAATTACTGGTATTTTTAGTAAATCAATTATTTTTTTAATTTCTGCAATCTTGCCGCTTTGTTTGACCCCATGTCCTAAAATTAAAATTGGTTTTTTTGATTTTTCAAATAAGTTTAAAATTTTTTCAGAGTCTTTTTTTATATTATTTCTTAAATTTATTTTACTATTGATTTTTGGAAAATAGGATTTTAATTTTTTTTCATCTATTTTTGCTTTTTGCACATTTAGAGGTATATCAATCCATACTGGACCTTTTCTTCCACTTGAAGCTAAATGAAATGCTTTTTGGATTATATATTTCACATCTAAGGGATTTTTAATTATTTCTGCATATTTTGTTAACGGTTTAACTATCGGAATAATATTTATCTCTGCAGTTCCAAAACTTCTTATCTTTTTTGAGTTCGTGCTATGTGTTGTTTGTTTGTAATCAACTTGGCCTGATAAAATTACGATTGGAGAAGAGTCTACATAAGCTTCTGCTAAACCCGGTAAAGCATTTGTTGCACCTGGTCCAGCTGTCACACAGGCAACGCCAACTTTATTTTTGATTCTAGAATAGGCACTAGCCATACTTGGAGCTGTAGCTTCGTTTCTTGTTGCATAGTATTTTATTCCTGCTAACTTTACTGCATCATTAAGATACATTGCTCCATAACCAGTGAGCATAAAAATATCATTAATTTTTTTTTGTTTTAAAAATTTTACTATAAAATCAACTACTCTCATTTAAAAAATTCATATCTTTGGTAGCGAGGGGCGGATTCGAACCGCCGACCCCAGGCTTATGAGTCCTGTGCTCTAACCAACTGAGCTACCTCGCCAAATTGTCATACCTTATAATATAATTAACGAAATAAATCATTAATTAAGTTATTAGTAATTTTTATGATTTAATATAATGAATTTTAGAAAGTATTGGTTAAGATATAATTTATAAATAAATATTTATGAGAGTATATTACGGAAAAGCGGTTTACGGGAAAGAAGAGATAGATGCTACTATTGAAGTTTTGAAAAAAAAATCAATTAGTTTGATCGACGGCCCTTCAGTAAAAGAATTAGAAAAAAAAATATCTAAAGTTTTTGGAAAAAAATATGGTTTAATGGTCAATTCTGGATCATCTGCTAATTTATTAGCTTTATCCAGTTTTAAATTTAAAAAAGGTTCTGAAATCATAACTCCAACATTGACATTTTCGACAACAGTTTCACCAATATATCAAGTTGGTTGTATACCTCATTTTATAGATGTTGAAAAATTTTCTTTTTTAGCTGATATCAATCAGATTGAAAAAGCCATTAATAAAAAAACTGTAGCAATCATGTTGCCAAACTTATTGGGAAACATTATAGACTGGAAAAAAGTTAATTCGATTGCAAAAAAATATAGTCTTAAAGTCATTGAAGACTCAGCTGATACTATTGGGTATACTTATAATAAAAAAAATCTAGGCGCATATTCTGATGCTGTAACTAATAGCATGTATGCTTCACATGTTATTACAGGGGCTGGGTTTGGTGGCATAGTTTGCTTCAATGACAAAAATAATTACGATAGAGCAAAGTTACTTAGAGGATGGGGTAGATCTTCAGCTATATTCAATGAGTCAGAAGGTTTGAAACATAGATTTAGTGAAAAAGTTGATGGCATACCTTATGATGGAAAATATATATTTTCTGAGTTGGGGTTTAATTTTTTACCATCTGAAATTTCAGCAGCTTTTGCTTTAGAACAATTAAAAAAATTAAAAAAAATATAAGTATTAGAGAAAAAAATTTTAAAACAATATTTAATTTTTTTAAAAAACTTTCTGAATTTTTTGATTTACCAGTTCAAAATCCTAAAGTAAAAACAGGATGGCTAGCTTACCCAGTAATAATTAAAAAAAACTCAAAAATTAAAAGAAGAGATATGCAAATTTTCTTAGAAAAAAAAGGAATACAAACCAGAACAATTTTTACTGGAAATATTCTTAGACAACCAATAATGAAAAATAAGATATTTAAAAAAGTTAAACAATGCTCAGTTAATAGTGATAATATTATGAAGAATGGAATTTTAATTGGCTGTCATCAAGGATTAAATAATAAAGAAATTAATTATATTTTTAACTCTATTAATAGCTATTTAAAAAAATTTAAAATTATTTAGTTTAAAATTAAGGTTATCTTTAGATTGTAAGAATTATTCCAAATACAGTTACTGCAGACACTGCAGCAACTCCAAGAGCTAGATTTCTCTTCTTCTCAATTTTTCTTTCTTCATTTAATCTAGACAGCAAATCTGTAACTTTTACTTTGCCCTGAGAATTATCAAAATTAGATCTATGGTCTTCTAGATTAAATTGTGTGCTCATAGGTTCATTAAATCAAATTACAGTTAATATTAAATAGACCTATTGAGCAAATTGGGTTTGATAAAAAAATTTAACCCAAAATGATTTAACTTCGCATTTTTTTGGAATTAACATCGTGAATGGGGTTTTTTTCAAGTCTTAAAGAGTATTTTTTTCCCTCAATTTCAACGCTTAGATCTTCTTTATCTTTAATTTCTCCTTTCACGTAGGCAAAGCATAAATTCTTTTTATAGAAGAAAGAATAGTTTGAGCTGGTAGTGTAACCAACTATTTTACCTTCCTTAAATATTGGCTCATCATGTAGCATTAAGGGTGCTCCTGGTTTAAAATTATTTTTAAGAGAAAAAAGATCTAATTTATTTTTTAAAGGTTTGTTTTTTATTTTTTCCAGTATTTTTCTACCAATAAAATTTTCTTTTTTTTTAAAATTTACTGCAAAAGATAATCCTGCCTCGAATGGATTATTTTCTGAAGTAATATCATGACCCCAATGTAAGAATTTTTTCTCTAGTCGAAGGATATCTAATGCGTGCATTCCTGAATAGATAATCTTGTATTTTTTTCCTAACTTTTTTATTTTTTTAAAAATAATTTTAGTTTTTTTAATTGGGATATAAATTTCCCAACCTAATTCTCCTACAAAAGACAATCTTTGAAACCAAATTTTGATATTTGAAATATTTATATACATTCCTCTTGAAAATGGAAAATTATCATTAGAAAAATAATTTCCAAATAACTCTGTTAAAAATTTTCTACTATTTGGTCCAAATAAACCCATGCATGAATATTTGTCTGTAACATCTTCAAATTTTACTTTTTTTGTCAAATTTTTTAAAATATGAGACTTATTATGACTTCTTGCCAAAGCAGGGCAAATAATTCTAAAATAATTTTTCTTTAGGCAGCTAACTGTAAGATCAGCTTCTATGCCTCCCGATAAGTTTAACATTTGTGTGTAGGTTGTTCTTCCTTGAATATTTTTTATATTATTAGCACAAAGATATTGGAGTTGCTCATGCGCATATTTTCCGCTTAAATCAAATTTAACAAAAGGTGTTAAATCAAAAAAACCTAAATTTTTTCTAGTGCCAATACATTCTTTTTTAGCAAACTCATACCAGTTTTGATTTCCATAACTATATTTGTAAATTGGTTTTTTGTTTCTTGAAAACCACATTGGTCTTTCATAACCAGCTGTTTGACCAAAACAAGCACCTAATTTTTTTAACTCTTTATGATAAGGCAGTAATTTTATATTTCTTGCAGTTTCTAACTGTTTATATGGCCAGTGCATTTTAAAAAGATCTCCAAGTGTTTCTGTGGTCCTTTCCTTGATAAACTTTAATGATGAATTAAATTTTTCAAATCTTTTTACATCAAGATTAAATAAATCTTGATTGGTGTGGCCTTTGATCATCCATTCGGCAATAGCTTTACCTGCTCCGCCAGAAGATCCAATTCCAATACTATTAAATCCACAACAAACATAAAAATTTTTAATTTCCTCTGTTTCACCAAGAAGAAAATTGCTATCTGGAGTAAATGACTCGGGGCCAGAAAAATACTTCTCAATTGTAAGATTTTTAATTGTCGGTATTCTTTTTGCAGCTAATTGATGAAGCATTTTTATATAATTTTTATCAACTTTGAACTCACCAAAAGAAAAATTATTTGGAACTTTACCAGTTTTTTTAAAAGCGTTTTTGGCATTAGGTTCAAAAATACCAAGCATCATTTTTCCATGATATTCTCTTGCATATAGGTAAGTGTCTGGATCTCTAAAAGTTGGAAGGTCTTTTGGTAAATTTTTATAGTCCTCTGTAATCATATAAAAATGCTCATTAGGGTAAAGTGGTATACTGACTCCAGCGGCCTCCCCAATTTGCCTAGACCACATGCCAGCACATAAAACTATATACTCACAATCGATTGTTCCTAAGTTTGTTTTAACTCCTCTGATCTGATTGCCCCTCTTAATAATTTTTTCTAATTTACATTTTTCAATAATCTTTACCCCCTTTTTTTTGGCCGCTATCGAAATAGTTTTAGTTAAAATTTCAGGATCTGCTTGACCATCTTCTGGTATATACAGTCCACTCAGTACATCTTTATTTTTTGCAATTGGGTAAAGAGTTTTAAATTTTTTTTTATCAATAATTTCAATTTCTAAATTAAATAATTTAGACATTGTTTTTTGTCTCATAAATTCTTGGTGTCTTGATTTTGTAGTAGCGATATTTATCGTGCCTGTTTGCCTAAAACTTGTATCAAGACCAGTTATATCTTTAAGATCATTATAAAACTTAACAGAATTTTTTCTTATTTTAGTAATTTGTGGGGTTGTTCCTAATTGAGTAACCATTCCAGCTGCATGCCAGGTAGTACCTGATGTTAATACATCTCGTTCAATTAGTACTGTATCCCATCCATTATTTGCTAAATGGTAAGCAGTGGAACAACCTGCAATGCCGCCTCCAATCACGACCACTTTGGCTTCTTGTGGAAGTGATCCCATTTTAATTTTTTAATATGTCAGATGCTGGCGTATATTTTAAATCAAATGCGTCTGAAACACCTTTAAAAGTAATATTTCCTCTATAGACGTTTAAACCTGCCAAATAATTTTTGTTCTCTGTTAAAGTTTTTTTATAACCCTGATCAGCTAATTTTAACAATAATGGTAACGTTGCTTTATTTAGTGCCATAGTAGATGTTCTTGGTACACCACCGGGCATGTTAGCTACACAATAATGAACAACATCGTTGACTAAATAAGTTGGATTAGCATGAGTAGTAGGTTTACTTGTTTCTACACATCCTCCTTGGTCAATTGCAACATCTACAATCACTGATCCTCTCTTCATTGATTTTATCATCTCTTTCGTAACTAATTTTGGTGCTTCTGCACCAGGAATTAATACTCCACCTACCAGTAAATCACATTCTGAAATTAATTTTTTTAAATCTGTTTTATCACTTTCAGTTGGAATGATTTTGTCACCAAATTGTTTGTGAAGTTCCTCTAATCTTTTTTTTGACTTATCAACGACGTAAACATTTCCTCTCATGCCTGTAGCAATTATTGCTGCATTTTCTCCAACAACGCCTCCTCCAAGAATAACAACATTAGCTGGATCCACTCCTGGAGCGCCACCTATTAATAAACCTCTACCTTTTTGATTTTTTTCCAAAGCATGAGCTCCAGCTTGAACAGACATTCTACCTGCTACCGCGCTCATTGGAGCTAATAATGGTAATCGGCCACTGTCATCTGTTACAGTCTCGTAGGCTATACAAATTGATTTTGATTTCATTAACCCTAATGTTAATTCTTTAGCTGCCGCTAAATGAAGATAGGTGTAGATAATTTGACCCTCTCTAATCATTTTAACTTCATTCATTTGAGGTTCTTTGACTTTAACTATTAGTTCTGCTTTTTTGAAAATTTCTTCTGGTGTCTTGATAATTTTTGCACCTGCTTTAAAATAATCTTCATTCGTAAATCCGGCTTCAAATCCACCATTATTCTCTACTAATACTTCATGATTTTTGTCAGTTAGAGCTTTAACACTCTCTGGCGTTAATCCAATTCTGTGCTCTTGAAGCTTAATCTCCTTTGGAACTCCGATGATCATTTACGACTTTGAGTAATTAGAAATGCCTGTTCTTAATTTTTCTATGATTTCGTCTATGTGTTTTTTTTCACAAATAAACTGTGGTGCAATTATTAATGTATCCCCGGTATTTTTAAAATTAACACCCACATCATAACAATGTTTAAAAGTTTGAAAACCCGACTTTCCTGGCTTATCTTTCATTTTCATTTCAATTCCACCCATCATCCCATAGCCTCTTATGCTCACAACTTCTTTTAAATCTTTTAATGAATGCAATCCGTCTTGAAAATATGGAGACATATCTTTAGCTCTATTAAAAATATCTTCTTTATCAAATATATCTTGAACAGCTAAACCTGCAGCAACAGCTGC
>JBJLED010000029.1:0-33666 GCA_045566055.1 Candidatus Pelagibacter sp. | reverse complement strand
TATAAAATTGTTTCTAATTTTAGCAAAAATTGATTTTTTTATATTCAAATTTGACATCAGTTACGAATAGCTTGAGTAAATAATAAAAATCATTATTAAGATAAAAATTGCAATTAATAATTTATTATTTAAAATCATAAGTCATAAAATGTATAACATAAATAGAAGAAAATTTCTTGGCTATTTTGGCTGTAGTTGTTGCTCTTTAATACTGCAATCATGTACGACTGTTCCAATTACAGAAAGGAAACAATTATCTATTATTCCTGAAGCAACTATTAATAGACAAGCTGCAAATGCGTATAATGCTTTTAAACAAAAAACAAAATTAATAACTAGTGGTTCTCAATTAAATCAAATTAGAGAAATTGGGAAAAAGATGGAATTTGCAGTTAGTGCATTTTTTGATAAAGAAGGTAAAGACGACCCCACTAAACATTTTGGTTGGGACTACGTTCTTGTTGATAATGATAAAGTTGTTAATGCTTGGTGTATGCCTGGAGGAAAAATTGCAGTTTATACTGGACTTTTAAAAATAACTAAAAATATAGACGCCCTTTCAATTGTAATGGGTCATGAAATAGCCCATGCAGTAGCTAAACACTCAGTTGAGAGAGCAAGTCAGGCAATGACAATAAATTTAGGAACTACCGTTGCGGATATATTTTTAGGTGGCGCAATTAATAGAACTAGAAATACTATTGGGCAAAACACGGGGGGATTAGTTGATATTTTTAAAGTTGGGATATTGAATCCATTTGGTAGAAAGCAAGAAACTGAAGCCGATTATTTGGGTCTAATTTTTTCATCATTATCTGGTTATGATATCAGAGAGTCAGTAAAATTATGGCAGAGAATGGCAAAAAAAAGTGAAGGAAAAGAACCACCAGTTTTTTTGAATACTCATCCCAGTAGCAAAAAAAGAATAGAAAATTTAAAAGGTTGGATGAGTGAAGTTATAATTAAATATCCACCAATAAAAACTTGATTATTGGTGAGCCCTGATGGACTCGAACCATCGACACCCTCCTTAAAAGGGAGGTGCTCTACCAACTGAGCTAAGGGCCCTTAGAGAATGACCCTTTTACATACTAATCAATTAAATTTCAAATAATTAATCAAACAAATTTATGTATTTTTTATAGAATGATTGAAAAGTGCTTTTCTTAATATTTTTTTGAATTTCGCGCATAAATTGTTGGTAAAAATATATATTATGTAGAGATATAAGCATTGATGCTAGCATTTCATTAGATTTAATCAAATGATTTAAGTAGCTTTTAGAATATTTATTGAGCTCCTTAATGTCACAGCTGCTATCCAGAGGTGATTTATCGTTTTGATATTTTGAATTTTTTAAATTTATTTTACCCTCCCAAGTAAAAGCTAAAGCTGTCCTGCCCGATCTAGTTGGCATAACACAATCAAACATATCAATACCTTCTTTTACAGCTCCCAGTATATCTGAGGGTGTTCCAACACCCATTAAATATCTAGGTTTTTCCTTTGGAAGATAATCAGTTGTCTCATTTAGAACTTTTAGCATATCAGCTTGTTTTTCACCTACAGCTAAACCTCCCATGGCATAACCACTAAAATCAATGTCAATTAATTTTTCTATACTTTCTATTCTTAAATCTTTGTAGATACCTCCCTGGGCTATACCGAACAAAGCTTTTGATTTATTATTACCGAATTCTATCTTGCTCCTTTTGGCCCAATTAGTCGAAACGTCTATTGCTTTTGATATTATCTTCTTATCTTTTGTTAGTTTTGGACATTCATCTAGAACCATAATTATATCAGAATTTATACTTTTTTGAATTTGTATACTTTTCTCAGGGCTTAAAATAATTTTTTTTCCATCTAAGTGAGATTTAAAAATTGCACCCATTTTTGGATCAATCTTATTAAACTTTGAGAGTGACATTATTTGATATCCGCCGGAGTCTGTTAAAATTGGTTTATTCCAATTCATAAAATTGTGCAATCCACCAAATTTATTAAGTATTTCAATACCTGGTCTTAGAAATAAATGATAAGTGTTGCCAAGAATAATCTGCGTATTAGTTTTTAAAATATCATCAGTAAAAATTCCTTTAACAGTGCCTTGGGTACCTACTGGCATGAATGTTGGTGTGTCTATCATTCCTCTTGGTGTATAGATTCTACCAAGTCTAGCTTTATCATCTTGAGCTTTTAACTCAAAAGAAAATTCTTTTATCGACATTAAAATTATTTAGATCTAAGTGAAATTATTTTGTCAGGATTTGGAACTGAACCACTGTTTCTGTCACCTTTTTTTATCATATCAACAAACTCCATGCCTTTAATTACTTTTCCAAAGGCAGAATATTGCCTATCTAAATGAGGAGCAGAGTCAAAACAAATAAAAAATTGGCTATTTGCACTGTCAGGATCAGCCGATCTAGCAGCAGATAAAGTTCCTCTTGTGTGAGCGATATCAGTAAATTCAGCTTTAAGGTTTGGTAAGTCAGACCCGCCTGTTCCAGCTAATGATAAATTAAAATCTGCATTATTCGAATTTCCAAATTTAACATCCCCAGATTGAGCCATAAAACCCTCGATCACTCTATGAAAAACTACTCCGTCGTATTTTCCGTTATCAGCTAATTCTTTAAATCTTTTTACATGATTAGGAGCTTTGTCTGGATAAAGTTCTATCTCTACAACACCGTAAGTTAATTTTAAAATCATATGATTATTTTGTGCAAATATATTATTTGTTACTAAACTAAAAAAAAGAATAAATAAATAGAAAATTTTCTTCATCAAATTTTATTTTGAAGCATTTTTACGGTCGATCTTGTAACAAATCGATCTATATTTCCACCCAAACTTGCAATTTCTTTGACAAATTTTGATGAAATTATTTGATTTTCAACATCAGACATCAAAAACATAGTTTCGATTTTAGTATTTAATTTTTTATTCATACCGGCTAGCTGAAATTCATACTCAAAGTCAGAAACTGCTCTAAGGCCTCTTATAATCATATTAGCTTTATATTTTTTACATAAGTCTATTGTAAGATTGTCAAAAGAAATAACTTTGATCTTATTCTTAGTAAATTTTAGATCTTTAAATAATGAATTATTAATAATGTTTATTCTATCTTCTATAGAAAAATGATAATTTTTATTAATATTATCTGTTGTAGCTATTATTATCTTGTCAAATACGTTTAGTGACTTTTTAATAACATCTATATGACCATATGTGATTGGATCAAAAGTTCCTGGGTAAATGGCTATTTTCATTTTAATGAATATTATCTTCTATTTTTATTACTGAAACAACTTTTTCATTTCCTGATAATTTTTTTATTCTTACACCCTGGGTATTGCGGCCTGCAACTCTTATCTCTTTTACAGCACATCTCATTATACTTCCTTTATCTGTAGATAATATTATCTCATCAGACTCATTAACTACTAAAGTTGAAGACACATTGCCATTCCTAGGCGAATTTATAATTCCAATAATTCCTTTTCCCCCTCTATTGGTTACCCTATAATCTAAATAAGATGATCTTTTGCCATAACCATTTTCTGAAACGGATAAAATAAATTTATCTACTCCTGATTTGATTTTTTTATCTTTATTAATAGTTTTTGTGTCTATTTTGCTGTTGTCCAATATTGATAAAGATATAACTTTATCTTTATCATTTAATTGAATTCCTTTTATTCCTTTTGATGATCTTCCTTTAAATAATCTTAATTTTTTTGATTTGAATCTAATACATTTACCAAATTGCGTACTTAATAGAATATCTTGATCGTCTCTGCATATTTTAACACCTATAATTCTATCATCTTGATCTAATTTCATTGCAATTTTACCGCTATTATTAATATTTATAAAATCTTCTAAAGTATTTTTTCTAATATTTCCCTTGGCTGTAACAAAAATTACCATTAAATTTTTCCATTCGGACTCGTCTTCAGGAAGTGGCATTATTGAACTGATAGAATGGTGGCTTTTAAGAGGAAGTATATTAAATATTGATTTTCCTTTTGAGGCAGCAGTTCCTTCCGGAATTTTATGAGCCTTAATTTTATAGACTAATCCCTGAGTAGAAAAAAACAATACTGGAGTATGGGTATTAGCTGTAAATATTTGAACTACAAAATCTTCTTCTCTTGTCGAAATCCCTGTTTTACCTTTGCCACCCCTTTTTTGTGCTTTTAAAGAACTTAATGGACTTCGTTTAATATAACCTTGGTTTGTTATGCTTATAACAACAGACTCTTTTTGAATTGTTTCCTCGATATTATAGTTGAGAACCGCATCTATAATTTTTGTTTTTCTAGGTGAGGCAAATTTATCTTTAATATTTTCAAGTTCATCCGTGATTAATTTATTAAGTTCTTTTTTTGAATTAATAATTTTATTGTATTCAATAATCAATTCTGCAAGTTTATTAATTTCACTTTCTATTTCACCGATCCCATAAGCAGTAAGTTTTTGTAACCTGAGTTCTAAAATTGCACTAACCTGCTCAACAGAAAGTGAGTAACCAGTTACATTTCTCTTTTTTTCAATTAAAGTAATTAATTTAGTGCTTTTTTTAATTTTCCACTTTTTAGCTAAAAGATTTTTTTTAGCTACATCTGTATCTTTAGAGTTTTTTATAATTTTTATTATTTCATCTATGTTCTCTACTGCTGTTGCTAGTCCAATTAAAATATGTGCTCTTTCTTCTGCTTTTTTGAGATCAAATTTTACTCTTTTTATAACAGTATCTTCTCTAAATTTTAAAAACTCAGATATGAATTCTTTTAAATTAAGAATTTTTGGTTTGTTATTTACGATTGCTAACGTGTTAAAACCAAAAGAGCTTTCTATATTAGTAAGTTTGTATAACTGTCTCCTTATAGTTTCTGGTTCAACAGCCTTTCTTAATTCAATTACAACTCTAATGCCTTCTCTGTTTGACTCATCCCTAATATCTCTTATACCTTCAATTTTTTTATCTCTAACTAGTTGTGCTATTTTTTCTATAAGAATTGATTTATTTACTTGATAAGGAATTGATTTAATTATTAATGTCTCTCGTCCACCTTTTTTTTCTTCTAGATCTATTTCTCCTCTAATTTTAAATGAACCTCTTCCTTTATTATAACCTTGTTTAATAATATCTTTTCCAATTATTATGCCGCCAGTCGGAAAATCTGGACCGGGTATATGTTTCATTAACTGAGAAATGGTGATATCCTTATTATTTATAAATGCGATTGTTCCATTTATAATTTCGCCGAGATTATGTGGAGGAATGCTTGTAGCCATACCAACTGCTATACCGCCTGCACCGTTAACTAATATATTTGGGTATTGAGAAGGTAATACTTCGGGTTCTTTCTCAGTTTCATCATAATTGCTCCGGTAACTTACTGTATTTTTTTCTAAATCTTCAGTTAGAAATTGTGCAATTTTTCCCAATTTTGTTTCTGTGTACCTCATAGCCGCGGGAGGATCTCCATCTATTGATCCAAAATTACCTTGACCAGTTATTAATGGAACACTCATTGAAAAATCTTGTACTAATCTGACTAAAGCATCATATACAGATTGATCACCATGAGGATGGTATTTACCAATTACGTCCCCTACTATACGAGCTGATTTTCTAAAAGGTTTTGACCAGTCGTAACCACCTTTATACATTGCGAATATAATCCTTCTGTGAACTGGTTTTAATCCATCTCTTACATCAGGTAAGGCTCTGCTAACTATAACGCTCATTGCGTAAGATAGATAAGATGAACTCATCTCATCTTGAACAAAAATAGGTTTAAATTTATTGTTCTCTACAATATTTTTTTCCATGAAAATTTAAAAAGGAATTTCATCATCTAAATCAGAGCTATCTTGATTTAGATTGTCGTTAGGCAATGAACTTTTATTTTCTGAAACTAAATTCGAATTACCATTACTGCCTCTGCTGTCTAACATAGTTAAGCTAGAATTATATCCCTGTAGAATTATTTCTGTAGAATATTTATCTTGTCCAGACGCCTCATCTTTCCATTTTCTAGTGCTTAATTGACCTTCTATATAAACATTTGCACCTTTTTTGACGTATTGCTGAACAACGTTTACTAGACCCTCGTTAAAAATTACAACTCGGTGCCATTCGGTTTTTTCCTTTCTCTCTCCACTAGATTTATCTTTCCAGCTTTGACTAGTGGCTATGCTAAGCCTAGCTACGCTTTTTCCATTAACCATTTGCTTGATTTCTGGGTCTGCGCCTAAACGACCTATTAATTGTACTTTATTTAAACTTCCAGCCATAATAATTTTGAATAAAATTTGATTATTTATTTTTTAAAAGTAATTATTTATAGCATAATTACCCAATAATTATAAGTTGAATGTTATTTTAAGGAAAAAATATGTTGAAAAAAATCGTTGTAAAAGGCGCTAAAGAACACAACCTAAAAAATGTTTCACTTGAAATCCCGAAAGAGAAGTTAGTTGTCATAACTGGTCTTTCCGGATCAGGAAAATCGTCTTTAGCATTTGATACAATTTATGCTGAAGGTCAAAGAAGATATGTGGAAAGCTTGTCGTCTTATGCAAGACAGTTTCTAGACAAAATGAAAAAACCTAAAGTGGATTTAATTGAAGGTTTAAGTCCTGCTATATCAATTGAACAAAAAAATACCTCAAAAAATCCAAGATCAACAGTCGCAACAGTAACTGAGATATATGATTATATGAGGGTTTTGTTTGCACGAGTCGGAATTCCATACTCGCCTTTTACCGGTAAACCCATAGTTTCTCAGCCAATAAGTGAAATGGTTGATAAAATAAAAAAATTGCCAAAAGATAGTACAATATATCTTCTTGCTCCAATAGTTAGAGGAAGAAAAGGTGAATATAAAAAAGAAATTTCAAACTACAAAAAAAGAGGATTTACAAAGATAAAAGTTGATGGAAAATACCTCAATATAGACGAATTTCCAAACTTGAATAAAAAACTTAAGCACGAAATTTCAATTATTGTAGATAGAGTTATTCTAAATTCGAATCTAGGGAACAGGCTAGCTGACAGTGTTGAAACAGCTGTTAATCTTTCAAATGGGTTACTTGTAGTAGAATATGAAAATGAAACATTGCCAAAGAAATTTAGAAAACGTGAAACTATAACTTTTTCTTCAAAGTTTTCATGTCCAGAAAGTGGCTTTACTATTGAAGAAATTGAGCCAAGATTGTTTTCGTTTAATTCTCCTTATGGAGCATGTGAAGAGTGTGAGGGTATCGGACATAATCTTAATGTGGATCCAAATTTAGTTGTATCTGATCCAAAAAAAAGTCTTCAAGACGGCGCAATTGAACCTTGGGCTAAATCTACGTCTTTATATTATGCACAAACTTTAGCTTCTATTGCTAAGCATTATAAAATTTCAATGAGTGATCAATGGAGAAAAATTCCAAAAAAAATTCAAGATATAATTTTATATGGATCTGATGAGGAGGAAATAAAATTCTCTTTTGATGACGGATATGAAGCTTATACTACAAAAAAAACATTTGAGGGTGTTGTTAATAACTTAGAGAGAAGATATTTGGAGACTGATAGTGAATGGAAAAGAGAGGAAATATCTCAATATCAAAGCGAAACAGATTGTGAAAAATGTAAAGGAATGAGACTTAAAGATGAGGCCCTTTGTGTAAAAATAAATTCGTTAAATATCAGTGAAGTTACTGAAAAATCTATTGATGATGCTCAAAAATGGTTTGAAAATTTACAAAATGTTTTAACTGAACGTGAAAACAAGATAGCTCAACATATTTTAAAAGAAATTAACGAAAGGCTTAACTTCCTTTTAAATGTTGGTTTAAATTATTTAACCTTATCAAGGGAGTCCGGTACTTTATCTGGAGGAGAAGCTCAAAGAATAAGACTTGCTTCTCAAATCGGTTCGGGTCTTACAGGTGTTTTATATGTTTTAGATGAACCCTCTATTGGTTTACACCAAAGAGATAATAAAAAATTAATAAAAGCTTTAAAAAAATTAAGAGATTTAGGAAATACTGTAATTGTTGTTGAACATGATATTGAAACAATGGAAAATTCTGATCACATAATTGATATTGGACCAGAAGCAGGATTGAATGGAGGGCAAATTGTTGCAAATGGAACTGTCAAAGAAATTATTTCTAATGAAAAAAGTATAACAGGTGACTATTTATCTGGAAAAAAATTTATAGCAATTCCAAAAAAAAGAAGATCTGCAAAAAATGGAAGATTTATTGAAATAAGTGGTGCAAGTGGAAATAATTTAAAAAAAGTTAATTTAAAAATTCCAGTCGGAACTTTTACTTGTGTTACTGGAGTTTCAGGTAGTGGAAAATCAACTTTAATTTTACATACTTTGTACAATGCATTTAATTTAATGTTAAATAAAAATAAAAGTCGCAAAGTTCCAAAAGCTTTCACTGGTTTTAAAGGAACTGAATTAATAGACAAAATAATAGATATTGATCAATCCCCTATTGGAAGAACGCCTAGATCTAACCCTGCAACTTATACAGGTGCCTTTGGACCTATAAGGGAATGGTTTGCAGGGCTACCCGAGTCAAAAGCTAGAGGATACAAAGTTGGTAGGTATTCTTTTAATGTAAAAGGTGGGAGATGTGAAACATGTGAAGGTGATGGAGTTATTACCTATGAAATGCATTTTTTACCTGATGTATTTATTCCTTGTGATACATGTAAAGGAGCAAGATATAATAGGGAAACATTAGAAATTAGGTTCAAAAATAAGAATATTGCAGACGTTCTAGATATGACTGTTGAAGAGGGATGTGAGTTTTTTGAAAACATACAATCAATAAGATCAAAATTAATAACACTAAAACATGTCGGTCTTGGTTATATGAAAATAGGTCAACAAGCTACAACGTTATCCGGCGGCGAGGCTCAAAGAATTAAATTAGCAAAAGAACTATCAAAAAGACCAACTGGAAGAACTTTATATATACTTGATGAACCCACAACCGGACTTCATTCACACGATATAAAAAAATTATTAGAAATTCTCCAAGCGTTCGCAAATACTGGAAATACAGTGGTTGTAATAGAACATAATTTAGATGTTATCAAAACAGCTGACCATATAATTGACATGGGTCCTGAGGGGGGTGTAAATGGAGGAAAAATTATTGCTGAAGGTACGCCCGAAAAAGTGTCTACAGTCAAAGAAAGTTACACAGGTAAGTTTATAAAAGAAATTATGGGTGAAAATACTATGAAAAAAACTGCCTGAAATTGAAAAATATGTTATAAAGGAATCATGACAAATATATTGCAATCACTCTCAAAAACTATTCACCTTTCTCTAGGTATAGCTATATTATTATTCTTAGGACTACATTTCCTTGGTGATGGTTTTGCTTTTGATACAATATTTTGGAGCTGGTTGTTTAGATTCATTCACGTTGTTGTTGCAATAATGTGGATAGGTTTACTGTGGTATTTCAATTTTGTTCAGATCCCAAATATGCCTAAAATTCCTGACGAACAAAAACCAGCCATAGGTAAAGTAATTGCTCCAGCGGCACTATTTTATTTTAGATGGGCAGCAGCTATTACGGTTATTTCCGGATTAATTTTAGCATGGATTAATGGATATGTTCATAGCGCAATGATTTTAGGTCTTGATGGATCTGGGGGCAAGAATACTGCAATAGGTATTGGTATGTGGTTAGGGTTAATCATGGCTTATAATGTTTGGTTTGTAATCTGGCCTAATCAAAAGAAAGCTCTTGGAATGGTTGAAGTTACTCCAGAAGTAAAAGCTGCTTCAGCTAAAACTGCAATGTTATTTTCAAGAACAAATACGCTGCTATCTTTACCAATGTTATTATCAATGGTGGCAGCTCAGAATCTTTATTAATTTTAAGGAACTATTTTTTCTTCCTCTTTTTCTATAGTTTTATAACTCACTTTAAAATATTTAAGAATTGGAGATGCAACAAATATTGATGAGTACGTTCCTATTAAAACACCTAAAATCATAGCAAAAGAAAATCCTCTTAAAATTTCACCACCTAAAATAAATATTGAAAATAATGCTAGTAAAGTAGTAACAGATGTAATAATTGTTCGAGCTAAAGTTTCGTTAATTGATAAATTTGCTATATCACTAATATCTAATTTATGAAATTTTCCAAGATTTTCTCTGATCCTATCATATATTACTACAGTATCATTCATTGAATAACCGACAATAGTTAAAACAGCAGCAATTATTGAAAGATTAATTTCAAATGATAAAAGTGAAAAAATACCAAGAGTTATTATTACGTCGTGAAATAATGCTATGATAGAACCTATGCTAAATTGCCACTCAAACCTAACCCAAATATAAAAAAGCATTGCGGCTAATGACAATGAGATAGCAATTATACCAGATTGTAATAATTCTGCGCTTACTTTTGGACCTACATTTTCTACTCGTCTAAAGTTAACATCAGAATTTAAACTGTCGGATAGTTTTTTTTTAATTTCTGGGATTAATTTATTGTTATCTCCTTGTTGCTCAACTTTTATTAAAAAATCTCCCTCTTTACCAAATTTTTTTACATTAACATCCCCTAAATCCATATTTTTAAGAATATCTCTAATTGAGGAAGCTTCAGTATTGTTTGATCTCAATTCAATAAGTGTACCTCCTTTAAAATCAATTCCATAATTTAGTCCCTTAAATATTATAAGAACTATACTTATTAAAAATAGAGTTAATGAGAAAATATTTGCGTATTTAAATTTGGATGAAAAATTATAGTTTGCCATTAAATTTTAATCTCATTATTTTTAGTATTTAAAACCACTATAGAAGTAAGGTGTCTCGCTAAAAAATACGCTGTAAAGAGTGTAGTAATAATTCCAATTCCTAAAGTGATAGCAAAGCCTTTAACTGGACCGGAACCGAACGCAAATAAAATGATAGCAGCAATTAGCGTAGTTATATTGGCATCTAAAACTGTTATTTTTGCTCTTGTATAACCAGAGTCAAATGCATGAATAATTGACTTTTCTGTTTTTAGCTCCTCTCTTATTCTCTCAAAAATTAATACGTTAGCATCAACAGCCATACCCACAGTTAGAATGATACCAGCAATACCAGGTAATGTAAGTGTAGCCTCTAAAATTGTGAGAACACCTATTAACATAAGTAAATTTGCAATTAGAGCTGTATTAGCAATAAGACCAAAAATTTTGTATTTATATAGCATAAATAAAATCACTAAAATAAAGCCTACTAGTAAAGATGTAATTCCAGATTTAATTGAGTCTTCTCCTAAATCTGGCCCTACTGTTCTCTCCTCCACTACAATTAATGGTGTAGGCAAAGCTCCGGATCTAAGCAACAATGCTAAATCTGTTGCTTCTTGGAAAGTAAAATTTCCTGAAATCATTCCATTTCCTGATGTAATAGGTTCATTGATATTTGGAGCACTGACAATTTCACCATCTAGAACAATAGCTAATCTTTTTCCAACATTATCAGTAGTTGCTCTTCCAAATTTTTGCGCTCCTAACCTATCCAGGGTAAAAGAAACTGTAGGTTCATTGTTTTGATTTTGAATACTAGGCTGAGCGTCTATTAAATTTTCACCACTCATAATTATTCTTTTACTTATATTAAGTTTTTCCCCATTTTCAGAAATTAATTCATCTGTTCCAAATTCATTATTATCTGAAACCAGTCTAAAATTTAGTTGGGCCGTTTTACCTAAAAGGGCTTTTATTCTTTCTGGGTCTTTCAATCCTGGTAACTCTACAAGTATTCTTTTTTCACCTCTTTGCAGTATTGTTGGTTCTTTGGTTCCTACATCGTCTATTCTACGTCTGACTATTTCAATTGACTGTTTTAAAGCTGAATTATTTATAGTTAGTAATCCAAATTTTGAGAAAGATATTTCGATTTCGCTATTATTTATTTTTTTATATTCTAATTCATAAGATCTATAATTATCAATATAAGGATTTACAAGATTATCTTTTCTTGAATTAAATAATAAATCAAATTTTTCAAAATTATCTATTGATAGTGACAAGCTGTTCTCATCAATTTTAAAATTTTTATAATTTATTTCATTATCTTTAAGTAATTTTTTTATAGGTATGACTTTAGATTGAATTTTTTCTTTAACTAAGCTATCAGAATTTATTTCTAATAATAAATAAGATCCTCCTTGTAAATCTAACCCTAAGTTAATCTTTTTTTTTATGAATTGATCACTTTCATTTTGAAGATTTAAAAAAGAAAATACCGCAATGAATATAAATAGAAAATAAATGATTAGAACGTTTATTTTAGAAAAATTTAACACGAAAAAGAATTATTTTTTAACTTCTTCTTTTTTAAGTAAACTTGTAATTGTGGATCTAATTATTTGTACTTTGGTATTTTCACCAATTATGACCTCGATACGATCATCTTCCATTACACGGTCAACAATACCAATAATTCCCCCTGATGTAATAACTTCATCACCTCTTTTTAAAGACTCTACCATGGCTTTATGGTCTTTAACTCTTTTTTGTTGAGGTCTTATCAAAAAGAAATAAAAAATTATAAAAATTAATATTAACGGTATAAACTGCGCTATTCCCTGTCCACTCATGAAAGAACAATTATATGAAAAACTTTAGATTAACAAGTAAATTATAATTAAATTTTTTCTAGATTATTCATGTATTTTTTTAATACATGAGGGATATTAATAGAACCGTCTTCATTTTGATTATTTTCTAATATAGCAATCATTAGCCTTCCTACAGCCAAACCAGATCCATTAAGTGTTCCAACAAAATCATTTCCGTTTTCAGATTTATATTTAGCGCCCATTCTTCTAGCTTGAAAAGAGCCGCAAGAAGAGCAACTTGATATTTCGCGATATTTATTTTCTGATGGAATCCAAGCCTCGATATCGTAAGTTTTTTCAGCACTAAATCCCATGTCACCAGTAGAAAGTAATACTATTTGGTAGGGAATTTCTAATTTTTCAAGGATGCTCTCAGCACAGTTCAACATACGTTCCAATTCCTCTAGACATTTATTTGACTCAACTATGCTCACAAGTTCAACTTTATAAAATTGATGTTGTCTTATCATGCCCTTTGTATCTTTGCCATAACTTCCTGCCTCTTTTCTAAAACATGGTGTTGAAGCGACAAACCTTTTTGGTAAGAATTTTTTTTCAATTAACGATTTTCTTACTAAATTGGTTAAAACCACTTCGGCTGTCGGTATTAAAAATTTTCTTTGATCAGAATTATCAAATTTTATCTCAAATTGATCCTCCTCAAATTTTGGTAGTTGCCCTGTCCCAAACATTACATCTTCATTTACAATCAAAGGAGGAGAAATTTCAGTATATTTAAATTCATTTACATGTGTATCTAACATAAAATTTATAAGAGCTCTCTCAAGTAGCGCGAATTTATCTTTTAGCACTACAAATCTTGATCCAGATAATTTTATTGAGGTTTCAAAATCAATATTTTGATCTTTTGCTCCTAACTCGACATGAGATTTAGCTTTAAACGTAAATTTTTTAAGATCACCTTTTTTCTTTATCAATTTATTTGATTTTTCATCTCTACCAACTGGAACATCATCTTGAGCTAGATTTGGTAGAGAAAAAATTATTTTATCTATTTCGCTTTGACTAGAAATTTGCTTTTTTTCTATTTCTGAAATTTCTTTTGAAATTTTTTTAGATTTCTCAAAATTAGATTTATCTTTTGATTTTGATAAAGATTTTTTTTCTTGTTCCAGCTTTTCTTTTTTTGTGATTAAATCTCTATTTAAAGTATCTTTTTTTTTAAAATTATTTATGTCAAAATCTATATTACGGTCTTCTATTTTTTTTTTAAAATTATCTAGATTTTTTCTTATTTCTTTTAAATTATGCATCCTCTAAATTTTCTTTTTTATTTTTTTTTTCGGTGAATCGAACTGTTATTATAGATAATTCATAGAGTAATAGTAGAGGTATTGCTAGACCAACTTGTGTTATTGGATCAGGTGGGGTTAAAATTGCAGCTAATGTAAAAATGATTACAATTACGTATCTTCTTGTATTTTTAAGATATTCAGAGTTAACAATTCCAATTCTTGCAAGTAAGTTTAGTAGTATAGGTAATTGAAAGCTTATACCAAATGCAAAAATTAATCTCATTATTAGTGACAAATATTCATTAACTTTTGCTTCTAATTGTATTGGTAAGCTTGTATTTGATCCCATGCTTTCAAATGACAAAAAAAACTTAATTGCTAATGGCATAACTAAATAATAAACAAGCATTCCGCCAAATAAAAAAAGTATTGGAGTTGAAATTAAATAAGGCAGAAGAGCCCTTTTTTCATTTTTATATAAACCCGGTGCTATAAATTTATAGATTTGAATGAGTAAAACTGGACTGCCTAAAAAAATAGCAGCAAAAAAAGCTACTTTTAAGTATGTAATAAAAGTTTCATGTAAAGCTGTAAATATTAATCTTCTAGAATTTAGATCATCTTTCACTGCTTCTGCGTATGGATTAACCAGAAAAGAGTAAATATGTTCTGCAAAAGTATATGATAAAACAAATATAACAAAAATAAAAATAATAGATTTTATAAGTCTTGAACGTAATTCAATAAAGTGACTGGTAAAAGAATTTTTATCACTCATCTTGGTTCTTGTTATTTTTATTTTCTTTTTTATTATTGATATTATTATCAACATCAATATTTTCAGTTACAGAATTAACTTCCCTTTGAAAATTACTCAGAGTATTTTTTAATTTACCGAAATAAGATCCTATTTTTTTTAATGCAATTGGAAATTCTTTTGGCCCTAAAACTAATATCGCAATAATTACGATTGCTAAAATCTCTAACCAACCTATTTGAGGCATATTAGATTACTTATTTTCAGAATTAGGGTTATCTGAGTTATTGTCGGGGGTATCACTACCAGATGAATTTTCATCTGACATACCTTTTTTGAAACTTTTAATTCCTTTAGCAAGATCACCCATTATGCTAGAAATTTTTCCTTTTCCGAAAAGTATAACCACTAAAATCGCAATTATAATTATGCCTGTCCAACCAATATTTCCCATAATCATTAATATACAATAATTTCGGTTAAATAAATACGTTTATTTTTCTTCTTCTGGAGCCTTTTTAATAGCATTATCAATTTCTTCGTAAATATTATTTTGCCTATCATTAATGGACTGCTCTTTAAAAAATTTACCTGTTCCAAATATCGATTTATCAATTGCTGTGGTGTCTATAAGACCTGCCGTTCCTAGCTCATCTATTGTAGGTAAATCTGACAATTTCTGAATATTGAAATGATTTAAAAAATTTTCAGTTGTTGCATATTGAATTGGCTTACCAGGAATATCTTTTCTTCCAGCTGGTCTTACCCAATTTAATTCAAGTAAAATTTCAAGTGTATTTGCAGCAAAAGATACGCCTCTTATTTCCTCTATTTCGGATCTAGTTACTGGTTGGTGATAAACTATGATAGCCAATGTTTCGACAGTAGCTTTGGACAGTTTTTTTTGTGTAGATTTTTGAAGTGACATCATTTTTGATAAATCTTCTGCTGTCCTAAAAGACCATTTCTTTTTTATACAAATTAAATTAATACCCCGATTTTTGTAAATTTTTTGAATGTTTTCTAAAATTTTCGAAATATTAGTATTTGTTTTTATTCTTTTTTCAATAGTTTCTACATCTAATGGTTCAGAAGCAGAAAATAAAATTGCTTCTACCTGTCTTTCAAGTTTTGTAGGTGCGGGTGGAAAATTTAATATATTATTTTTTTTTTTTATTGGCATCTTAAGTTTTTTTAATCATCAGTTTATCAAATGTTTTTTTTTGAGATACGTTTACTATACCTTCTTTCGAAAGTTCAAGACTAGCAGAAAAAATACCCGCTATTCCTGTTTTTTTCATTTTATTTTTAAGATAATAATCTGGTATTAAATCAATTATATTTCTCCATTCATTAATTTTATCTATATTATCTTTTATAAATTTTATTCCTTCTTCTGTTGTTAAAACAGGTAATTTTGGAATACTAATATTTTGAAAAGTTTTGTGCATTTGAACATCTGCGTAACTTTTCAACAATTCATATAATGAAACATCATAAACTGGGGTATTAATTGATCTAATGCCCCCTTTCATTCCTCTTGTAAAAATATGTACACCTAATCTTTTTTTTTGTAGCATTTGGTCAGATAAAATTCTTATAAGTTCTAGTTTTTTAAGTTGTAATTTTAGTTTTTCAGCAACTTCGAGAGCTTTAAAATCATCATCTTCTTCTTCTGGAAGTAACAATTTTGATTTTAAATAAGCTAACCATGTTGCCATTAATAAATATTCAGAAGCTGATTCCAAATTAAGATCTTCATTTTCTTTTATAAAATCTAAAAATTGATCTGCTAATTTAGTTATAGAAATTTCGGCCAAATTTACTTTTTGTGATTTAGCCAAATCAAGCAGAACTTCTAATGGACCACTATAGTTAGGAATATTAATAGATATTTGGTTTGTTTTATTTGATTCCATTAATAATTTTACCTTATAATTTTATAAATTTCTGATGTTTTTTTTTCAGTAAATTTATCAATATATGGAACAGATTTAATCAATTTAAAGTTGTCTTTTATATTTCCCGCACAATATAAAATTAAATTGCATCCTGCAGCTAGTGACTTTTTAGCATTTGTAACTAAATCATAACTTAGAGCTTTCATAGAAATATCATCAGACATGAGAATGCCTTTAAAGCCTATTTTTTTTCTAATAATTTTTTTAATTATTATATTTGAAAAAGTAGAGACATTTTTACGATCAATTTTGGTATAAAGTATGTGGGCAGTCATAGCTAACTTTGCAGACGATAATTTAAAAGGATAAAAATCTTTCTGATTTAATATATTCTCACTTAAATTTACTTTTGGCATACCTCTATGACTATCTATTGATGAACAACCATGTCCAGGTATATGCTTCATAACGGTAACAACATTATATGAATGACATTGTCTTATTGTAATTTCTCCTAATTTTTTTACGATTTTTTCATTATTAGAAAAACTTCTTTTTCCAATAATCTTATTAGTATTTTTTCTTAAGACGTCAAGAACAGGAATTGTATTTATATTTATTCCAATTTTTTTTAAATTTTTGCATAAAGAAAGTAAATATTTTTTGTATAAAACTTGAGCAACTTTTTGATCAATTTTATATAAATTACCAAAATAACTTGCGTCAAATTTATGGTTAAAAATATTTCTTAATCTTGAAACAGATAAACCCTCCTCATCTATTAGGATTGGAAATTTTTGATTTTTTGAAAGTTTCTTAATGTCACTTACAAGATTTTTTACTTGATAAAATGACTTAATATTTCTTTTAAATAGTATTAAACCCCATGGTTTTTCTTTTGAAAGAAGTAGTTTTTCTTTTTTGCTTAATTTAATGCCTTTGATACTAATAATTATTGCTTTTTTTTTCATTCAGATTTTAATAAATTCCAGAAACCTCTTGTTTTTTCATTTTTAATTCCATTAGAAAAACCGTCGTTAAACTCGATTACATTATTGGTATCATTTTTTAAAATTGGTAGATCTGAAATTTTCTTATTAATAATATCTTCTATGTTATTTCTATTAAAATTTTTTGCATCAATATTTTTTTTTGATGAATAATACTTATATGTTGTAAAAAAAAATATTAAAACAAATACTAGAAAAAATATATTAACTATTTTTGTCATTACATTCTTTTTGGTAATGAAACTCCAAGAATACTCATTCCATTTTGTATCACTAATGCAACAAGATTAATTACCAGTAATATTTCTTTTCTTTTTATTCTTTCATTTTCAATAAATTTATAGTTTTTATCTTCATTACCTTTGCTCCAATAAGCATGAAATAATGTCGATATTTCATACAAATAAAAAGGGATTTTATGTAAATCAAATTTTCTTGTTGTGGACTCTATTACTTTTGGCCATTCAAAAATTTTTCTAATAATTTTTTCTTCCATATCATTGAAGCTAATTTTGTTTTCATCAAAATTAACTTTTTTAAACATGTTTATATTTACCGCTCTTAAAAGAGAATTTATTCTAGCATACGCATACTGCACATAAAAAACTGGATTATCTTTGTTTTTTTCTTTTACTTTGTCAAAATCAAAATCTAACTCAACATCATTGCTTCTATACAGCATCATAAATCTTATTTGATCTTTTTCCACTTCATTTAAAAGATCTTGAGCTGAGATAAACTCACCTGCTCTTTTTGACATCTTATATGGTTCTCCATTTTTGTATAAT
Source organism: Candidatus Pelagibacter sp. (assembly GCA_045566055.1). Classification (GTDB taxonomy): domain Bacteria; phylum Pseudomonadota; class Alphaproteobacteria; order Pelagibacterales; family Pelagibacteraceae; genus Pelagilacustribacter. The sequence goes on along the minus strand of JBJLED010000029.1, from coordinate 15,267 downwards.
TTTACTAACTGACATACTTTACAATTAAGTTTAATTTTGTTTTCAGATAAAGCTGAAACAGCAGCTGTAATTCTTTTTATATAACCTGTGTGATCTGCACCAAGAATATTTACTAAATTTTTATATTTTCTATTTATTTTATCCATATGATAAGCAACATCATTTGCAAAATAGGTCCATGTTCCATCATTTTTTTGAAGCGCTCTATCAGTATCATCTCCAAATAATGTTGATTTAAAAATTAATCTTTTAATTTTCTTCCAATCTTTACTGGACTCTCCTTTAGGAGGGTTAAGGTAGCCTTCATCGACTAATTTTTTTTCCTTAAGTTTAATTACCGCTTTATTAACTAAATTTTTATTAACAATATCTGTCTCTGAAAAAAAATTATCGTGTGAAATTCCTAAAAGTTTTAAATCTTTTTTTATCATTTCCATCGATATTTTTAATGATTTCTTTTTCAAATCTTCAAAAATTTTTTTAAAATCATTAAAATCTAAATTTAAGTTTTCTTTGATTATTTTTTCAGCGATATCTTTAATGTAAATTCCCGGGTATAAATTTTCTTTTTTTGGAAATTTTTTTTTATTCTTAATTTCAATTATTCTTAAAAAAACCGACTCAACAAAATTTTGGATCTGACCACCATAGTCATTGATGTAGTACTCCTTTGTAACTTTGTTTCCATTAAATTTAAGTAAATTTGCTAGAACATCTCCGTAAATTGCTCCTCTACAATGACCCACATGCATAGGGCCAGTTGGGTTTGCAGAAACAAATTCAATATTATAGCTTTCGCTATTATCAATAGAACCATAAGTATTATCATCTAAAATTAAATTTATATTATTTAGTAAAGCGGATTTTGAGAGTTTAATGTTTAGAAAACCTGGTCCAGCAATATCAATCTCTGCAAAATTACTTATTTCATTCAAAAAAATATCTTTTAAATTTAATGCCAATGATTTTGGATTTAGTTTATTTTTTTTCCCAAGCACCATTGCAATATTGCATGATAAATCGAAATTAAAATGATCAGGTGGTACCTCTAAATTTACTCCCTTAAAATTATCAACTTGATCTAATTTTAGAAAATTTTTTTTTGAAATAATTATTTTCTTAATTTCAGCTAAATGGTGTTCAAAAATATTCATTTTATTTGATTATAAAGATTTATTGCATATCTATCAGTCATTCCAGCTATATAATCACAAATAATACGCTCTATATTTGAATTGTTGTATTTTTTTATATTAATATATTTTTTTGGATTTTTTTTTATTTGTTTAAATAATTTAGTTATTATTTTTCTTCCATGATTAGTTTTTGATTTAACTTTTTCATGAAAGTACATTTTTTGCCTTAGAAAAATTTTAATCTTATTATCAAAGTTTTGCATTTTTGTTGAGAAATTTACTATTTTATTATTTACTTTGTAAATATCCCTTAGATTTTTTATTTCATAAAATTTCATATTATGTTTAGTTGTAGTAATAACATCACTTACCATTTCATTGATTATTTCTCTTATGATTTGTCTTATAACAAGATCGATAGAATGACGTTTTATTTTTTTTTTATGTTTAATTATTATTTTATTTAGTACTGGAATATTTTTTAAATGATCTAATTTGAATAAATTGGATTTTAACCCATCCTCAAGATCATGACTATTATATGCAATATCATCTGATATTGAAGCTATTTGTGCTTCAAGAGATGAATTCGAGGTGAAATTAATTTTTTTTCTGAAAAAATTGTTTCCTAAAATTTTATTTAATTTAGTTAAATTTTTTACTGGTCCGTTGTGTTTTATTAAACCATCTAATGTCTCGATTGAGAGATTAAGTCCCTTAAATTCATAATATCTATTTTCTAGAATTGTTATAATTCTTAATGTTTGTATGTTGTGGTCAAAACCACCATAATCTCTCATACAATAATTTAATGACTCCTCACCTGCATGACCAAATGGAGTGTGTCCTAAATCGTGTGCAAGGCTAAGTGTTTCAGATAAATCTTCATTCAAATTAAAAAATTTAGATAATGTTCTAGCTATTTGGGATACTTCAAAAGAATGGGTAATTCTTGTTCGGAAATGGTCTCCAGATGTATTCACAAAAACTTGAGTCTTATGCTTTAATCTTCTAAATGCAGTTGAATGTATGATTCTATCCCTGTCTCTTTGGAAGTCGTTTCTCAAATCAGTTTTTTTTTCCTTAAAAAACCTTCCTCTAGACTTAAAGGGGACAGCAAATTTGGATAAATTTCTAATTGATTTTTTTTGCATGGTTACTACATAGATTATATACTAGAAATATATTGTTTATGGAAAAGAAATTAAATTTTACTGATCAAGCCTTAAATCAAATAAATTTGATAACTAAAGGTGAAAAAAATAAATTTTTTAGAATCACTGTACAAGGTGGTGGTTGTTCTGGATTCAAGTATAATTTTGGTTTTGACACAAAATCAAATGATGATGATATATTTTTTGGAAAAACTGTTATTGATAAATCTTCTCTTGATATTATTTCTGGATCTGTAGTTGATTTTAAAAAAGAAATGATTGGTGAGTCATTTGTGATTAATAATCCTAAAGCTACTGCTTCGTGCGGTTGCGGTCTTTCTTTCTCCGTTTAATGAAAATTATATCCTGGAATGTTAACTCTGTAAGAGCAAGGATAGAGAATATTAAAAATTATATTAAAGATACTTCCCCTGAAATACTTTTATTGCAGGAAATTAAAACACAAAATGAAAACTTTCCAGATGATGAGTTTAAAAAGTTAGGTTACATATCATATGTATTTGGTCAAAAAAGTTATAATGGTGTTGCAATCATTTCTAAACATGAGTTGAGCAATATAAATAATAGTTTTTATAAAAAGATGAATTAAAACAATCACGAGTTATCACAGCTGAATTAAAATTTAAAAAAAAAATAATAGAATTAATAAATATTTACGTTCCTAATGGAAATCCTGTTGATACAGAAAAATATGAATATAAAAAAGAGTGGTTAAAAAGATTTATAACTAATATAAAAAAAAGAATTAAGGAAAACTCAAATATCCTTATTGCTGGTGATTTTAATATTATACCCGAAGAAATAGATGTTCATGATTTTAAAAGATATGAGAATGATGCTTTAGGAAGATTAGAAATAAGAAAAAAATATAGAGAACTTATCAATTTAGGCTTTAAAGATGCTTATCGTTTAAAAAATAAAATTAAACAAGAGTATACATTTTGGGACTATTTTGCTGGTTCATGGCAAAAAAACTACGGGATGAGAATAGATCATTTTTTATTATCAAATAATTTAATTGAAAATATAAAATCTATTAACATCAATAAAAAACCGAGGTCTAAAGTTAAGCCATCTGATCACACACCTATTGAACTTGAAATTATTTAACTCTTCCGTATATATCTTGATATCGAACTATATCTGTTTCTTCTAAAATAGATCCTAATTGTGCTTCAATTAATTTTACAGTCTTTTTATGTGGATTCTCAATTCTATGAATTGATCTAACAGGTATAAAAATTGTTTCTGTAGGTTTTAAGTTAAATTTTTTTTTATTTAGCGTAATTTTAGGTGTTCCTTGGGTTACTACCCAGTGTTCAGAACGGTGAAAATGTTTTTGAAGACTCAAAATACCTTTTGACTTAACATATAGTTCTTTTATTAAAAAATTCTTACCATTATATAAATTTATATATTTACCCCATGGTCTAAAAAAAATATTTTTCTTTTTTTTGTATTTATTTTTTAATTTATTAAACATATTACAAATTTCTTTCCAGCTTCCTAGATCAGACCAAGGAATATTTAATTTTATAGCATTTATATCTTTTGATTTTTCTAAAATTGCATAATCAAATGAAATAGATGAACATTTTAAAAAGTCATTTTTATTGAGGTAATAAATATTGTTTTTAAATTTTGATTTATTTACAGAATTTAAACAATGTCTAAAATTTACTTTTTGATATTTTTGAAAATTATTAATAATTGATTTTTTTGTTAAGAAAAATATCCCAGAATTCCAATAGGCATTTTTCTTTATGATTTTTTTTGCTTTTTTCTCATTTGGTTTTTCAATAAATTTTGTTACCTTATTTTTATCGTTTACTCTTTTAGATAAAAAATATCCAAATTCAGAAGAAGGATTGGACGGTTTAATTCCAAAAATAAAAATATTTTTATCAGTCAAATACTTCTTGTGTTGTCTTATAGATTTGTTAAACAAGTTTGCTTTTTCGATTAAATGATCTGAAGCTAAAAAAATCAAAGGTTGATTTTCTGGTATTTCTTTTATTAATACTGAACAGAGCATAGCAGACGCAGTGTTTCTTTTCGTCGGTTCAAGAATAATTTTATATTTTTTAAAACCTTTTAATATTAAATGCTTTTTAATATCACTAATATATTTTTTGTTAGTGCTTATTATTGGATAATCAAATATGGAATTTTTTATTCTCTCTAAAGTTTTTCCAAAAAGCGTCCAGTTTCCAAAGTCAATAAACTGTTTTGGTTGATGATGTTTTTGATCAGGCCAAAGTCTTGTGCCAGAACCGCCACATAAAATGACTGGACGTATTTTCATTAAATTTTTGAGTATTCTTTAACTTCTTTTTTCTTACCTGGGTGTGTTGGAGCACCAAGATAAGCAGGACCTACTGTTTGCGCATATTTCCAAATTGTGCCAGATCCAAAACTTGATTTTTTTTCTCTCCATTTTTTTCTTCTAGCTTTTAATTGAGAATTTGTAAGCCTTACATTAATCGACCCTTTTTTTGCATCGATGTCTATAATATCTCCATTTTTTAGAAGTGCAATTGGCCCTCCCATTGCTGCTTCAGGACCTACATGACCAACACAAAAACCTCTAGTAGCTCCTGAAAATCTTCCATCAGTTATAAGAGCAACCTTTTCTCCTTTTCCTTGACCGTAAATAGCTCCAGTAGTTGAAAGCATTTCTCTCATACCTGGACCACCTTTTGGACCTTCGTATCTAATAATTATAACATCTCCATCTTTATATTTTTTTGTTTGTACTGCTTTCATCGCATCTTCTTCATTATCAAAACATCTTGCCTTACCCGTAAATTGTAATTTTTTTAAACCTGCAATTTTTACTATTGCTCCTTCTGGAGCCAAATTACCTTTTAATCCTACAACACCGCCGTCAGGAGATAATGGTTTATTGTATTCTCTTAAAACTTTCTGATTAGTATTAAATTTAATGTTTTTTAAATTTTCTTTCATAGTTTTACCTGTCACTGTCATACATTCACCATGAATATACCCACCCTCATGTAATGTTTTTAATAACATAGGAACACCACCTGCTTCCCACATATCTTTAGCAACATATTTTCCACCTGGTTTTAAATCTGCAAGATAAGGTGTTTTTTTAAAAATTTTTGCAACATCCATCAAATCAAATTTTATTCCTACTTCATTTGCTAAAGCTGGAAGATGAAGTGCAGCATTTGTAGACCCACCAGTAGCTGCTACAATCGTAGCTGCATTTTCTAATGCTTTTTTTGATACAATATCGCGTGGTTTGATATTTTTTTCTAACAAGTTCATTACTGTTTGACCGCTATCAAAAGCGTATTTATCTCTTTCCTCATAGGGCGCTGGTGTTCCGGCTGAATAAGGTAACGCAAGACCAATTGCTTCTGACACACAAGCCATAGTGTTAGCAGTAAACTGTCCACCACAAGCCCCAGCACTTGGGCAAGCTACTAATTCTAATTCTCTTAATTCATCAGATGTCATTGTTCCTGATGAATGTTTACCTACGGCTTCAAATACATCAACAACAGTAACATCTTTACCTTTAAATTTTCCAGGCAAGATTGATCCTCCATATATAAAAACGCTTGGTACGTTTAATCTGAGCATGGACATCATTAATCCTGGTAAGGATTTATCGCATCCTGCAATTCCAACTAATGCATCGTAACAGTGACCCCTTACAGTAAGTTCAGCTGAGTCTGCAATTATCTCTCTTGAAATTAAAGATGATTTCATGCCTTCATGTCCCATTGCTATACCGTCAGTTACGGTAATTGTGCAAAATTCTCTTGGTGTTCCACCATTATCTTTTACTCCTTTTTTTACCGATTGCGCTTGTCTCATTAAAGCTGTGTTGCAAGGTGCAGCTTCATTCCAGGTTGAGACAACACCAACAAAAGGCTTTGCTACATCTTGTTCTGTTTCACCCATTGCATAGTAAAATGATCTATGCGGAGCTCTATCGGGACCTAAAGAAGTATGACGACTTGGTAATTTTTTTTTATTAAACTTAGACATTTTTAATTAATACTAGATACAATACTTCTTAATTTGCTATCTTCAATAGTTAATTCCTTAAGAAATCTTTTGTCATTTTGAACAATTTCACTAGGAGCATTTTTCACATAAGCTTTATTTTTGAGTTTACCGTTTAAAGCAGTTATTTGTTTATTTAAATTCTCAATTTTTTGTGAAATTCTAATTTTTTGAGAAGCTAAATCAATATTTTCGTTAAAATTTAAAGAAATTTTTTCATTTTGAGATAAGATCTTAAAAGTATTTTTATCATTTTTGTTTGATTCTAAGATATTTCCTATTCTACCTACATGCTTAGCTAAAATTAAGTTATTTTGGATAATCTTATTTAATTTAGATGATTTTTCTAAGAAATGAACATCGCAATATAATTTAGGGGTAATCTTCAATTCTGCTTTAGAAGATCTAACGCTTGAGATAAATTCAATCAAATCATTAATATCTGAGCAGTTTTTTATGAACTTGCCCTTAATTTTATATTCGGGCCACTCAGATAATATTAAATTCGTCTTAATTATTTTTTTATAATTATTTTTTTTCCAAACAGTTTCGGTAAAAAAAGGAATAAATGGATGCAATAACTTAAGGATATTTGACATCATAAAAGAAGAAAACAATCTAGCTTCATCTAATTCAGCTTTATTATTAGAGTTAAAAATTGGTTTTAAAAATTCTAAATACCAATCACAATAATAATGCCAAACAAATTGATAAATATACTTGGCGGCTTCATCAAATCTAAAAATTTCAAGACTTTTTGTTACGAGATTTTGAGTTAAAACAAACTCATTATAAATCCACTGATTAATTGATAATTTAATAGAATTTATATTTATTTTCTTATCATATTTACATTTATTCAATTGCAAAAAATTATTTGCACTCCAGATTTTTGTAACAAAGTTCCTATTTCCTATTACTCTGTCTTTCGCTAATTTTACATCTCTACCAGGTGATGCCATAGAGATTAAAGTAAACCTTAAGCTGTCTGCTCCATATTCATTTATTAATTCTAATGGATCAATTACATTCCCTTTAGATTTCGACATTTTCTGTCCTTTTTCATCTCTTACTAACGCATGAACATAAACTTTATTAAATGGAGTTTTATTTTTAAAATAATTTCCCATCATAAGCATTCTTGCAACCCAGAAAAAAATGATATCAAAACCTGTAACTAATACGGAGGTAGGATAAAATTTTGATAGCTCTTTAGTTTTCTTGGGCCAACCTAATGTTGCAAATGGCCATAAGGCTGATGAAAACCAGGTATCAAGTACATCCGTTTCTTGTTTTAACGTAATATTACTATTATTTTTCTTCTTTGCTAACTTAAACGCTTCATGTTCATTTTCAGCAACAAAAATATTATTATGCTGGTCATACCAAGCTGGAATTCTATGCCCCCACCAAATTTGACGAGAAATACACCAAGGCTCTATATTTTTCATCCATTGAAAAAAAATTTTTGTCCACGTTTCAGGATAAAAAGAAGTTTTTCCAACCTTAACAATTTTTATAGGTTTTTGAGCTAATTTTTTTGCATCAACGAACCACTGTTCTGTTAAAAGCGGTTCAATAATTGAATTAGATCTGTCTCCGTATGGAACTTTATTTTTAATATTTTCTATTTTAACAAGATATCCATTTTCTTTTAATTTTTGTACTAATAATTTTCTAGCTTCAAAACGATCTAAACCTACAAACTCTTTTATTCCGTTTTTATTTATTGAACCATTTTTTTCTAAAATGTTTATTATTTTAAGTTTGTTTCTTTTCCCTACGTCGTAATCATTGAAATCATGAGCAGGAGTGATTTTTACTGCTCCAGATCCTTGCTCAGGATCAGCGTAATGATCTGTAATTATTTTGATAGTTCTATTTACTAATGGTATCAAAACATTCTTACCAATAAATGATTTATATCTTTCATCTTTTGGATTCACAGCTATTGCTGTATCACCCATCATTGTTTCAGGTCTAGTTGTTGCGATTGTAATGTTGTCTGAGGAATCTCCAATTGGATAATTGATATAATATAAATTAGATTGAACATCTTTTTGAACAACTTCTAAATCAGAAATAGCAGTTTGTAGTTTAGTATCCCAATTTACTAATTTTTTATCTTTGTAAATAAGATTATCATTATATAAATCGACGAAAACTTTAATAACAGCTTTGGACAAGTTTTTGTCCATTGTAAACCTTGTTCTAGACCAGTCACAGGAACAACCTAATTTTTTTAATTGATCTAATATTATCCCTCCAGACTCTTCCTTCCATTCCCAAACCTTGTTTATAAAATCATCTCGTCCTAATTGATTTTTATTCAAATTTTCTTTTTCTAAATTTTTTTCAACAACTGCTTGAGTTGCTATTCCAGCATGATCAGTGCCCGGTTGCCATAATGTTTCAAAGCCTTTCATTCTCTTGAAACGAACCAAGACATCTTGAAGGCTATTATTTAATGCATGACCCATATGTAATCTTCCTGTTACATTAGGCGGTGGTATAACAATTGAAAATTTTTTATTTAATTTACCCTTTTTGGGTTTGAAACAATTATTCTTAATCCAATAATCAGAGATTATTTTTTCTTCTTTAAGGTGGTTATATTTCTTAAATTCCATTTTTTTCGATATATATTTAATTTACTTTATATCTTTAATGCTACAACCCTAAATAGTTAGATTTTTCTTTATTAAAATAATCAAATGCTTTAATAGATTATTAAATGAATAAATGGCCACGTGGCGGAATGGTTACGCAGAGGATTGCAAATCCTTTTATCCCAGTTCGATTCTGGGCGTGGCCTCCAAAAATTTAAGTTGTTTTATTTCACTAAAAAAAGTATGTTCCGATTTATTCCTCGGTAGCTCAGTTGGTAGAGCAGTTGACTGTTAATCAATTGGTCGCAGGTTCGAGTCCTGCCCGAGGAGCCAATTAAACGGCTTTTTCAAACTTAGATGTATTATTCAAAATCTGTAAGATTTTCTCTTTCTGAGTTTTTGACAATGACGAAAAGGTTCTACTTAAAAATGAATAGTTTAAATCTTCATTTGCTTCTTCATTAGAATTAATATCCTTAAATTCTTTATAATCCTCAAAAAAATAAATAACTGGAACTTTTAAAAACTGAGACAATTGCATAAGTCTATTAGAACTAACACCGTTAGTTCCTTTTTCATATTTCTGTATTTGCTGAAATGTTACGTTAATTGCTTGAGCGACTTTAGTTTGAGTAAGACCCAATGAAAGTCTTCTCATCCTTAATTTTTTACCTAAGTGTATATTGAAATTTTCTTCCATTAGAACTCCCATTTTTTAATAATAAAACCTCATAATGGTCTGATTAGCAATACCAAAAAAAAATATTTTTTAGGGTTAAATTATCAAAAAAAAAGCTATTTTTGGTATTGACTTTTTAAAGTATTAAAGGTCAGACTTACTTATTAATTCACTTTTTTTAACCTATACTCCCAATAACCTGTTTTATTGAAAGCTGCTTTTACCCATAGGTATGTATTCTCCTCATACCATATATCTGTATTTAATTTCTTGCTATCAGGTAAAGTTTCATCTGATGATCTAAAATTAAATCGTAAAGTTTTATAAATTTTATCTCCAATTTTTACATCTTCCTTTCCAATAAACGTGACTGTTTGTTCTATGATTCTTCCAGAAATACCGCTTATTTGAGCCTCTTTTTTTATGATTTCATGATTCCACCAAGTGCCTACGATATAATCTTTGCTCGCTTCACCTTTATATGATGATCCGTCAATAATTAGATTATCTTTTTTAGGCTGAAATTTTATGTTTACGTATCTATCCTTTTTATTTTGTTTAGTTTTTGAAAAATAGCTTTTGAAAACACTTTTTTCATAATTCTCCTCACTTTCAGCAAAATATTTATAAAGATCAACACCTAATTTTGAAATCTTAAAACTAACTTCGCTATCTATTGAAAGATTGCTACCATCTCTTTTAAAGTCAAACTTATGATACCCAATGGAAGTATTATTTCTAAATAATTCGTATTCTAAATAATTATATTTAGCATAATGATCAACATGGCTTAAAGATTGAGCTATAAATAGGAAAAATATTGCAATTGAAAGTATAATTTTTTTCATATATTTAATGTTATGGATACTAATACAATTTTAAATCAGATTGGAAATACACCATTAGTAAAATTAAAACAAGCCTCTGAGTTGACAGGTTGCCATATTTACGGAAAAGCTGAATATTTTAACCCTGGAGAATCAGTAAAAGACAGGGCTGCTTTATTTATTGTTCAGGATGCAATAAAAAAGAAATTAATTACTAAGGGTGGAACAATAGTAGAAGGAACGGCAGGTAATACGGGTATAGGCTTAGCAATAGTTTGTAAAGAATATGGGCTTAATTTAAAGATTGTAATACCTAAAACTCAATCTGTAGAAAAAAAGGAAACTTTAAAAAAATTAGGCGCAGAACTTATTGAAGTCGAAGCAGTGCCTTACGCAAATCCTAATAATTATATAAAACAATCGCAAAAAATTGCTGAAGACTTAAATAAATCTAGCTCTTACGGAGTTTATTGGGCTAATCAATTTGATAATACAATAAATGCTGAAGCTCATATTCAAACAACCGCTGATGAAATTTGGAACCAAACTGCAGGTAATATTGATGGTTTTACTTGTGCAGTAGGTACAGGAGGAACATTAGCTGGCGTATCTATAGGTTTAAAAGACAAAAATAAGGATGTTAAAATAGTCTTATCAGATCCAATGGGCTCATCTCTATATTCACATATTAAAAATAATAAACTAGAAAGTACAGGGAGTTCAATAACGGAGGGAATTGGCACTGGAAGAATAACTCAAAACTTTGATAAAGCTTTAATTGATGATGCGTTTCAAACAAACGATACCGAGGCTTTAAATTTAGTTTATGATTTAATTGAAAATCAAAAAATTATTTTGGGTGGTTCATCTGGCATAAACATAGCTGGAGCGATAAAACTTGCAAAACAACTAGGGCCGGGAAAAACAATTGTAACAATACTTTGCGATCATGGTAAAAGATACGCCAGTAAAATTTTCAATAAAGAGTTTTTAAAAAGTAAAAATTTACCAATTCCGAAATGGTTATAAAATTTGACTTAAAAAGAGTTTTGTTCTTTCAGATTTAGGATTATCAAAAAATTCTTTTGTTTTTGCTCTCTCTACAATTTTTCCTTCATCCATAAAAATCATATAATCAGCAACTTCTTTAGCAAATCCCATCTCATGTGTTACAACTATCATGGTCATTCCACCTTTTGCTAGATCGACCATTACATCTAAAACTTCCTTAATCATTTCTGGATCTAATGCCGAAGTTGGTTCATCAAATAACATTATTTTAGGCTCCATACACAAAGCTCTTGCTATCGCCGCACGCTGTTGCTGACCACCTGAAAGTTGGCCAGGAAACTTTAAAGCTTGATCATCAATTTGAACTCTTTTTAAATTATTCATTGCTAATTCTTCAGCTTGTTTTTTTGGAAGTTTTTTTACCCAGATAGGTGCTAGTGAGCAATTATCTAAAATAGATAGGTGTGGGAATAAATTAAACTGTTGAAAAACCATACCAACTTCCGCTCTTATTTTTTCAATATTTTTTGTGCTCTCAGAAAGTTCTGTGCCATCAACAATGATATTTCCCTTTTGATGTTCTTCTAATCTATTAATGCATCTTATTAATGTTGATTTACCAGAACCAGATGGTCCGCATATTACAATTTTTTCTTGTGGAGCCACATCAAGATCAATATCTTTTAGAACTTGAAATTTATCAAACCATTTATTTACATTTTTAAGTTCAATTATTTTCTTCATTACTATCTTTCCGTTCTTAGTTTTTTCTCTAAATGTTGACTGTATCTACTCATTGCATAGCATATTATCCAGAAAACTAAACCTGCAAAAACATAGCCTTCCATTGCCATTCCAAGCCATTTAGGATTAGTTTTTGCTAAACCTATCATACCAGCTAATTCCATTAACCCCACAACAAAAATTAACGGAGTATCTTTCACTAAGGCTAAAAGAGTATTTGCTATTCCAGGTATCACTAATTTAAGCGCTTGTGGTAATATAATAAGTGCATTCATCCTCCAATAGCCCATGCCTAAAGACTTTGCAGCTTCATATTGACCTTTTGGTAAAGCTTGTAATCCTCCTCTAACAACTTCCGCCATATATGCGGCTTCAAATAATGTAATTGCTATCAAAACTCTAATTAATTTATCAATGAAAGTTCCATCAGGCAGAAACATAGGAAACATTACAGCTGACATAAATAAAACTGTAATTAGAGGCACCCCTCTCCAAAGTTCTATAAAACCTATAGAAATATATTTAATTGCTGGCAAAGAAGATCTTCTTCCTAAAGCTAAAATTACACCAATCGGAAAACAAAATAGTATTGCAAAAGCAGAAATAATGAAAGTTAATGAAAGACCTCCCCAGGCTGCGCTTTCTACATACTCAAGTCCAAAACTGCCACCTGAGATTAGTTTTATTCCTACAAATGGAAAAACAAAAAGCAAAAACAAGATAAAATACTTTTTAAGTTTTTCAGATACAAAAAATGAAACACCTACAGTTGAAAATAAAATTAAAAATGCTGTATTTATTCTCCATTGTTCAGCATCAGGATAAAGACCATACATAAACCTATTGAACCAGACCTTTATGAAAACCCAGCAAGCTCCGTCACCTGTACAATCTTCTTTTGAATTACCTGCAAAATTAGCATCTAAAATAAACCAGTCCAACATCGGAGGAATAGATTTTATAATAATAAAAATTGTAAAAAGTGTTAATAAAGCATTTAAATTATTAGAATTGATATTTTTATTTAAAATATCTAAAGATCGAACACCACTAAATTCAATTCTGATAAGGTAAAATCCGATAAAGCCAAATATCAGCGGCAAAAAATAGCTTAGTTGAGAAGGTAAAAAACCCATTAAATTAAAATTAAAAAAGGCATTAACAAAAACATCTAAAAAACTTAAGGAAACAAAAGTCAATCCAATAGGGGCATAAGTTTTAATATTTTCTTTTGAAGGTTTTGCAATTAAATTCATTATTTTTCCTTAATCGCCATTTTTTTATTATACCAATTCATAAACATTGAAATTGAAATACTTAAAGTTAAATAAGTAAGCATTGTGATAGAAATTATTTCAATAGCTCTTCCCGTTTGCATTAAAGCAGTCCCCGCAAAAACTAATACTATGTCAGGGTACGCTATAGCGGCTGCTAAAGAGGAATTTTTGGTTAAGTTTAAATATTGATTTGTAGTTGGCGGAATAATAATTCTTAATGCTTGAGGCATTACTACAAGTTTTAAAATTTGATTTTTATTTAAACCTATGCTCGCTGCAGCTTCTTTTTGCCCTTTGCCAACTCCTAAAATTCCAGCTCTAACATTTTCAGCGATAAAGGTTGCTGTGTACATTGATAAGGCTAAAGCTAATGCGATCAACTCAGGAATAATACTTACTCCTCCTTCATAAGTATAAACTGTTGCTGATAATTGTTTCAGTACAGGGTATTCAAAGGTAAGAGACACACCAAGAAGAAGAAATGAAACTAGAGGTAATAATATTAATATTGCTAAAGAAATTGTTGTTGCTGGAAGTTGTTTACCAAATTGTTCTCTTTGTTTAGTTGCATAAGATTTAATAAAATAAATTATTATAAATGCTGCTATTACTGATAAAAGAAAAATATTAAAATTAGTCCATATAAATTTTGGAACATACCACCCTTTAATAGTTAAAAATGAAATATCATTAAAACTTATTCCATTTTCAGGTAAAGGAAGTGCTCTTAGCGCAGCAAAATACCAGAAAAAAATTTGCAAAATTAAAGGTATATTTCTAAAGATTTCTACATACCATTCAGCTACTTTGGCTATTAAATAGTTATCTGATAATCTAGAAACACCCACAACTACTCCAATAATTGTTGCAAAAAATATTCCAATTACTGAAACTAAAATTGTATTTAACAACCCTACTAAAAAAGCTCTTCCGTATGAATGAGAACCATCGTATTCAATCATTGAAAAAGTAATATCAAACGATGCTTCTTGATTTAAAAAACCAAAACCAAAAGATATTCCTCTGTTACCCATATTAATTTGAGCATTAGTTGCAAAATAAATAATTACAGATAGTAAAGCTAAAACAGTTAATGCTTGGGGTATAAAATTTCTTACCTTTTTGTTTTCTATATTTAGTTTTATAAGATTCATTAAAATTTGAGATTAAAAAAAAGGGCCAGATAAATCTAGCCCTTTTTAATTTTATTAGCAATTATCTTGCTGGTGGTACGTAAAGAATTCCACCTTTAGTCCATAATTGATTTGGACCCCTATTAGGTAAAATTCCAGTGTCAGCTATATGTTTTTTGTAGCTTTCACCGTAGTTACCAACTTGCTCGATAATTCTTAAGCTCCATTCATTATCTAAACCGAATGCTGCACCTAATTCACCTTCAGAACCTACTAATCTCTTGATTTGTGGTTCTCAGAATCTTTTAGGCTAGAAGCGTTTGATGAATTAACACCATACTCTTCTGCTTCAATCATAGTATTTAGAGACCATCTTACGATATCTTCCCATACTGCATCCCCTTGTCTTACAACAGGGCCTAGTGGTTCTTTTGAGATCGTTTCAGGTAATACTTTGTGTTCATCTGGGTTTGACATTTTAGTTCTTTGTGCTGCTAAACCAGATTTATCTGTAGTGTAAGTATCACATCTTCCAGCATCATAAGCTTGAACAACTTCGTCTGCTTTTTCAAACGCTATTGGTTCGTAACTTATGTTTTTAGAATTAAAGAAGTCTCTCATGTTAAGCTCAGTAG
>JBJLED010000028.1:0-33903 GCA_045566055.1 Candidatus Pelagibacter sp. | reverse complement strand
TAAGAAATGCGCTTAAATGCGTCAAAACTATCTTTTTAAATAATTTTTATATCCCTTAAAATACTTTTAACAAAAGGAAATTATGAAACTTTTAAAAATATTAACATCATTAGTTTTTGCTTTTTCATTAAATATTTCATTAAACGCAAAAGAAATCAAAATGGGAAAGGCAGATTGGGATACGGGTTACTTCCAAGCTGAAGTATATAAAAAAGCATTAGAAAAGATGGGTTACAAAGTTACTGGCCCTACAGTTATGAAACCTCAAGTATTTTATGTTGCAGCTGCAGCAGGGGATATGGATTTATGGGTAAATGGCTGGTTCGGAAATCATGACTCTTATGTAAAAGAAGCTATGGGTAAAGTAAAACCAGTAGGCTATGTTGCAAAAAGTGGAGGCTTACAAGGATATTTAATTGACAAAAAAACTGCTGATAAATTTAATATTAAATCTGTAATGGATATTAAAAATCATGCAAAAGAATTTGATGCAAATGGAGACGGTAAAGCAGATATGGTTGCCTGTCACCCGGGATGGGGATGTGAAAAAATAATTTCACGTCATTTTAAAGAATTAGGTTTAGGAGAATTCATAAACCCAATTAAAGCTGACTACTCTGCAGCTATGGCTGATATTATTTCAAGATATAAAAATGGTAAATCTATCTTATTTTATACTTGGACACCTAATTGGACTGTAGGAACTTTAAAACTAGGTGAAGATATTGTTTGGATTGAAGCTCCGTTTAGTGAAACAAAAGTTGTGAGTGTGCCAAATGCAACTAAAGCTAAACTAAACTTAGGATTTGGAGTAAACGATATAAGACCTGCTGCTAATGTAGATTTTTTAAAAGCTAATCCAAAAGTAGAAAAATTTTTAAAAAAAGCATCTATTCCTTTATCTGACATTGCTGCTCAAAACCTAAAAATGAATAAAGGTGAGAAGAGTGAAAGAGCAATCAAAAAACATGCAGAACAGTGGATCAAAGAAAATCAAAGCACATTTGATAGCTGGATAAAATAAACAAAAAAATTAGCAAATAAGAATATATGCGCACTCTAGTGCGCATATAAGATATATCTCACTTTTTAGTTGTATTACGGTTACAATAAAATTTCATACATGTTAAAAAAAAATATAAATTTTGGAGGGATAATGAAATATTTAAAACATGTAGTGTCGGCGATTATCGCATTATCTATTAGTAGTGTAACGCTAGCTAATGAGATCAAAATGGGTAAAGCTGATTGGGATACAGGGTATTTCCAAGCTGAAATATACAAACAAGCATTGGAAAAGATGGGCTATAAAGTTTCAGGCCCAACAGTAATGAAACCACAGGTTTTCTACGTTGCTGCAACTTCTGGGGACGTAGATCTTTGGGTTAATGGTTGGTTTGGAACTCACGACGGATATATCTCAGAGTCTAAAGGCAAAGTTAAGCCAGTTGGTTATGTAATGAAGGGCGGAGGCGCTCAAGGTTACTTAATTGATAAAAAAACAGCTGATAAATTTGGTATTAAGTCTGTTATGGATATCAAGAAACACGCAAAACAATTTGACTCAAACGGTGACGGTAAAGCAGACATGGTTGCTTGCCCTCCAGGCTGGGGATGTGAAAAACAAATCACAAAACATTTTGCTGAGCTTGGTTTAGGTGATTTCATAAATCCAATACAAGCTGACTACTCAGCTTCAATGGCAGATGCAGTATCTAAATATAAAAATGGTAAATCTATACTATTTTATACTTGGACACCTAATTGGACCGTTGGTGCTTTACAACTTGGTAAAGATGTTGTTTGGATTGAAGTTCCTTACAGCAAAACTAAACCAACTAAAATTGCTAATGCCACAAAGTCTAAAGTGAATTTAGGTTTTGGTGCTGATGATATTAGGCCAGCCGCAAATGCAGATTTTTTAAAAGCTAATCCTAAGGTAGAAAAGATGCTTAAAAAAGCTTCTATTCCTCTTGGAGATATTGCTGCTCAAAACTTGAAAATGAACAAGGGTGAGAAAAGTGAAAAAGCTATTAAGAAGCATGCAGCTGAATGGATAAAAGCCAATCAAAGCACGTTTGATAGTTGGATTAAGTAAGGATTAAGGTTAATTTTAGTGAGTTTAAAATTAGCCCCTTCCGATTATGAAATATACATTCCAATTGGGGAATGGATAGAAGGAAATATTAAAGAGTGGTTATTTGAGCAAAGGCCACTCTTTAAAAAACTCTCAGCACCGATAGATACAGTTCTAAATAGTTTAGACTCTCTTTTAAATTTTATACCATTTCCAATAATTTTATTAATATTTGTTTTTTTGGCTTATAGAACTAACGGTCTAAAGTTTGCAATATTTTCTTTTGTAAGTTTAGTTTTTATAGATCTAGTTGATCTATGGTCTGAGAGTATGACCACCTTAGCCATGATTTTTACGGCAGTTATATTTTGCATGTTAATCGGTATACCATTAGGTATACTCGCCTCAAGAAGTAATACTTTTGAAATTATATTGCGTCCAATACTTGATATAATGCAAACCATACCAAGTTTTGTTTATTTAATACCTGTGGTTATGCTTTTTGGCGTTGGATTAACACCAGGCGTTGTTGCAACAATTATATTTGCACTCCCACCAATTATTCGTTTAACCAATCTAGGTATAAGACAAGTTGGTAAAGGTTTTAAGGAAGCTGGTTCAAGTTTAGGGTTAACAAAGTTTCTAATACTTATTAAAATTGAAATTCCTTTATCCTTAAAAACTATTATGGCTGGAGTAAACCAAACACTCATGCTCGCATTATCTATGGTAGTTATAGCTGCTTTGATTGGAGCGGGTGGATTAGGTTTAACTGTTTATATTGCGTTAGGTAGATTAGATGTAGGCTCAGCTGTTATTGGCGGAACAGGAATAGTAATTTTAGCAATTATATTAGACAGAATAACTCAGAAAATAATTAAAACTCGTTAATTAATCCAAAAATTTTAAGAACAAAAACGATTACAAAAAATAAAACAGTCCAACCTATAAACTGAATAATAATTGTTAGTTTTGGACCTTTATCGATACCTTTCCAGCTCATAAAGGTATACGTTGTAAAAATCGATAGAATTAAAAGAAGAAGAAAATTAGTTAAAGACATTATCTTTGATTTAGTAACATCACTTCTCTTACTTCAGCACCTCTATACTTAGATAAAGGTCTAATTAATTTATTAGAAGCATGCTGTTCCATTATATGAGCAGACCATCCAGTTATTCGAGACATTACGAATATTGGTGTATAGAAATCAATATCTATTCCCATCATGTAATAAAGTGGACCACAAGGGAAGTCTACATTTGGGTGAATTTTTTTTCTCTCAACCATAGTCTTGGATAGAATTTCATAAATTTTTGTGTACTTTTCCTTTTTTAATATTCTAGCTGTTTTAAATAAATAATGTTTCATAGTGGGAACTCTTGAGTCACCAGTTCTATAAACTCTGTGACCAAAACCCATAATAACTTTTTTCTTTTCAAGTGCATTATCAATCCATTTTTGTGCTTTTTCAGGTTTACCAATTTCCTTCATCATATGCATCACAGCTTCATTGGCTCCGCCATGTAACGGACCTTTTAAGCTTGCAATTGCACCTGTTATTGCTCCATGAATATCTGATAGACTACTTGTAATTGTTCTTGCAGTGAAAGTAGAAACATTAAAACTATGTTCAGCATACAGAATTAAAGAAATATCAAAGGCCCTTACAATTTCTTTATCAGGCACTTTGTTAAACATCATTTTAAAGAAATTCTCTGAGAACGATAAATTTTTACTCGGAGAAATTATGCTTTTACCTTTTCTGGATCTGAAATAGGCTGCTACCGCTGTTGGAGTTTTAGCAAATATTCTCATTGCTTTTCTCATATTAGATTTAGGCGAGTTATCTTTTGTATCTTTGTCTTCTAGCGCCATTAAACTTACGCACGTTCTAATAACATCCATTGGGTGAGCACTTTTGGGCATTTTTTTAATATCATTTAATATTTGTTTAGATAGTTTTCGCTCAGATCTCTCTTGCTTAATAAATTTTTTAAGTTGAGACTTATTTGGCAATTCACCGTGTAAAACTAAGTATGCAACTTCCTCGAAGTCACATTTATCGCAAAGTTCTTGCACAGTGTAACCTCTGTATGTAAGTGCACTTAATTCTGGCACTACATGAGAGATTGTTGTTTCGTCAACAACTATACCTAATAAACCTTTTTTTACTTCATCACTCATTATTCATGTCCTTCAGTAGAAAAGTCAGTAATTTTCTTATCTGGTGTATTGTATTTCTCATATTCTACTAACTCGTACAACCTTTTTCTAGTCTGCATTTTGTCAATAATATTGTTTTGATGACCTTCGTTGAATATAGATTTCAATCCCATTTCTACACTTTGCATCGCAAGTCGTTGAGTACTTACAGGATAAATTACAAGGTTATACCCTAAATTTTCTAATTGCGTTTTATCTAATAATTTAGATTTTCCAAATTCAGTCATATTGGCTAATAAATATCCTTTAGCTATTTTTCTAACTTTTTCAAATTCGCTTTCATCTTTCATAGCCTCAGGAAAAATCATATCAGCTCCAGCATCCTCATAAGCTTTAATTCTTTCTAATGTTTTGTCTAACCCTTCAACCGAATTTGCATCCGTTCTTGCTATAATTAAAAAATTTTTATCTTTTCTAGCTTGTGCTGACTCTTTAATTTTTTTCACCATTTCCTCTTTTGAAACAAGCTCTTTATTATCTAAATGGCCACATCTTTTTTCAGGTATTTGATCTTCTAGATGACATCCGGCTAAACCTTTGCTTTCAAAAATCTCAATTGTTTTTTTACAGTTTCCAAATCCTGTATCAATATCAACTATTGTCGGGAGATCAGTAACTCTTGCTATTTGATTGCTTCTATAACTTACTTGTTCTAAAGTTGTTAAACCAATATCAGGTAAACCTAGATCGTTTGACATAACCCCGCCTGAAACATAAACCCCATCAAAACCTATTTCGGCAATTAGCTTAGCACACAGAGGATTATATGCACCGGGAAATCTTAATAGCTTTTTTAATTTTAAATTTTTAATTAAATCTAAACGTTTTTCTGAGACTGTTTTTTTAGTGAAATGCATCCGAGAGGATTTATATTAGAGCAAGATCTAAAAATCAAAGATTATTTAAGTAGTATAAATAGACCAGTTAAAACCAATAAAACAGCCAGCAAATATTCGATATTTTTTTTTATTTTTACATCTGTTACAAATCTTCTCAAACCACTTCCAAATAATGCCCACAAACTAATTGTTGGAAAACATATTATTGCAGCAGTAATAGTTACAAACGCAACCCCAATAAAAATATTTTCATCAGTAGGAAAGAAGCCTGAAGCAACTGTAATAGCAATTGACCAAGCTTTTGGATTTATAAATTGAAATAAAGAAGCTTCATAAAATCTTAAAGGTCTACCTGTTTCTTTCTGAACCATGCTAAACGAACCGATCATTTTCCATCCTAAATAAACTAAATAAATGAAACATAAGATTTTCATATAAAATTGAACTTGAGGATAAAGTAAAAATAAATTAGCTAAACCAAAACAAGTTAACCCGATTTGTAAAATATGACCTAAAGGAATTCCAATTAAATGGGGCAGAGTTCTTACAAAACCAAATTTCATTCCTGATGTGGTAAGCATCGCATTATTTGGGCCAGGTGTAAAAAACATTGTAAAATAAAAAGCTGATAATGCAGAAAACAAAGCAAACGTTATCATAAATATTTTTCTATTATTTTTTCAAAATCTATAAAGTCACTAATTAATTCATCATGTTTAATTTCCTTTTCAGATTTTTCTGTGTATCCATCTTTAACTAATACAAATGGTATATTAGCATTATGAGCTGAGTTAGCGTCAACTTCACTATCACCAACCATTATTGTTTTATTTAAATCTCCACCAACAATTTCAACTACATTTGTAAGATGTCGCGGATCAGGTTTATTAAATTCGAAAGTATCAGCGCCAGCTACATATTCAAAATATTTGTACATATCTATTTTTTTTAAAAGATCGATGGCTAGAATTTCTCTCTTGTTTGTACAAACACCCATGGATATATTGTTCGACTTAGCCCATTCTAAAAATTTAAAAATACCCTTTATTGGCTTACTTGCTATGTTTATATTCTTTGCATAATAACTTATAAATTCATCTACCATTTTCTTTTTTGTTTTTTCATCTGTAATTTCATTTTTAAACGATCTTTGCATCATTACCCAGGCCCCTCTACCAGCTAGAGATTTAATGTCGGATAATTGTTTAAGATTATGACCAAATTTTTTCATTACGTGATTATGAGCTTCAATTAAATCAGGCGCTGTGTCGACTAACGTTCCATCTAAATCAAAAAGAATAGTAAAAATTTTTTTCATTTTTTTAATTTGAAAACTAATATTTGATTGCCAAATTCAACTAATTCTGGATACCCCTTTTTCAAAGAAAAACTACCAGTAGAATTAATTAAAATATATTGTTCATTTCCAATTTGATAAGTAACTGGGGGGCTTGAACCAATGAATGGTAATTTATAAGACCACAATTCTTCTCCATTTTCAGCATCAAATATTCTAAATTTTTTATCTAAAGTTCCAGTAGCGAGCAAAAGTCCTGCTTCTGTACCTGTTAAACCACTGTAATTTTCCGTACCAGTTAATGGAACACCTTTCATGGTCAAGTCTTTATATTCACCAAATGGAATTTGCCATTTTATTTTTCCATCATTTAAATTTAAAGCCGTTATAGTTCCCCAAGGTGGTTTTGAACCTGGATAACCATTTTGATCTTTAAGTCGTTTAAATTTACTATTATATTTATAATATAGAGGCAGTTTTAATTTACTATCATTTATATTTTCGGTCACCTCTGTTTCCCAAGCAATATTAGAAGAAGTAATATATAAGTACTCATTTTTTAAATTATAAGATCCACCAGGCCATTCAGCTCCACCGTGAAAATTAAATTGTATATTTTTTTTTACCAATTTCATAAGGAGCAAAGAAACCATAATTGTAATTTTTTATTTTATTGAAAATATAATCTTTACTTTTTTTACTAATATTTGTTATTTCATTCATATCGAACACTTGTTTTGCAAAAGGTTCAGGTGTTTTGATATAAGGTTGATAAAAACTAGTTTTTTCACCAGGAATTTTCGAAATAGGTGCTTTTCTTAGATTAAAGTCATATATAGGCTTTCCGCTCATTCTATCTAAAATAATTGTGTTACCCATCTTTGTAACCGCTATGACGACATCTACTTTTTTATTATTTCTAGTTATAGAGCCAAGTATAGGTGGAGCAGGTATATCAAGATTCCAAATGTCATGCCTTACTTCCTGAAAGTCCCATAATTTTTTTTTTATTTTTGATATCGATAGCTATAACAGAGTTAGCATATTTATTATCACCTGGTCGATTAACACCATTGAAGTATCTTCCAGCATTTCCAGTTGTAATATAAGCAATTCCTCTTACTTCGTCTAAAGAAAAACCACCCCATGGGTTACCACCTGAATAGTCATATCTTTTTCCACCATTTCTATTTTTTTTTTTGTTTCTTCATCAAAACAAATTTCCATTTTAATTTACCATTGATTAAATCATACACTTCAACGGCTGGCTCCGATGTTGTTATAATTAAGTTATTTTCAAAAATCGCTGGTGCCGTAATTGATGGTTTATCTAATTTAACAATTCCATTCTTTCCAAAATTTTTTACATAAGTGCCATCGCTAGCGTTAATTGCAACAAGACTTTTATATGAAGGAAAAAATAATTTTGATTTTTGATTATTTTTTTTTTTTAAATAAATCATTCCCCTTCTTGGGGCGTAATCAGTTAAATTTAATTCCCAAATAGTATTTCCAGTTTTTGCGTCGAGGGTAATTATTTTTTTATTGAAACTTGGTATAAAAATTTTTTCTTCAGCAACTATTACATTAGATTGAATATCGTTAAAGATTTCTCCTTTAATTTCATAATCCCAAGTTAAGTCTAAATTTTCAAGATTTTGTTTATTAATAAGTTTAAGACTCGAAAATCTATTAGATGCACTATTCCCATAATTTCTGTTCCAAGATTCGCCATTATTTTTTTTTGGATATAAATTTTTAGAAAATTTATTAGTTTTTTTTATAATTCTTTCATCTGGAAGAATTTCTCTATTATCCGTATTCAAGAAATATAATTTTGTCTCTTTATTAAATCTCAATAAAAATGCAGTATATATATTATCTAATGATCGTAATAATTTTTTGATTTGAGGATTTCTGGCATTATTAATATCTAAGCTTATTATTTCTCTATTAATAGTTTTTTGTGAAATAGTTGTAATTTCATAAATCAATATTAATATTAAAAAAGATATTAGAATTAAAAAATATTTAAGTAATTTTTTTTTCATAATTTTATTGATTTTAAAGAAGTATTATAAAGTAATATTATGTGAATCATTTATCTTATGAAATTATTATATTAAAACATTAAAAATTAATTATGAATAAAAAACTGAATAAATCAAATTCTTATAGACTTTCACAAGAAATTCTAAGAAATAAAGCTTTGGCTCAAGGTGTCAACTTAATCGCACCTGAGACAATTTTTTTATCAAATGACACGACTTTTGGAAAAAAATGTAACAATTGAGCCTTACGTTGTTTTTGGACCCAAAGTAAAAGTTGGAAACAATTCACTCATAAAATCCTTTACATATATTGAAGGAACAAAAATAGAAAAAAATGTAATTGTAGGACCTTACGCAAGATTAAGGTCTGGAACAATTTTAAGAGAGAAGTCTAAAATTGGAAATTTTGTAGAAACTAAAAATTCTAACATAAATAAAAACTCAAAAATAAATCATTTATCGTACATTGGGGATACATCAATTGGTAAAAATTCGAATATTGGCGCTGGAACTATTACCTGCAACTATGATGGGGTGAAAAAATCTAAGACAATTATTTCCGACAATGTTTTGATAGGATCGAATTCTTCTTTAGTTGCGCCAGTAAAAATTGATAAAGATAGTATTGTTGGCGCAGGATCAGTAATTACTAAAAATGTTAAAAAGAAAACATTAGCATTAACACGAACCTCTCAACTTGAAATTAAAAATTATAAAAGAAAGAAAAAAAGATAATGTGTGGAATAATCGGTATTGCAAGCAATAAACCTGTTTCGATAAATATAATTAATTCACTCAAAAAATTAGAATACAGAGGATATGATTCAGCCGGTGTAGCAACTTTGGAAAAGAGTACTATCAACGAAAAAAAATGTTCTGGAAGAGTAGAGGAGCTAGAAAAAATCTTATTTAAAACACCTTCAAATGGCAATATTGGAATAGGACATGTAAGGTGGGCTACCCACGGTGTTCCAAATATAGTTAATGCACATCCTCACTCAGCAGAACAAGTTTCAGTCGTTCATAATGGTATTATAGAAAACTCCGATGAATTGAAAAAAGAATTAGAAATAAAAGGAGTAAAATTTAAATCTCAAACAGATACAGAAGTAGTGACATTATTGATTAATGAGGCTTTAAATGACAACAAACCATTAGAGGCTGTATCCAAAACTTTAAAGAAATTAAAAGGAAGTTTCGCACTTGGAATTATTTTTAAAAATTTCTCGAATATTATAATAGGAGCAAGAAGAGGCAGCCCATTAGCTGTTGGATACTCAAAAGATGAAAATTATATTGGTTCAGACTCTTATGCTCTAAAATTTATGACAAATAAAATTTCTTATCTTGATGACGGAGAATTATGTGTATTAACTAAAGATGAAGTAAGTTTCTACGATGAAAGTCTTAAAAAAGTAAATAAAAACATTCTTACAATGTCAGAAAATGAAGCATCAATTGACAAAGGCGAATACAAACATTTCATGTTTAAAGAAATTGTTGAACAACCAGATACTGTAAAAAATTGTATAGATGAATATGTTGATAGCCTTAAAAAAAATATTAATATTTTGAATTTTCCAATAGAACCTCAAAAAATAAATAAGATAGTTTTGATAGGTTGTGGCACAGCTTATAATTCATGTTTAACAGCTAAATATTGGTTTGAGGAATTAACTTCCATCGATGTTGAAATAGATATTGCTTCAGAATTTAGATATAGAAAATTAAAATTTAATTCTAAAAATCTTTATATTTTTGTTTCACAATCAGGCGAAACTGCTGATACTGCAGCAGCATTAGATATATGTAAAAAAAATAATGTTAAAACTTGCTCCATAATAAATGTTATTGAGAGCACAATAGCCAGGAACTCTGACTGGGTTTTACCAATACATGCTGGTATAGAAATTGGTGTAGCATCGACTAAAGCATTTTTAGGCCAGCTAACAGTGCTTTATATCTTGTGTTTAAAATTAGCTTTTGTAAGAAAAGATATTAATGAAAACATATATGTAAAAAATATTAGTAATTTGAAAAAACTACCTGAGGCAATTAAACAATGTATCAAAAGCGAGAATGATGTTCAGCTTATGGCAAAGGAATTTATCTCGGCGAAGGGATCAATGTTTTTAGGAAGAGGACCCTCTTTTCCAATTGCATTAGAAGGTGCATTGAAATTAAAAGAGTTGTCTTATTTACATGCCGAGGGTTATCCAGCTGGTGAGATGAAGCATGGACCTTTGGCTTTAATTGAAGAAGGTTTGCCCGTAATTGTAATTGCACCTAAGGATAAATATTTTGAAAAAACAATTTCTAATATGCAGGAAGTTATAGCAAGAGGTGGAAAAATACTTTTTATTACAGATAACAAAAAAGAGTCTTTGAATGAGAATATAAGATTTGGTTTAAGAGTTCCGCATATTGATAACTTAATCTCACCAATATTATTAACGTTACCATTACAAATGCTTGCTTATCATGTTGCTCTATTAAAAAATTGCGATGTTGATAAACCTAGAAATTTAGCCAAATCCGTTACAGTTGAATAAGATGAGATCAAACTATAAAGCTATGGTTTTATCATGTATCGATCCACGATTTCAGCCAATTGTATATAATTACCTAAAGAAAAAAAAATTAAATGGTAAATATAGCTCTTTTACTATAGCAGGCGCCGCACTAGGTGTTACTGCTAAAAAGTTTAAAAAATGGCATAAAACTTTTTGGGATAATATCGATACTTCAATTAAATTACATAAAGTTAAGAAACTAATTGTTATAAATCATCGAGATTGTGGGGCAGCCAAAATTATTAATGGAAAAAATAAATTTTCAAAAAATAATGAAACAGAAATTCATAAAAATTCTTTTCAAATGATTAAAAAAACTTTCAAAAAAAAATATCCAAAACTAAAAATAGAATTAAAACTTGCTGCACTTAATAAAAAAATAGAAGATTTTTAATGAATTTTATAAATAATAGTATTTTTTTTATTTAGATTATTCACAGGTATTTTCCTTCCATTTTTTTTTATTTTTAAATAAGTCTTTGATTTTGATTTATTATTTAGCCACAATAATATTTTTTTTGAATTATTGATTAT
The DNA here is from genome assembly GCA_045566055.1 of Candidatus Pelagibacter sp. Lineage (GTDB taxonomy): Bacteria > Pseudomonadota > Alphaproteobacteria > Pelagibacterales > Pelagibacteraceae > Pelagilacustribacter. The sequence goes on along the minus strand of JBJLED010000028.1, from coordinate 22,306 downwards.
ATTTAAACTTAGAGTTATTCTTTTAAAATCTTTTCTAATAACCGGTCTTGTAATAAATTTTTTATATAAATGCTCGGAATTTGGAAAAAGAGAAGCTATGTGACCATCCTCTCCCATTCCTAGTAAACAATAATCAAAATTAATTTTTTTATTTTTAAAATATTTTTTTATTGTTTTTGAATATTCAATAGAACATTTTGAAATAGATTTTTGTGTTTTTATTGGATAGATGTTTTTTTTATTTATTTTAATCTTTTTTAAAAACTTATTCATCGCTAACTTGTAATTAGAATTTTTAGAAAGGTGAGAAACATATCTTTCGTCTCCCCAAAAGAAATCAATATCATTCCAATCAATATTGATTTTTGATAGTTCTCTGTAAAGTTTTTTAGGGCTTTTACCACCCGTTAAAACAAAGCTAAATCTTTTATTTTGTTTTTTTTTCCTAAAATAATCTTTTTTTAGATTATTAATAAATTGATCAATTAAAGATTTTTCGCTTTTTTTATTAATTATTTTCATAATTTCTACTTTATATATTAAATTAGCTTTGAAATTGGACTCAATCATTATATATACTAATAGTTGAATATGAAAAAATGGAATTTAAATAGTTGGACAAAATACCCAGCTAAACACTTGCCCGCTTATCAAGACAAAAAAGAGCTGGATATGGTTTTAGATAAATTAAAAAAATATCCACCTTTAGTATTTGCTGGGGAAACTAGATCATTAAAAAAATCGTTGGCTCAAGTAGTTGATGGTAAAGCTTTTCTATTACAAGGCGGTGACTGTGCTGAAAGTTTTGCCGAGTTTCATCCTGACAATATAAGAGATACGCTTAAAGCAATTTTACAAATGTCTTTAGTATTAACTTACTCAGCTTCAATGCCGGTTGTTAAAGTAGGTAGAATAGCAGGTCAATTTTCAAAACCTAGGAGTTCGCCAATGGAAAGAAAAGGTGATCAAGAGTTACCAAGTTACCTTGGAGACAATATAAATGGAATGGAATTTACTGAAAAAGCAAGAGTTCCTGATGCTAAACGTTTATTTAGAGCATACTCTCAAGCTGCATCAACATTAAATTTGATAAGAGCCTTTTCACAAGGTGGTTTTGCTGATTTAAGACAAGTTCATTTGTGGAACCTAGGTTTTGTTAATGACAAAACAAAAATTAAATATAAAGAAATAGAAGACAGAATAAGTGATGCTTTATCTTTCATGGAAGCTTGCGGAATAAATCCCGAAACCAATAGGAAGCTTAGAACAGTAAATTTTTATACATCACACGAAGCATTACATTTGCCATTTGAAGAAGCTATGACAAGAGTCGACTCAACGACTGGTGAATATCATGATACTTCAGCACATTTTGTTTGGATAGGAGACAGAACTCGACAACCGGATGGAGCCCATGTAGAGTTTTGTAGAGGTGTAGAAAACCCTGTTGGAATTAAATGTGGACCAACTTTAAAACCAGATGAATTAATAAATCTTTGCAATATAATAAATCCTAAAAATGAACCAGGTAAGATTACATTGATTTCAAGATTTGGTGCTAACAAAGTTGAAGATTATTTACCTAAATTAATTAAAGGAGTTAAGAAAGAAGGATTAAAAGTAATCTGGTCTTGTGACCCTATGCACGGGAATACTATCAAAGCTGCTACTGGTCTTAAGACAAGACCTTTTGACAATATATTAAAAGAGGTAAAAAATGTTTTTGCTGTACATCAGGCAGAAGGTAGTTACGCAGGCGGATTACATGTTGAAATGACAGGCCAAGACGTGACTGAGTGTACTGGTGGAGCCCAAAAAATTTCGGACGAAGATTTAACTAATAGATATAGAACACATTGTGACCCGAGACTAAATGCGTCACAAGCATTAGAGCTTGCCTTCTTAATCTCTGATGAAATAAAGAAAAATTCAAAATATTCAAAAAAAATTATTAAAGAAGCGTCTTAATGATTGGTATATAATCATTAAGACAGAATCCTGAAAAGGATTAAGTGAGATTTATTATGAATGTAGAAAAAAGATCAAAAATTATAATCGATTGGATAAATGATTATTGTGATAATACTTCATTTAAACCGAAATCATTAGTTGTAGGTATATCAGGTGGTATTGACTCATCTGTTGTAAGTACTCTCTGCGCTTTAACAAACAAAAAAACAATTGTTCTTAGTATGCCTATTAAGCAAATTAAATTACAACATGACTTAAGTATTGAACATGGTAAATGGATTTCTAATAAATATAAAAATGTAGAGCATAAAATTTTAGAACTAGAGAATTTATTTTTAAATTTTGAAAAAACTTTAAACGAATTTAATAATGAACATGGATTTGCCAATTCAAGAGCAAGGTTGAGAATGGCAACACTGTATCAGGTAGCAGCAGCTAACTCAGGTATTGTTGTAGGAACAGGAAACAAAGTTGAAGATTTTGGGGTTGGATTTTATACAAAATACGGTGACGGTGGAGTTGATATATCTCCTATAGCAGATTGTAATAAATCGGAAGTTTGGGAGCTTGGAAAACACCTAGGTATTAATCAAAAAATTATCGAAGCAGAGCCCACAGATGGTCTTTGGAACGATGGAAGAAATGATACTGATCAACTAGGAATGAGTTATGTCGAGCTAGAAAAAGCTATGACAAATAAAAACGATCCTAATTATCAAAAATATTTAGAAATAAGAAAGAAAAATCTTCACAAAATGGAACCAATTCCAGTTTGTAAATTTAATGACTCATAATTTAAAATTAACTAATTCTTTAACCCGTAAAAAAGAATTATTTAAGCCAATTAATCCAAAATCTGTAACTATGTATGCATGTGGGCCTACAGTTTATGACAATCCTCATGTTGGTAACGCAAGAACATTAGTTGTCTTTGATACTTTATTCAGAGTATTAAAAAGAATTTATGAAAAAGTAAACTATGTAAGAAATATTACCGATGTAGATGATAAAATTATTGAGTCATCTAAAAAAAATAAAAAAACTATTAATGAGATAACTGAAGCAGTTACAAAAATTTTTCATCAAAATTGCAAATCATTAAATTGTTTAAAACCAACAATGGAACCAAAAGCAACTGGTCATATAAATGAAATGGTTGAGATGACAAAGTCATTAATAGAAAAGAAATTTGCATATGAAGCAGACAGGCATGTATATTTCTCAGTCTCTTCTTTTAAAAATTATGGAGCGTTATCCAATAAAAATTTAGAAGATTTAAAAACGGGAACGAGAATTGAAGTTTCTAAATTTAAAAAAAATCCAATGGATTTTGTTCTTTGGAAACCATCAGCAGAAAGTGACCCTGGTTGGGAGTCACCTTGGGGCAGAGGAAGACCTGGCTGGCATTTAGAATGTTCTGTAATGAGTGAAAAATATCTTGGTAAACAATTCGATATACATGGTGGTGGCTTAGATTTAATTTTTCCACATCATGAAAATGAAATAGCTCAATCCTGTGCAAATAATTCTTCTAAAAAATTTTCTAGTTATTGGGTGCACAATGGATTTGTAACTATTAATAAAGAAAAAATGTCAAAGTCTTTAGGAAATATTATTTCAATAACAGAAGCAGTAAATAAATATTCTGGTCAAGTAGTTAGGCTAGCTTTACTCAGCGCTCATTACAGTCAACCACTAGACTGGAATGATAAACTTTTAAAAAGTCAAAGATCAACAATTGAAAAATGGTATCAGCTTTATGATGAAACAAATGAGGAGATATCATTAGAAATTATTGGTACATTACTAGATGATTTAAATACTCCAGGTTTTATTGCAAAAATTCATGAACTTTATACAAAAGCAAATAAAGGAGATGAAAAAAGCAAAAAACATTTTAATAGCGCTTGTAAATTAATTGGATTATTTGATTTGACTAAAAATGAATGGGAAAATTTAAAAAAAACTAATAAAAATATTTCTGAAAATTTTATCTTAAAAAAAATTGAAGAAAGATCAGCTGCTAAACAAAAAGGTGATTATAAATTAGCCGATCAAATCAGAGATGAACTTTTAAATAAAGATGTAATTATTGAAGATCAAAAAGGTAAGACAATTTGGAAATTTAAATGACTAAAGAGAGATTATATATTTTTGACACTACTTTAAGGGACGGTGCCCAAACAGAAGGAGTAGACTTTTCGGTTGAGGATAAAAATAAAATTGCAAAAGTATTATCTGAAATAGGAATAGACTACATAGAAGGCGGTTGGCCTGGAGCAAATCCAATTGATACAGAATTTTTTTCAAAACCTTTAAATTTAAATAAAAGCATTTTTACTGCTTTCGGGATGACAAAGAAAATTGGCAGAAGTGCAGAAAATGATCCTTCGTTATCATCTTTAATAAATGCCTCATGTTCTGCTATTTGTATAGTAGGGAAGGCTTGGGATTTTCATGTAAAAACTGCTCTGGAAATTAAAAATGAAGACAATCTAGTAAATATAAAAGATACAGCTAAACATATTATCAAAAACGGGAAAGAATTCTTATTTGATGCAGAACATTTTTTTGATGGGTTTAAATCAAATCCAGAGTATGCACTTGATTGTTTAAAGAGTGCTTATGACCAAGGCGCTAGATGGCTGGTCCTTTGTGATACAAATGGAGGGACTTTGCCTCACGAGGTAACTGAAATTGTTTCTAAAGTTACAAAAATTATTCCTGGAAAAAACCTAGGAATTCACGCTCATAATGATACTGAAAACGCTGTTGCTAATTCGCTCGCTGCTATTCAAGCTGGAGTGAGACAAGTGCAAGGGACAATTAATGGTTTAGGTGAAAGATGTGGCAATGCTAACTTAATGTCAATTATACCAACATTGTCTTTGAAAAAATCTTTTACTGATAAATTTGATATTAATATTAAAAAAGAAAAACTGAGCTCATTAACAGAGTGTTCGAGATTATTAGATGAACTATTGAATAGAAAACCTAACAAAAGTTTACCATATGTTGGGTCATCAGCTTTTTCACATAAAGGAGGTTTGCATGTTTCAGCAGTAAAAAAAGACCCTAAAACTTATGAGCATGTAGATCCAAAGTCTGTAGGAAATCATAGAAATATTATTATTTCAAATCAGGCTGGTCGTTCTAATATATTATCAAGATTAGAAGTTTATGGAGTTAAAATTGATTCTAAGGATAAAAAGGTACAAAAAATTTTAGATGAAGTTAAAGAAAGAGAATTTAGCGGTTACTCATATGATGGGGCTGATGCATCTTTTGAATTATTAGCTAATCGGTTATTAGGTAAAGTGCCAGAATATCTTAAAGTTGAGAGTTATGATGTAAGTGTTTCTAAATCAGATAAAATTTCTACTAAAGCTACTGTTGTCTTTTTAATTGATGGAAAAAAAATAAAATGTTCTGGTGAAGGAAATGGACCAGTAAATGCATTAGATAATGCAATTAGATCTAATTTTAAAAAAGTAGAAAAATATTATAATTTTTTTTCTGATCTTAAATTATTGGATTACAAAGTAAGAATTTTAAATACAGGAACAGAAGCAACAACTAGAGTGTTAATTGAGAGCACAGACAAGAGCGGTAAGAGTTGGTTTACTGTTGGTGTATCTCCAAATATTATTGAGGCTTCATTTAAAGCTTTAATTGATAGTTTAGATTATAAACTTTATAAAGAAAAAGCCCCCGCCAATTTAAATGAAAAATAAATTCGGATTTATTCTCGTTAAACCACAACTGGGAGAAAATATTGGCGCATGTGCTCGCTCTATGAAAAATTTTGGTTTTTCAAAACTTCATATTGTTGCTCCAAAAATAAATTTTCCAAATCATAAAGCAAAAGCAACTTCAGTTGGAGCTTATGACGTAATTAACAAAGCAAAAATATTTAATGAAGTAGAAAACGCAATAAAGTCTTTTAATCTAGTAGTTTCTTTAAGTGCAAGACGAAGAGATATTAATAAAAAACATATTTCACTTCAAGAATTCAAAAATATTGTTAATACTAAAAATCATAAAATTGGTTTAATGTTTGGACCAGAGGCATCAGGATTATCTAACAAAGATCTTTCATTTTCTAACTACATATTACATATACCAACATCTTCTAACTTTAAGTCATTAAATTTATCTCACTCTTTGACAATTATTTGTTACGAAATTTTTAAAATATTGAATAAAAAGAAAGTTAAAAGAAAGGGGTCTAATTTAAAGATTTCATTGAAATCTAATATATCGACCTTAGTTAAACATTTAATAAATCTCTTAGAAGAAAAAGATTTTTTTACCCCTACAGAGAAAAAAAAATCAATGATGTTAAATATAAATAATTTAATTTACAGACTAGAACCTAATGATAAAGAATTGAGGATTTTAGCAAGTATTATAAGCTCATTAAGCAAAAAATAGCAATAAAGCTTAATTGACAAATCATTTCCAAAGCTTATAAACACTCAATTACTTAATATGACAAAAAGACTTAAATCTAAACATAAAGTTGATCGAAGACTAAAAGCAAATATTTGGGGAAGACCTAAAAGTCCTTTTAATTCAAGAGCTTACCCTCCAGGTCAGCATGGTCAAAATAAAAAAGGCAAACCAACAGATTATGGCATTCAACTACAAGCAAAACAAAAATTAAAAGCTTATTATGGCAATATTAATGAGAGACAATTTAGAAATATTTATAGGAAGGCTCTTTCTAAAAGAGGTGACACCACAGAAAACTTAATAGCGTTACTTGAAAGCAGACTTGATACAGTAATCTACAGGGCAAAATTTGCACCAACAGTATTTGCGGCAAGACAAATGATAAATCACGGTCATATAAAAGTTAATAAAAAGCGAGTAAACATTTCTAGTTATGTTGTTAAAAGCTCTGACCTTATTGAAGTAAGAGAAAAGTCCAAAAAGCTTACAGTAATAGATGGGTCCTTACAAAGTAAAGAAAGAGATGTTCCTGAATATATTCAATTAGATGATAAAAATAAAACCGCAAAACTTGTAAGAATTCCTAAGTTTGCTGAAGTACCTTTTCCAGTAATAATGGAACCAAGTTTGGTTATTGAATACTATTCAAGATAATTAAATTATTTTTTTTTCTTCAAAAAATTTTTTTAATTCACCTTTTTCAAACATTTCTTTAACAATATCACATCCACCAACAAATTCTTGTTTTACATAAAGTTGAGGTATAGTTGGCCAGTCACTAAATATTTTTATACCATTTCTAAGATCTTCATCCTCTAACACATTTATACCTTTAAAATTTACATTTAAATGTTTAAGAACATTTGATACTGCCATCGAAAACCCACACTGGGGCGCATCAGGTGTCCCTTTCATAAACAAACAAACATCGTTTTCATTTATAAGTGTTTCAATTGTTTTATTTATTTCCATTATTTGCCCTCCGTTGTTATTGATAAAGCATGTAATTCATTTCCCATTTTACCTTTTAATGATTTGTATACAAGTTTGTGTTGTTCAATTTTACTAATATTATTAAACTTAGAAGATTTTATAGTCGCAGCATAGTGGTTACTATCACCCATAAGGTCTTTAATTTCGATTGACGCATCTGGAATAGACTCTTTTATAAGCTTTTTTATTTCATCTACAGGTAATGCCATTAATAACTATTATACCATTTATTGTTTATTTGAAATAATTCTTTATTACTAATTCTTACCTCACCTTCAATTTCAAAATATTTTTTTTGAGTAAAACCAATATTTTCAAAGTAAATGTTGTTATCTTTCAAGATTTTTTCAGTTTTAGCAAAATTTTTTTCATCTATCTCTATTATGTATCTGGCCTGATCTTCACCAAAAAAATACTTTAATAAATTTATTAATTTTTTTGGTTTATTAATTTTAGCGCCGATTTCTGAATTAAGTGACATTTCAGATAATGCTGTTATTAATCCACCGCTAGATACGTCGTGAGAGGATAAAATTAAATTATTTTCTATTAATTTTAATAAGCACTCACCATTGTTTTTTTCATTAATTAAATTTACTTCAGGCGGCATTCCATCATTAATTGAATAATTCTCTTTCAAAAAACAACTTTGTTCTAGGTGACCTAAAGTTTTTCCTATTAATATTAATCTACTTTTATCTTTTTTAAAATCATGACTTAGTGGTTTAGATAATCTTTTTATTAAACCTACGCCCCCAATTACTGGAGTCGGAAAAATATTTTTTTTATTAGTACCGTTGTAAAACGATACGTTACCAGACACGACTGGGTAGTTTAAAAATTCGCAAGCATCCTTAATACCCTCTAAACATTCAGCAAATTCTCCCATAATTTCTTGGTTTTCGGGATTTCCAAAATTAAGACAATTAGTTATTGCTAAAGGTTTAGCTCCTACGGTAACTAAATTTCTCCAGTTTTCACAAACAATTTGCTTTCCTCCTGTCAATGGATGTGATTTGCAATAATTCGCAGAAGAGTCTACAGACACGGCTATTGCTTTATCTTTATTATGAATTCTTACGATTGAAGCGTCCGAGCCAGATTTTTGAACTGTATCACACATTACACTTTGATCATACTGACTTGTAACCCAATTCTTATTTGAATGATTTGGGCTACTCAAGATCTTAATTAAGGCATCTTCCATTTTAATTTTTCTAAGATCATTTAAGTTTATCTTTTTTTTATTTGGTTTTTTTTTAATCCATTTCCTATTATATAAAGGTGCTTTAGTAGCCAATGCATCAATTGGTATTTCCCCAACGATTTTATCTTTAAATTTTAAAGTAAGATTATTTGTATTTGTGGTCTTGCCAATAATTACAAAATCTAGATCCCATTTTTCAAAGATTTTTTTAGCTTCTTGTTCTTTATTATCTTCGAGAATAATAAGCATTCTCTCCTGACTTTCCGATAACATCATTTCATATGGTGTCATATTTTCCTCTCTACAAGGAACTTTATCCAACTCCAATTCAATACCCAATTCTCCTTTTGAGGCCATTTCAACACTTGACGATGTTAATCCCGCTGCTCCCATATCTTGAATGGAAATAATTGAATTATCTTTCATTAATTCTAGACAAGCTTCCATCAATAGTTTTTCTGTAAATGGATCACCAACTTGCACAGTAGGTTTTTTTTCTTCAGAATTTTCATCGAATTCAGCTGATGCCATTGAAGCGCCATGAATTCCATCTCTACCAGTCTTAGATCCTACATAAACAACTGATTTATTTAAACCTTTTGCTTTTGAATAAAATATTTTATTTTTTTTTGCATGTCCCACAGCCATTGCATTTACTAAAATATTTTCGTTATAAGTTTCATTAAATTTAGTTTCTCCTGCAACAGTAGGTATTCCTATACAATTACCGTACCCGCCAATTCCTGACACCACACCGTTAAGCAGACTTTTTGTTTTGACATGTTCGGGAGCGCCAAAGTGTATTGAATTTAATAAAGCAATAGGTCTTGCCCCCATTGTAAATACATCTCTAAGTATACCTCCTACACCAGTAGCAGCTCCTTGGTAAGGTTCAATATACGATGGATGATTGTGACTTTCGATTTTAAAAACAATAGCATCTTCATCGCCTATATCAACTACACCTGCATTTTCACCAGGACCTTGAATAACTTGTTTACCTTTTGTTGGAAGTTTTTTTAGGTGAATTTTTGAAGATTTATAAGAACAATGCTCATTCCACATAGCTGAAAAAATTCCAAGCTCTAAAAAATTTGGGTCTCTCTTTAATAATTTTTTTATATTTTCAAATTCTTTTGGTTTTAAACCGTGCTTTTCAACTATTTTACTATCAATTTTCATATTAACCAATCAAACTTGAGAATAAATTTTGCCCATCTAAATTTGATATAATTTCGTCAACCATTCTCTCTGGATGAGGCATCATTCCTAAAATATTTTTTCTTGAATTAAATATTCCAGCAATATTTTCCATAGATCCGTTAGGATTTGAATTTTCATCAATCTTTCCTGACTCATCACAATATTTAAATGCAATTAAATTTTCTTTTTTAAGTTCATCCAAGTGTTTCTGGTCAGTAAAATAATTACCTTCATTGTGCGCAATATTAATTTTAAGAACTTGTTGACTTTTGTATTTGTTTGAAAATTTTGTCTCATTATTAATAACTTTAATATAAATATCTTTGTTAATGAATCTCAAATTTTTGTTTCTCAATAATGTTCCTTTAAGCAAACCTGTTTCAGTTAAAATTTGAAATCCATTACAAATACCTAGTACTAGACAACCAGAATTAGCTGCCTTAATAACTTCATTAAAAATTAATGATTTACCAGCTATTGCTCCAGATCTTAGGTAATCTCCATAAGAAAAGCCACCTGGAACAACGATCAAATCAGATTTCGGTAAATTTGTTTCTTTATGCCACACCATTTGATTTTTAAATTGCATTTTTTCTAATGCAACAGCTATATCTCTATCGCAGTTAGAGCCAGGAAAAACAATTACGGATGATCTCATTAGAGTTTATTTATCTTGTAATCTTCAATAATTAGATTTGCTAAAAGTTTTTTACACATTTCATTAATTTTTTTTTCTGCTGAGACTTTATCGTTTTCATTTATTTCTATTTCAAAGTGCTTTCCTTGTCTTACACTTTTTAAACTATTCATACCCATATTAACCAAAGTATTTTGGACAACCTTACCTTGAGGATCTAATACATCTTTTTTTAGAGTTACTGTTACTGAGAATTTCAAATTATTTTTTTTTAAATTTTATTGGAATTGTTTTGCCGAAATTAACTTCGCTTATATTGGTTTCTTCAGGCATAATTCCTAATCTTCTAGCTACTTCTTGATATCCTTGAATAATATTACCTAAATCTTTTCTGAATCTATCTTTATCTAATTTTTTTTCAGTTTTAGAGTCCCAAAGTCGACAAGTGTCTGGACTAATTTCATCAGCTAAAACTATTTCTTTTTCCTCTAATTCTTTGCTCCAAGTTTTCCCGTATTCGATTTTAAAATCTACAAGTTTTATACCAATACCTCTGAACATACCGAGTAATAAATCATTAATTCTTAAAGTCATCTTATCAATTTTATTTATGTCTTTTTCTGTAGCCCAACCAAATGAATAAATGTGTTCTTTTGAAATTAGCGGATCATCTAGTTCGTCTTTTTTAAAGCAATATTCTAATAACGGTTTTTCTAATATAGTTCCCTCAGGTATACCCAGTCTTTTTGTAAGTGAACCAGTTGCTATGTTTCTAACTATAAATTCTATTGGGAAAATTTCAGCTTTTTTGATTAGTTGCTCTCTCATATTTAAGCGTTTTATAAAGTGAGTTTTGACTCCACACTGAGAAAGGTTCGATAAAATGTATTCGGATATTCTATTATTGAGAACTCCTTTTCCTTCTACACTGGCTTTTTTTAAATTATTAAAAGCTGTAGCATCATCTTTGAAATGCTGGATGATTAAATCTTTATCTTTTGTTTCATAAAGAATTTTAGCTTTACCCTCGTATAGTTTTTTACCTTTATTCATTTGATTACTTTTTCAGACTTCTATTGAAAATTATATTAATTTTTTTTGTATGATAACTAAAATCAAATAGTTTTTTAATTTTATTAACAGGTATTTTATTTGTAATTTTTTTATCAGCTATAATTTTATTATAAAAAGATGAATTTTCCTTCCAGGCTTGCATAGCGTTTTTTTGAACAATTTTATAAGAATCTTCTCTTGTAAAGCCAGCGTTAGTTAATTCTAGGAGAACCCTCTGTGAAAAAAATATACCATTTGTAATATTTAAATTTTTTTTCATATTTTTTGGATAAATATTTAAATTTTTAATTATGTTATTTAATCTATTTAGTGCAAAATCCAAACTTACAGTTGCATCTGGTCCAATATTTCTCTCTACAGCTGAGTGAGATATATCTCTCTCATGCCAAAGGGCAACATTTTCCATGGCAGGAATTACAAAAGATCTAATCAACCGAGCTAAACCAGTTAGGTTTTCACTTAAAATAGGATTTTTTTTATGCGGCATTGCTGAAGAACCTTTTTGATTTTTCCCAAAAAATTCCTCTACTTCTAAAACTTCTGTTCTTTGAAGGTGTCTTATTTCAATTGCAAATCTCTCTATAGAACTTGCAATTATACCTAAAGTTGAAAAAAATTGTGCATGTCTATCTCTTGGAATAATTTGAGTGGAAATAGGTTCAACATTAAGTTTCAACTTTTTTGCAACATAATTTTCTACTCTATGATCAATATTTGCAAAAGTACCAACGGCACCAGAAATAGCGCAAACAGATATTTCTTTAATTGAACTTTCTAATCTTTTTTTATTTCTAATAAATTCTTGATAGAAAGTTAGCATTTTTAATCCAAAAGTAATTGGTTCTGCATGGATACCATGGCTTCGTCCAATACATAGAGTGTATTTGTGTTTTAAAGCTTGTTTCTTAATAGATAATAGTAACTGATTAATATCTTTTAATAATATTTCACCCGACTGTTTGAGTTGAAGATTAAAGCAAGTATCTAAAACATCAGAAGAAGTCATTCCTTTATGCAAATATTTTGCTTCTTTACCTGCTCTTTCAGTTATAGATGTTAGAAAAGCTATAATATCATGTTTTACTTTTTCCTCTATTTGCATAATCCTTTTTGGATTTATTTTAGCTTTTGATCTAACTTTTTTTGCAACACCTTTGGGAATTATCTTTAACTTTTCCATTGCTTCTGCTGCAGCTAATTCGATATTTAACCAAATTGAGTATCTATTCTGGTCTTCCCAAATAGTTTTGATTTCTTTTCTAGTGTATCTTTCAATCATAAGAAATTTATCTTAATCTGGTTGAGTAAAAATTACGCAACTATCTTTTGTTACACCTATTGTATGTTCAAATTGTGCGGATAATGATTTATCTTTTGTTACAGCTGTCCAACCATCATTAAGGGTTTTAGTTTCATAATTTCCAATATTAATCATTGGTTCAATAGTAAAAATCATTCCCTCTTTTATTATATCTCCAGTTCCTTTTTTACCATAATGCAGAATATTGGGTTCTTTGTGAAATGTTTGACCTATTCCATGACCACAAAAATCTTGAACAACTGAAAAGCCCTCAGTTTCAACATGTGTTTGTATTACTGAACCAATATCACCTAAATGAATTCCGTCTTTAACAATATTAATTGCTTTCATCATTGACTCGTATGTTGCTTTAATTAATTTTTCAGCTTTAACTGATATTTCTCCCACTTTAAACATCCTGCTAGTATCTCCATGCCATTCATCCTTAAAAGCTGTAACATCAACATTTATAATATCACCCTCTTTTAAAACCTTACTGGATGGAATACCGTGACAAACTACATGATTAACTGAAGTACAACAGGACTTAGGAAAACCTCTGTAAAATAGTGGAGCAGAATATGCTTTATTGTCATTAATATATTCGTAACAAATCTTATCTATTTCATCAGTAGTAATACCTGGTTTAATAATCTTGCTAAGCTGATCTAGAGCACCAGCAGCAATAGTTCCTGCAATTTTTGTTTTTTCAAAAGCTTCTTTGATATTTTTACTCATTTATTTTTATACTTAATTTTTTTATTAAGTTTTATTCCTTTTGAGGAAAATTTACAATCGTAGCAAAGGATATTTAATTTGTTTTTAACAGCTTTATCTAAAGCGTTTGCATAATCTAGATCTATATCTTTAGCAATTGAAAAAGATTTACAATCATTTCTCTGAATAACGAATAAAATATAAACTTTATAACCTCTTTTACTTGCTATGTTTAGTTCACTTATATGTTTTAATCCTCTTTCGGTAATTGCATCAGGAAATTCAGCTTGTCCATCTACTCTTGAAAGAGTAACATTTTTCACCTCTAAAAAAATTTTATCTTTTCTATTAAAAATTAAAAAATCAAATCTAGTATTTGAGCCAAATTTTGTTTCAGGTCTTATTTCTTTGATTTGATTGAATTCATTAATTAATTTATTTTGAAGCGCATGGAGAACAATTTTATTAGTAGAGTGAGTATTAACTCCAATTTTTGAATTGTTTACTTCAATAATTTCCAAAGTGTATTTTAGTTTTCTTTTAGGATTATTAGATTTGCTGATCCAAACTTTATTACCTTTTTTTAAAAGACCATACATAGATCCTGTGTTTGGGCAATGTGCAGTAATATTTTGGTTATTCACTTTTACATCTACAAAAAAACGTTTGTATCTTTTAATTAATAGTCCTGGTATTAATTTATTTTGAAATTTCATATATAATTATTACTTCTATGAATAAATATAAAAAAGTAAATGCCGCAATTTTAATAATTGGAAACGAGATACTTTCCGGCCGTACTCAGGATAAAAATATAGCATTTATTTCTAATTGGTTAAATTCTAAATGTGGGATTTCAGTTAAAGAAGTTCGGATAATTCCAGATGAGGAAAAAATTATAGTAAAAAATATTCAAATTCTATCAAAAAACTTTAATTATGTTTTTACCACTGGAGGCATTGGACCCACCCATGATGATATAACTGCTAAATCAATATCAAAAGCTTTTAATGTCAAATACGAATTTCATAAAGAAGCATACCAAATACTAGAAAAATATTACGGGAGAGAAAAATTTAATGATGGTAGAAAAAAAATGGCCAAAATGCCGAGAGGCGCAAAACTGATTTATAATCCCTCAAGTGCTGCACCAGGATTTATTACCAAAAATGTTTTATCGCTACCAGGAGTTCCATCAATTTTAAATTCTATGATAGAAAATTGTAAAATTTATTTAATCAAAGGTCTTAAAGTTTATAGCCAAACATTAAACCTTTACACAGTTGAGAGTAATATTTCTAAACAATTGGGTTTTATTCAAAAAAAATATAAAAAATTTGTCGAGATAGGAAGTTATCCATTTTTTAGGCTTGGTAAAATTGGAGTAGCAATTGTTACCAGATCTAATTCATTATCTAAATTAAGTAGCGTAAGAAAAGACCTTAAAAAATTAGTTAAGTTAAAAAAATTAAAAGAATTAAAAATTTAAAATAAATTATACACTTCATCAACCGTTAAAGACTCTATGTCAGAAGTATTATGAATTTTTTTGCTATCTAATACTTTTGTATAATTATTTTTGGGTGCAAATTTATCAGAATTAGTAGGTCCAAATAATACGATCATCGGAATGTCAGCAAGCCCCATCATATGCATTACACCATTATCGATAGAAACAGCTTGGTCTAATCTTGTAGTTAAAGCAGTAACAAGAGCAGGGCAAGTTAACTGAGATTTTGTTTCAGGGAATAACGCTCCAGGAACTTGATTTTTTATTTTTTCTATTAATTGTTCTTGATTTTTTTCAATGAAAAAAACTGGGATTTTATTTTTAATTAAAGATTTATTAGCAAGTGAAATAAATTTATATATAGACCAGCTTTTTTTTCTATATTCATTACCTTGGGTGATTGAAAATCCTATATAGCCTGATTTCGGAAGCAATCTTTTTGCTTCATTTATTAAATTTTTAGGTAGCTTATTGCAATTAAAATTTATAACCTTAATCTTTTCATTTAACAAAATACTCAGATTATCAATATGGTTTTTTGAACTAAACTTTACTTTTTTTGTTAAAAAAAAATTACCAAAAGTTGTGGAGTAAAAATGTTTGTGAGGTATTCTTTTGAGAATTAAAGAATTTCTAAATTTTGATTGTAAATCAATAATAAGGTCAAATTTATCCTCATTTTTCTTTTTAAAATTCTTCTTTACAAACAAAAAATGCCACCATCTAAATCCAAAATATCTTAGGTTTAAATCTAGAGTATGAACTTTGATGCTATATTCTTTCAATTTACCATCAAAATGATTTGGGTGTGCACCTAAATAATATATATTTGATCTTCTAAAATGATTTTTAATACTAAGGATTAATGGAATTATTTGAATAGAGTCGCCTAAACCCCCACCTGAATTATAAATTAAAATACTTTTCATGAGACTTCTTTTTATAGTAAATCTTTATCAATATAAATCTAATTAATAAATTTTTTTTATATTTTGAATCGTAAAAAGTTTAAATATTATTATAAAAAAAAATATGATACATAAAAGCATGATTGGGTCAAAAATATTAGCAATTGAGTATTTTCTTCCGAAAAAAAAAGAGAATAATAAAATTTTTAAAATGCATAATCCCAAAGTAAATATTGATAGAATTAAAGAAAAGACGGGTATCAATAATCGTTATATTTCTGGAGAAAATGAAACTGTCATAGATATTAGTGTTAAAGCGATAAAAAAAATTCTTAAAAAATTTCCAAAAAAAAAAATAGATTTTTTAATTTTAGTATCTCAAACATCAAATTTCAGAATACCAACCTCAGCCTGTATTATTCAAAATAGGTTAAATTTAAGAAAAGATATAATAGCTTTTGATATCAACTTAGGTTGTTCAGGATTTATTTACGCTTTAAGAATGGCTTCTAGTTTAATAGAATCAAAACAAGTTAGTAATGGAATAATAGTATGTGCTGATACTTATACAAAACACATAAGTAGAACAAATACAGCTTGTAGACCTATCTTCTCTGACGCTGCAGCAGCTACATTAATCTCAAAAAACAAAAAAAATAATATTGGTCCATTTGAATTAGGAGCAGATGGCTCCGGTGCCGATGCATTATTATTATCGTCTGAAACAAATGAAATTGTTATGAACGGAGCAAAAGTATTAACTTTTGCGATGGATGTGGTCCCTAATAATGTAGAGGCATTGTTGAAGAGAATAAAAATAAATAGAAACAAAATAGATAAATTTATATTTCATCAAGCGAGTAAATATATTTTGGATAACATAAATAGAAGACTTTCCTTAAAAAAAGAGAAAACTTTTGAAAATTACGGTAAAGTTGGCAATACAATTTCGGCTTCAATTCCCATAGCATTAAAAGATGCATGTACAAAAAAGAAAATATTTAATAATAATAAGATTGTAATAGCAGGATATGGCGTTGGTTTATCCTGGGGTTCAGCATTAATAAAGTGGAATAATATTTTATAAAACATGATTAAAGTTGAAAAAAAAGTCTTTACGCCAAATGCAACCACAGGACTTCTTGTGGAAAGCACCTTAAAAACTCTCAAAAAAAAATCAGATATTCTAGATTTGGGTTGTGGTACCGGGTATGTCGGTTTATCAGTAGCCAAAAAAACAAAATTCAAAAATAAGTATTTTTTTTCAGATATTTCAAAAGAAGCAATCTCATTATGTAAAAGAAACGCAAAAAAAAATAAAATTAAGATTTTAGCCAAAAGTGGCACGATGTACGAACCGTGGGAAGGAGAAAAATTTGATTTAATCATAGAGTCAATTTCAGCCATAGCTAAAAAAGTTGCTAATGTATCTCCTTGGTACAAGAACGGAATACCTTGCGATTGTGGTGAAGACGGGACTGATCTAGTTAATGATGTTTTAAAAGTTTCAAAAAAATATTTAAAAAATAATGGGAAGCTTATTTTTCCTATTGTAACTTTATCTAATAAAAAAAAAAATCCTTCAAACAGCCAGAAAAAATTTTAAAAATGTGAAACTTGTAATTTCCAAAGATTGGCCATTACCGAAAAGCATGTATTCAAATAAAAGACTTCTAGAAAATTTAAAAAAGAAAGGAATAATAAGTTACAAAACAAAATATGGTTTGATTTTGTATTCGTCTGAGATATATATTGCTTATTAACTTGCAATGAAAAATAAAATTTCTAAAGAAGATATATTAAAAATAATTTCCAAAATTCTTAAGATAAGTCCGCAAAAAATAGAGAAAATTGATAATTATGAAAAAATGGACAGCTGGGACTCTTTAGCCCAATTAGATATAATTAGTGCGATTGATAAAAAACTTAATGGAAAAATTGGCAAAGTAAAAAATATTGCTGAAATCAAAAGTGTTAAAAAAATTATCTCTGCATTAAAGAAAAAATCCTTAATTGCTTGATGCATGGTTCAAAAAAAATTCATAAAACTTGGTTAAAAAATTATAAAGTAGAAAAAGTTTTTTTTAATGGTCATTTATATAATCAAACTCTTAAATATTTAAAAAAACAAAACAATCTTAACTATTCAAAAGTATTATTTCTTTTTAATAATTTTATTAACAAAAAATATCCAATTTGTAATGTCTTAACATATGAAAAAAAAATAGTTGGATTTGTTGGAACAACTTTTTCTCAAAAAAAATATAATAAAAAAAAATTTTTAAATTGCAATATTCACTCGTGGATGGTCGATGTAAATCATCGTATTGGATCATCAATGCTTATAGATCAAATAAAAAACAATTGCATTATAACTGTTTTAAGTTCACTTCCCAGACTGGAAAAAACTTTTCTAAAGTTAGGTTTCAAAAAATTAAATATGGAATACAAAATTATTTTTATTAAGAAATTTTTTTTAAAAAATACTGATCTAGGTTTTGATATTCTACATAAGCAAAACTTATTAATGAAAAAAGTAAACAAATTTCACCAAAAAATTATAAAGGATTATAAAAACTCTAGATTTAAAAAATTTATTTTCTTCAACTCGATTTCTAAGAAAAATTGTTTCATCATAAGTGATTTAACGAAGAAAAAACGTTTCTTTAAAACTTTAAACATAATCTACTGTTCAGACACAAGCTTCTTAAAAAAAAACTTATTAATTTTTTACTCACTTATTCAAAAATATTTTAAGGTTCATTTTTGTGGAGAATTTTATATAGATAAATCAAAATCTATTTTAAAAAAATCTAAATTATCAAAAATCATAAATAAAACAATTTATTTGAAAAGAACTCCAAAAAACTACAAATTTGATTTATTATATTCAGAAACAGAGTTTTAAACCTCGTAGGAAGATAATTTTTTTTACATCTTTAAAACTCTTGTGTATTAATATATTAACATTAACAATAAAAATAACACAGTGCCCTCGTGGTGAAATTGGTAGACACAAAGGACTTAAAATAATTTGAGCGCGGATATCCAATATGATGAGTTTAAAAAGTCCGTTTTATCTTGCAAAACAGAGGAAGATTTAAAATTTATATTTTCTACAAAAATACTTAGTTCCTTAAAATTGCCTTTTGAACAAATAAAACAAGAAGTTACTGTTCTTGAAGGTAGATTAGACTCTTTATATGGTTCTGTTGTTTTAGAATTTAAAGCACCAGGTGATATTCCAGAACATAAAACACAAAAGAAATTTAAAAAAATTCAGGATCAAGTATCTAGACATATTAAAGGGATTTCAGATAAAAAAAAAATTAATAAAAAGAATATAGTAGGTATTATTTTTGATGGCATAAAGGTTGCTTATCAATATGAACTTGAAAATGATGTTTATTGTAGAGGGCCCATATAATCTAGAAAATACAAATTTTAGTGATCTTTTAGATAAACTTGTCTCTGGTCTAACTGAACCAAAGGCCTTTAAGTCAGATAATTTAATTGAAGATTTTGGATACAATTCTAAAAACTATATTAATACAATTGAAACGATTTATGATTTGATAAAAAGCCATAAAACAAAGAAGGCTTCAATATTATTTGATCAATGGAAAATTTATTTTCAAGAGATTTGTGGGTATGATTTTAAATCTAAAAAAAATCTTACAAATTTTTCAAATAATTTTTTTGGTATAAAAAATCCAGAAATAGACTTATTAGCTTTTTCAATTCATACTTATTATTCAATATTATTGAATTTTATTGCTTTAAAATTAGGCTCATCTTTTAGCAAAGATTTAGATGTAAACTTTTATTTTAATAAATTTTCTTCAAGTGAAAATAAAGAATTGTTAGATATTTATGAAAATATATTTGATGGAAAACCTTTTAAAGATGTTGGCTTCCCAAATTTAATAGAAGCAACCTTTTTTCATTGGTTTATATACGAAAATTCAAAACAACTTAATGACCAAGTTAAAAATATTTCTAATTTAATTAACACTTATTCAACAAAAACTTTAAGCGCTAGTGAATTATTCAATGATGATATTTTGAGGGATCTTTATCAATCTATTTCACCAAAAGAACTCAGACATGCTTTGGGTGAATATTATACAGCAGATTGGCTTGCTGAATATGTTATTAAAAAATCAGGTTATTGTGGAGATAAAAACAGTAAAGTTTTAGATCCTGCCTGTGGCTCTGGAACTTTTATTTCAAAATTAATCTCAACATTTAAAAAGGAAAATCTTAATCTGAAGAGTGAGGAAATAGTTAAAAAAATATTAGAAAATATAAGTGGTATTGACCTAAACCCACTAGCTGTCACATCTAGTAAAATTAATTATCTTGTATCTATAGGTGAAAAACACCTGAACAATGTGAATTATGAAAATATAGAAATTCCAATTTATTTAAGTGACTCCATGTTAGCACCTTTGGAACACAAGTATGAAAAAGAAGACCATTATGTAATACCAACTAAAGTTGGTAATTTTAAACTAAACAAAGAGTTTGTTGAAAATAAAAAATTTACTCAAATCATGACAAAATTACATGATGCAATCATTAATAAGCAATCTTATGTAGATACTAAAAATTTAATTTATTCTGAATTAGAGTATCCAGAGAAAGATATTGATAAACATATAAAAGAATTATTTAACCAACTTACTGAGCTTGAAAAAAAAGGTATTAATGGAGTTTGGAGCAATATTATAAAAAATTTTTTTTCACCTATATTTATAAACAATGTTGATTTTATAATTGGAAATCCACCATGGGTTAATTGGCAAAATTTGCCTGAGTCTTATAGGGATTCAATAAAAAAATATTGGTCTCATTACGCCTATAATTTGTTTAGACATAAAGGTTTAGATGCAAGACTTGGAAGTGCACATGATGATATTTGTGTACTTCTCACTTATATTGTTTCTGATATTTTTTTAAAAAAAAATGGAGTTATTGCTTTTTTATTACCATTAAATCTATTTAAATCAAAAGGGGGTGGAGAAGGATTTAGATCATTTAAAATTAAAGACTCTTTTGATTTAGGAGTAATATCTGTTGATGATTTTGTTGAAATAAATCCTTTTGATGCAAGCACAAAACCTTCTTTGTTTCTAGCAAAGAAAGGTTTGAAGAATTCTTATCCAGTTGAATATTTAAAATGGAAAAAACCTGAGAATTGGAAGTCCAAAGAAAAACATGTGTTAGATTCTGTAATAAATAATTGCAAAGCAATAAAACAAACAGCAGTTCCTATAGATCAAAATGATATCACATCTCCCTGGTTAACAGGATCGAAACAAGAAATTAATTTTTTTAAAAAATTAGTTGGAGAATCTTATTATAGGGCACGTAAAGGAGTAGATTCAAGTTTAAATGGGGTTTTTTGGGTTAAGGAAAACAAAAAAAAAGGTAATATAACTGAGGTTATAAATTGTGTTGCTACAAGCAAAACTCCATTAAGACAAAAGACATTTTGGATTGAAGATAAATCTCTTTATCCATTATTACGAGGTAAAAACTTTTCTAAATGGAAATACAAATTAGAATATAAGCAAATATTATTATATGATCAAAATAGTGGAAGACCTTTAAGCAAAGATAAAGTAACAAGGAATTTCCCAAGAGCGTGGAGATATTTTGAGGATAGTGATTATAAATCTAAATTATTTAAAAGAGGCATATATAATAAGCATCTAAAAAGTTTAAACTACCCTCAGTATGCTTGTTTTGATATTGGTCCGTATACATTTTCTAAATATAAAGTTGTATGGAAAGCAATAGCAGGAAATATGCAGTCAGTCGTAATTGGAAATGATAAAAATAAAATAATTATTCCAGATCATAATGTTTTAATGATACCTTTAAATAATCTCGATGAAGCTCATTATATATGTGCAATATTGAATTCTAAAATTTGTACAAATTTTATAAATTCATTTGTTGAATGGTTTTTTTCCTCACATATTCTAAAATACTTCAAAATTCCAAAGTTTGATAAATCAAAATCTGTACATAAAAAATTATCACTCATGAGTAAAGAAGCTCATAAAAATAATGATAATCATAAGATAACTGCTGAATTAGATGATATTGTACCAAAATTATTTGGATAATTTAAAATTTATTAATATCTATCAAGCTGGTCATACACCAGTCATACACCAAAATAATTTGCATTCGTTAAAGAAGTTGAGTTATAAAAGAATACAGATATAACAATGCGAAATCTAGGAGCCCTCGTGGTGAAATTGGTAGACACAAAGGACTTAAAATCCTTGCCGCTTGCGGAGTGCCAGTTCGAGTCTGG
>JBJLED010000027.1:0-36131 GCA_045566055.1 Candidatus Pelagibacter sp. | reverse complement strand
GATTTTATCAATTTTTTTTTCCAAAATTTTTGATAAGTGTGTTTTTCCAGAGCCAGAAGCGCCAAAAATGTTTAACCATTTGCCTGGCCAGCTTGGCCAATCTTCGATTAATTTGTATGCTGAAAAGTTATTACTAGAAACAAAAAAATCTTGTTCATAATACTTCTTTGAGAATGGAAATTTAAAAATAAGCTGGTCCATTATTTATAATGTCTTTATAATCCATGTATCGTCTAAAAGTTGTAAATTAATTTTTTCATTTTTCAGTTGATTAATTATTTTTTCTAATTTACCGAGATATTTAATTTTTAAGTTTACAAAATTTTTATTAAATTCTTGAATATAAATTTTTTCAACTGAGTCAATATTTTTTATTCTTGAATTTAGTTCTATAAGAGAATTTGTTTTATTAATTTCTAATTTTGCATTTAAAAAAGACGGTGTTCTTATATCAATTAAATTTTTTGACTTAATCAAATTAATAAGTTCTTTTTTAGTTTCTATAATTATTTTTATATTAAATTCTTTATCATTAAAACTCTGTTTTTTAAAATTTAAACTCTTCGAAATATTTTTTCCTTGTATTTTTGATTTTATATATACTTTTTTCATATTTTTATTATCTTCAATAAAAACTAATGCCAAATTTTTTTTTGAATATTCTCGAAGTAAATTACTTATTTCTAAATTGATCAAGTTATCTTTATTTTTATTAACTTTTTGAATTATTTCTATATTTTCTAAAGGAATAATAAATTCAATTAAATTTTCTTTATAAAACTCAGTCCAATTTTTATAAAAGAAATTATTATTAAATATAAATACTTCATTGTTTTTAATTAAAATAGGCAAAATGTACAATTCTTTATCAAGAATTTCAGAGTATGAGATTCCCCTTTGATAAAATAACTGATGAATTTTATCTTTATCAAATGTTATACTAAAGTTTAAAAGTTCTTTATTTGTCTCCTCTGAGACTGTGGAGACTCTGTAATAAGTAACCAGTTGTTTAATCCTAGTAAGATTTAAATCAGAAAAGTTTTCTTTGTCTCTTGTTAATAAAATTCTATTTATTAGTTGATTAAAACCTTTTTTGATTGCCTGATCCGCTAGAGAGTTATTTGATATTTTGTTCTTTTTTTCTAATTCAATATTATTAACACTAAATAAGTTATTCTCAGAAAAAAGAGTGTTAGTATGAAAAAAAACAATTAATATAAACGTTATTTGTATATACAATTTCATAAAAAAATAATTATCAATTTATAAATGAAAAAAAATGAAAATAGTTATAAAAAAAGTGGTGTTAACATTTCGTTAGCAAATAAACTGGTAAAACATATATCAAAAATATCACAAAAAAATGACAAAAAATCCAAAGATCCTTTAAAAAAAGATGTTATTGGCGGATTTGGTTCTTTGTTTGATCTAAGTAATACCAAAATTAAAGATCCTATCATCGTGTCTTGCACTGATGGAGTTGGAACTAAAATTGATTTAGCCAATAAATTCAAAAAATTTGATACTATTGGAATCGACTTAGTTGCAATGTGTGTTAATGACTTGATAGTTCAAGGAGCTAAGCCATTATTTTTTTTAGATTATATAGCTGTTGGTAAATTAGAACTAAAAAAGATAAAAAAAATTTTAAAAGGTATTTTTAAAGGTTGTCAAATTTCTCAATGCAAATTAATTGGTGGAGAGACAGCGGAAATGCCTGGAATATATTCAAAAGATAAATTTGATTTAGCTGGTTTTAGTGTTGGCATTGTTTCAAAAAAAAAATTATTAGATAAAAAAAATGTTAAAAAAAATGATGTAATATTAGCTATTCCATCTAGTGGTATTCACTCGAATGGATATTCTCTAGTACGGTCTATTTTAAAAAAAAATAAATTGCCTAGTGATTTAAAAAAAGAAATTTTGAAACCTACGAAAATATATTCCAAAGAAATTTTAAAGCTTAATGATAAAAATTTAATAAATGCTGCAGCTCATATAACTGGTGGTGGATTAATCGAAAATTTATTAAGATCTGTGCCTACAAATTTATCTTTAAATATTGACCTATCAAAGATAAAAATTCAGAAAATATTTAAATGGTTAAAAAATAAGAATATTTCAGATCAAGAAATGATTAGAACCTTTAATTGTGGAGTTGGTTTTTGTCTTATTGCAAACAAAAAAAATATTTCAAAAATAAAGAAAATATTTCCAACAAATTTTACGCCTTATGAAATCGGTTTTGTCGCAAAGAGCAAAAGTAAAGTAAATTTGTTCAATACTTTAAAATGGTAAAAAAAAAAACCTGTATTTTTATATCTGGTAAAGGTTCAAATCTCTTTAATCTTATTGCAAGTTCAAGAAATGCCAACTTTCCTATTAAGGTTAGTTTGGTAATAAGCAATAATAAAAAAGCTTATGGAATCAATTATGCGAAAAAATACAACATACCTTATATATTTATCGATACAAAAATTAGAAATCACGAGAATAAAGTTTTATTTTATTTAAGAAAACATAAAATATCTTTTATTTGTCTTGCTGGATTTATGAAAATAATTCCAGAAAAATTAGTAAAATATTATAAAAACAAAATTATCAATATTCACCCATCACTTCTACCAAAGTTTAAAGGCTTAAACACTTTCTCTAGGATGTTAAAAGAAAAAGAAAAAGAGGCTGGATGTACAGTTCACTACGTGAATAATAAACTAGATAGCGGAAGGACAATAATACAGAAAAAATTTAGTATAAATGAAAATGATAATGAAATAATTTTAAAGACAAAGACTCAAGCTTTAGAATATAAAGCCTTTCCAGAAGCTATAATAAAAATTTTTAGAAATGTTAGCTTTTAAAAAAAAAATCAATTTCTTTCTTTGCATTATCTAATGAGTCCGAACCATGTACTGAGTTCTTGTCTATTGAAATTCCATACAATTTTCTTATAGTATTATCCTCAGCCTCTTTTGGATTGGTAGCTCCCATTAATTTTCTATTAGCGGTAACTGCGCTCTCTCGCTCCAGAATCATTACTACTATTGGTCCAGAGGATAAATATGCGCATAAATCATTATAAAAAGGTTTTGATTGGTGAACTTTATAAAATTCCGATGCTTCATCTTTTGTAATATGAATTTTTTTACTTTCTTTTATTGTAAAATTGTTTTTAAAAAAAATTTCCTTAATTTCCTCAACCAAGTTTCTCTCTACTGCGTCGGGTTTTATTATTGATAAAGTTTGCTCAATTTTATTCATAATTTTCCTCTATTAATTTATTTAATAATCTTACACCGAAACCTGTTGCCCCTCCTGAATTTAAAGCTCCACCATATTTTGAGAAAGCCATACCAGCGATATCTAGGTGTGCCCAAGGTGTTTTATTCAAGATAAATCTTTGTAAAAATTGTGCAGCAGTTGTTGATCCTGCGCCACCAACATAATTTATATTTTGCATATCAGCATTTTTAGAATTCATAAGTTTATCATAATTTTTGTGAAGCGGCATTCTCCAAAGTTTTTCTTCAACTTTTTCTCCAGAAATTATGATTTGTTTAGATAGTTTATCGTCATTTGAAAATAGTCCCGCGTATTCAGAACCTAAACAAACTATTATAGCACCTGTCAAAGTTGCTAGATCAACTATAATTTTCGGTTTGAACTTTTTTTCAGTATAAGTAATTGCATCGGCTAAAACTAATCTTCCTTCTGCATCTGTATTTAATACTTCAATTGTTTTTCCGCTATATGATTTTACAATATCTCCTGGTCGTTGAGCAACGCCGCTAACCATATTTTCTACAAGACCCACAACTCCAACAGCATTAATTTTAGCTTTTCTTATTGCTAAATTTTTCATTAAACCAACCACAGCAGCGGAACCTGCCATATCATATGTCATATCTTCCATAAACCTAGCGGGTTTTAATGAATATCCACCAGTATCAAAGGTAACTCCTTTACCTACAAAAGCTAATGGGCGAGAATTATTTTTTAATCCGTTCCATTCAATTGTTACAAGGTAAGAACCTCTTATACTTCCCATTCCAACTCCAAGCAAAGCATTCATGCCTAACTTTTTCAATTTTCTTTTATCAAATACACTTATTTTTAAACCGTCTTTTTTAAGTGAATTGATTCTCTTAACATACTCATCAGGATGTAAAATATTTCCAGGCTCGGAAACTAAATCTCTTGCATAAAAGGTCCCCTCTTCTAAAGCTTTAAATTTTAACTGATCTTTAATTGAAGGTTTATTTTTTTCGCCAATTATATTAATAGAAATAATTCTATTTACTTTTTTTGTTTTATATTTTTTAAATTCATATGATTTTAATTTCAAACCATGAAGAAAGTGACTTATAAATTCTTTTTGTTTACTTATTGCGCTATCAGAATTTAGGATATAGTCAGTATTTTTTTTTGTATGATTCACATATATGTAAAATTCTGCTCCTAGACTTTCTACATCTGAGGTATTAAAATCTTTTTTAATTGATATAAGAATGATTTTTTTTTTTGAATTTATCTCAAAAATTAATATCTTTTTTTTTAAGTCACTATTTTTAAGAAGATCATTAATATAAAAATATTCAGAGCTAGTAAGATATTTTTTTATACTTTTGGTATCAAATTTGTCATTGGTAAATAAGACTAAATTTGGTGATTTCTTATCGGTCGATTTTTTTAAATAATTTATTTTTAAAGACATAATTTTTAATGTTTCAAATTGGGTTGAAAGCTATATATGATCAAAAATATAAGATTTCAACGGTAAATTTATCACAATTAAACCTTTAATTGAATTTAGTTTAAAGATGAATTAATTATACATTAAATTCATATGCTTCAAAACAAAATTTATCAGAATTACTGTCTAGAGATAATAAAAATATTTACAACGATTTTACTTAGCTTATCTTTGATTGCCTGGACCGTTCGCGCAGTGAACTTTCTTGATCTCATAGTTGAAAGTGGTTACTCGGTAGCTACTTATTTTGAATACTCAATATTAAATGTATTTGGAATAATCACAAAATTTATTCCATTATCATTTTTGTTAGCTATTTCAATTTTTATAGTAAGACAAATACAAGAAAATGAATTTATAATTTTATGGACCTCTGGAGTAAGAAAAATTCAAATTGTAAATCTTTTTTTATTTGTTTCTATTATTGTAACGATCTTTCATCTTTTACTTTCAATAATATTAACTCCAGCAGCTCTTAATAAATCAAGATCATTGTTATCTAATCAAAATTTAACTTCTCTTCTGCCTGCTTTTAAAATTCAAAAATTTACTGATACTTTTAAGGGACTAACTTTTATTGTTGACAGTAAATTTGAAAATAAAATATCAAATATTTTTTTACACGATGATTCTAATAATTTAAATAATATTATTGCTAACCAAGAAATAAATAATTCTACAACTATAATAGCTAAAAGTGGAATAGTAAAAGAAAAGCAACTTGTACTATATAACGGCAGTATCATTTCTTCTAAAAATAATCTGGAGAATGATGTCTTGAAATTTGAAAAAATAAAAATTGATTTAACGAATATAACAAATACGACAATTAAAAAACCTAAAATTCAAGAGACTTCAACTATAAAACTTATTGGATGTGCAAAAAACAATTACTATAATGACAAAAATTGTAAAGGAAATTTTAAGAAAGAGATTTTTCCAACTTTAAATAGAAGAATTATTTTACCATTATTTTTACCGTTGGTAGCATTAATTAGTTCCCTGCTTTTAATTAAAACAAAAAATAAGTTATTATTTAATAAGATTAGTATATTCGGATACTCTTTTATTGTTTTGCTCTATGCAGAACTATTAGTAAGATATACCGGAAAAAATTTTTTAATAACTAATTTATTCATTTTTTCACCATTAGTATTATCAATTTTAATTTACACTTATATAAAATATAAATTTTCAAAAGAGACAAAAATTAATGCATAACGTTATTTTTAATTATTTATTGAAGAATTATTTAAAATCATTTGTAAAAGTTTTTTTATTTTTTTACTCATTTGGATTAATATTAAATCTGTTTGAAGAAATTGAATTTTTTAAAAATCTTGAAGTTTCTTTTTTAACACCACTATTTTTATCAATCGTATTCATACCTGGTATGTTAATTAATTTACTTCCATTTATAATATTTGTTTCTAGTTTGAAATTTTTAGTTGATATAAGAAATAATAAAGATTTGCTTTCAATAAAAATTTTTGGGTATTATAATTTAAAAATATTTACAATTTTATCTGTAACATCTTTTTTAATAGGTTGGATAGTTCTTTTTCTAATAAATCCTATAACTTCTACCATGTCAAAATATTATGAAAGAACAAAATCAATTTATTCCAAAGACATTGATCATTTAGTAACTTTTAATAACAATGGATTATGGATAAAAGAAAACCTCGATCAAGGTTATAGAATAATTACAGCTTCAAAATATAAAGAGGAAAATTTAAATAATATTTTAATATTTAATTTAGATGAAAATTTCACTTTGAAAGAAAAAATCTATTCTAAAAATGGAAATATTAAAGAAAATAGATGGGTATTAGAAGAAGTATCGATTTTTAAAAGCAATGAGGCTATAAAAAATATGAAAAGTACGACGATAGATTCTATATATACATATGAAAAAATTATAAGTTTATTCAAAAACTTTGAAACGTTGTCATTTATAGATCTTATTTTAAATTTTAAAAACTTAATAAATCAAGGTTATAATAAAATTTTTTTAGAGCAAAGTTTACACTCTATGTTATCAATGCCGTTTTTCTTATTTATTATGTCTTCCTTAGCGAGTATTCTAGCTCTTGGCACTTTAAAGAAATCAAATAATGTAAAGTTTATTTTTATAGGAATCCTTGCCTGTGTAATCATTTATTATTTAAAAGATTTGAGTATTGCATTAGGACAGACTAATAGAATATCACTAAAATTAGCAAATTGGATACCAATTATTTCTATTGGTATCTTTAGTTTAATTGGGGTTTTGCAAATTAATGAAAAATAATTTTTTAATAATTTTTATTTTATTATTTTTTTCTGAAGTTTTTGCTTTAGAGAATTTGGATATTAAATCAAAAAAAATTTCTATAGATAAAAAGAAAGAAATTACAATATTTCAAGATGAGGTGATTATTAAAGATGAAATGAACAATATAATTAAAAGTGATTATGTTTTATATGATAATAAATTTAAAAAATTAGATATTAAAGGAAATGTAATAGTTCTTACAGCGGAAGGATATTCCATAAAAAGTAAAAATATAATTTTAGATAATCAAAAAAATATTATATTTTCTAAAAACACATCAACGATTACTGATGTTCAAAAAAATGAAATATTTTTAGAAAATTTCGAATACCAAATAAAAGAAAAAAAAATTAAATCAATAGGAAATATAGAAGTAAGCGACGGGCAAGGAAATACATACAAATTTTCTCAAATTTATATTGATGAAAAAAGTAAAGAACTTTTTGGTACAGATGCTAAAGCTTATTTAAATGACAAGAGTTTTAAAACGAATGAAAATAATAAGCCGCGAATTTTTTCAAATGCGATTAGTATAAAAGAAGATCAGTCAAATTTTATTAAAAGTGTTTTTACAACATGTAACTATAGAAAGAATGATAAATGTCCTGCCTGGGAATTAAGAGCTAAAAATATTAAACATGATAATATAAAAAAAACAATCTATTACGATAATGTGGTAATTAAAGTTTATGATATTCCAATTTTATTTTTACCAAAATTAGCTCATCCAGATCCTACAGTGAAGAGAAGATCAGGATTTCTAATTCCATCTATTTCAGATACAAAAAATCTTGGTGCCAGTATTAATATTCCATATTTTTGGGCAATAAATAAAGACAAAGACCTTACATTTAAAAATAGATTATTTGTTAGTGAGCATCCTTTAGTTCTTGGTGAATACCGTCAAGCTTTCTTAAACTCTGACCTTATTTTAGATTTTGGTTACACAGGTGGCTATAAAAAGGAAACTGCCTCGAAAAAATCAGGAGATAAGTCACATTTTTTTTCTAAATTTAAAAAAAAATATTTCTTAAGTGAAAACAAAGAAGCTAATCTAGAAGTTAATATTCAAAGCGTTTCTAATAAAAAATATCTAAAATTATATAGAATTGATTCAACATTGATTGACAATTATCAAACTAATTCACTTAAAAATTTTATTAATTATGACTATTTTGATAGTGAAAAAGACCAATTTTTCAATTTACATTCTAGCGTTTTCACAGACATTAGTGATGATTATAACGACAAGTATGAATATATTTTACCTGAACTAAACTTTAATAAAAACCTCTACAGTAATAACTTTGGTTATGGAAATTTTAACACTAATATGAAAATGAGTAATTATGATACTAATAAATCTGAAAAATTTTTTATTAATGATTTAGATTGGACTTTTGACAAAAAGTTTGGAAATATTCCTTATGATGGAAAGTTTATAACTAAATTAAAGAATGTGAATTATGAAGTCAAAAACGTTGATAAACTTAAACAAGAACTAACTCATGAATTTTTTGGTGCTATTGGATATTTGGCTAGCATAGATCTTGTAAAAGGAAGTCCAAAAAATTATGGACATCTCCTTACTCCAAAACTACTTTTTAAATATGCGCCAAATCATATGAAAAAAGATACGAATGATCTCGACTTACACAATAAGAATATTTTTAGTTTAGATAGATTGGGATCTACTTCTAGTCTGGAGGGAGGTACAAGTTTAACCTATGGAATTGATTATAAAAAATCTTTTAAAAACGATCAAGAATTAAACTTTTCTATCGGACAAATTATAAATGAAAAGAAAACTGATAAAAGAAAGCCAGATACATCTAGCTTAGATAAAAGATTTTCAGATGTAGTTGGAGATTTAAACTTTGAAAAAAACAATCTTAAGCTAAGTTATAAATATTCATTAGATCAAAATTTTAAAGAGATGAATTATAGTGAAGTTGAGACAAAGTATTCTTTGGGTAATATGAGTTTCAATATAGATTATTTGAAAGAAGAAAAAATCACAGATCCAAAAGAATACGTAAAATCTTCAATAGAAATTAAACAAGGTAAAAATGGCTTGTTCACGTTTGATAATAAAAGGAATATTGTAACTAATGCATCTGAGTATTACAATTTAAGTTACGAGTATATAAATGATTGTTTAAGAGCAGGGTTGGTTTATAGAAGAGAATTTTACAATGATTCCGAGCTAGAAGCTGAAAACTCTCTTTTATTTAAGATTACATTAAGCCCTTTTGGTGATTTAAATTCTCCAAAATTTTATCAATAATGAAGATGCTCAAATTAATTACTCTTAAAATATCTTTAATATTTTTTTTTAACTCTGTTTCAGCAGCTTCTACTAATTTTAATATAATCGCGAAAGTTGGTCATGAAATTATTACTTCTTATGAATTAGAAAATAAAATTAAAGTTACTTTATTTTTAGCAGGTGAAGAACTAAATCAATCAAATATTAATGAAATTAAAGAATTATCTTTAAAAGCTTTAATTAACAACAAATTAAAAAAAGATGAAATTAAAAAATATAATTTCAAAAAAAACAACGATCAAAGAGTTTCAAATTATTTAGAAAATTTAGCAACAAGATTTAATTTAGGAGTTGCTGATCTTGAAAATTTATTTAAAGATAACGAATTGGAATTTAATCTTTTTTTGGATGAAATTAAGATAGAATTTTTATGGCAAAATCTTATCTATCAGATTTATGCAAAGAAAGTTAATATTGATGAAAAAGATGTGACAAAGGAATTAAATCAAATGATTTTAGAGCAAAAATCAATTGAGGAATTTAATCTATCTGAGATCGAAACTAATATTTTAAAAGATGATGAATTACAAAATCTCATGGAGTATATAAAAAGTTTTGATTTTAAAAAGGCAGCACAAAAATACAGTATTTCGTCATCATCTTTGGAGGGTGGAAATATTGGCTGGATAAATTCTAAAAGTTTATCTGATGAATTTCTTGCTGTATTAAAAAAAATTAATATTGGAGAATATACTAAACCTATAAGAAAAAATGACTCACTTTTTATTTTTTATTTAAATGACAAAAGAAAAATATCAAATTTTGATAAAAAAAATTTAGAAAAATTGAAAAAATCTATTATTGACAAAAAAACAAACGACTTATTGACTATTTATTCTAATAATCATCTTTCTGTTAAAAAAAACAAAACCTTAATTGAGTACCAATGAAAAAAAAAATTATATTAGTTTTTGGCGACCCAAACAGCATCAATTCTGAAATAATTTTCAAATCTTGGAATAAATTGAGTGACCAGTTAAAAAAAAGAATTTATTTAGTAGCGAATTACGATTTAATATTAAGTCAATTTAAAAATTTAAATTACAAAATAAATTGTATATTAGTGAAAAATATTTATGAGAAGCAAAATAATAAAAATTTAAAAATAATCAATATAGATATTAGGTTTAAAAACCCATTTCTTGTTCCTAAAAAAGAATCCTCTCTGTTCATTAGGAAATCTCTAAATTTTGCACATAAATTAGCTTTAGGCAGTAATGTAGCGGGTTTAATTAATTGTGCAGTTAATAAAAATCTTCTTTCAAACAAAAATATAGGTGTCACAGAATTTTTATCAAAAAAATCAAGAATCAAAAAAGATACAGAAATTATGATGATATATAACAAAAAACTTTCAGTCGTTCCTATAACTACTCATATTAATTTAAAACAAGTTTCTTCAAAAATATCAAAATCACTAATTTTTAATAAGATATTAAACTTACGGTCTTGTTTCAAAAAAAATTTTGGCATTGATCCCAAAATTGCCGTTCTAGGTTTAAATCCACATAATGGAGAAATGAGAAAAAATACTGAGGAAGTCAAAAAAATTATTCCAGCTATTAAAAATCTGAAAAATTTAAAATTAAAAATCGAGGGTCCATTAGTAGCAGATACAATTTTTATTAATGATTTTAAAAATTATGACATTATAGTTGGAATGTATCACGATCAAATTTTAGGTCCCTTTAAGGCTTTATTTAAATTTGACGCTATTAACATTACCTTAGGCTTAAAATATTTAAGAACATCGCCCGACCACGGAACAGCTTCTAATTTAATTGGAAAAAATAAAGCTAATCCAGAAAGTCTTATTAAATGTATTAATTTTATAAGTAAATTTTAAAATGATATTTACGAAAAAATCTTTAGGTCAAAACTTCTTGATAGATAAAAATGTAATAAAAAAAATTATTAATTTAACGGAAATTAAAAATAAAAATATAATTGAAATAGGTCCTGGTAAAGGAGCATTGACAGAAGAAATTCTAAAAAAAAAACCAAAATCTTTAAAAATAATTGAAAAAGATAATCAATTGTATGAGTTTTTAAAAAAAAAGTATTTTAAAAATAAAATAATCAAAATTTTTAATAAAGACATACTTACATTTAATTTAGAGGAAGCTGTCGAAAAAAATTCAATTATCTTCGGTAATCTGCCCTATAATATTTCATCTCAAATTTTAGTTAAAATTATTAAATTCAAAAAATTCCCCCCAAGATTTAGTAATATTATTTTTATGTTTCAAAAAGAGTTGGGAGAAAAAATTATAAGTCAATTTCCATCCTCAAACTATGGTAGACTATCAATTTTAACGAATTATAAACTTGAAATAATTGAGAAATTTTTAATATCACCTAACTGTTTTTTTCCTAAACCAAAAATTAATTCAATGATTATACATTTTAAGCCTAAATCTAACAATCAGCAAAAGATAAAGAAAATAGAAAACTTAGAAAAAATTACAAATATTTTATTCTCTAATAAAAGAAAAATGATAAATAAAAGTTTAAAAAAAATACTTACTGATCGCGAAATAAAAAAGATTGCTAACTTAAAAGATACTTTAAGACCATCTGAAATCAAACCTGATATTTATTATGAAATTACAGAGCTAATTGAGAAAGATTGATTTTTTTTATTGCTCATAATAATGTTTTCAATTTGTTTAAAACAAACTTCTAAATTTTGGTTAATAATTACATAATCATAATCAACCCAGTTTTTAATATCTTTATCAAAGGAATTAAATCTTTTTTCTATTTCTTCTAAAGTATTTTGATTTCTTTTAACAAGTCTTTTCTTTAATTCACTTTTACTACTGGGTATTAAAAAAATTTTAATTAATTTTAAATTTTTAAATCTAGATAATTGTTGTGTTCCCTGCCAATCAATATCAAATATAATATCGTTTTTTTTGATAGCTAGGTCTACATTTTTTTTTAAGGTGCCATAATAATTGTCAAAAATTTTAGCATATTCATAAAATTTTTTTTCTTTTACGAGCTCTTCAAATTTTTTGTTTGATATGAAATGATAGTCAACACCATCGACTTCATTTGATCTTGGAGTCCTGGTTGTATGTGAAACTGATATTTTAAATGATTGATATTTTTGTTGAATTTTTTTGGTTATTGTTGTTTTTCCTACACCTGAGGGGGAAGATAAAATAACCATGATATTTTCTTCATCATGAGCCATTGATTTATTTTAAGAAATTAATTGTTAGCTTTGCTTTCAATAAATTTTATAGCATCTCCTACAGTTAAAATTTTTTCAGCTTCACTATCAGAAATTTCAGAACCAAACTCCTCCTCAAAAGCCATAACTAATTCTACTGTATCTAAGCTATCCGCACCTAAATCATCTATAAAACTTGCTTCGTCTGTAACTTTTTCTTCTTCAATACCAAGATGATCAGCTACTATTTTTTTAATCTTACCTTTAATTTCGTCTGACATGAGATCCTTTCATATTATTGTTTTTTTCTTAATAGATTATTCAATAGAATTGTCAAGACATATACATACCGCCATTCACATGTATAGTTTCACCGTGAATATAACGAGAAATATCAGATGCTAGAAAAGCCACACAATTTGAAACATCCTCGGGCGTTCCTAGGTTGCCTGAGGGAATTTTATCAATTAAAATTTTTTTAAACTCTTCATTGATTTTATCCGTCATCTCAGTTTTTATAAACCCAGGGGAAATGCAATTTATGTTTATGTTTTTTTTTGCATATTCAAGAGCTAAACTTTTTGAGAAAGCGATAATAGCAGCTTTAGAAGCGGCATAATTTGCCTGCCCGACATTACCAGTATGTCCTACTATAGAAGTAATATTAACGATCTTGCCATATTTTTTTTTTAACATTTTTTTCACTACGTATTTACAAATTAAAAAACTTGAGGTTAAATTTATATCGAGGACTTTTTTCCAATTTTCTTGTGTTAATCTAATTGAAAGATTATCTAAAGTAATACCTGCGTTATTAATCAAAATATCTATTCCGTCTAATTTTTTATCAATGTTATTGATTAACTCTTCGATTCTGTCGTGATCTTCTAACTTAAACTTTTCTACATCGATACCGCTAAATTCATTCTTTAAATTATTTAATTTTTCCTCATTGGTACCGCTGCCTACTATTTTTGCACCTAAATCATAAAATTTTTTTGTTAAATTTTTACCTATTCCACCTGTGGCACCTGTAATAAAAACTTTTTTGTCCTTAAAATTTATCATTCGAATTTTTAATATCAGCAATTGTGTTAATTGAAAAGCAGTTTGCTCCCTTAATTGTTCTTTTTGCCATGCCTGTCAAAACCTTTCCTGGTCCAATCTCTATAAAATTACTAATTCCGCTATTTTTCATAGTTAATAGACTCTCTCTCCATCTCACAGTTGAAAAAATTTGATCAATTAATAATTTTTTTATCATTTCTGATTCTTTAACTGATTTGGCTGTAACATTATTAATAATATTAACTTTTGGAGAATTGAAATTTATACTATTTATTTTTTCTTTCATTTTTTCAGCAGCGGGTTTCATTAACATACAATGAAAGGGTGCGCTTACTTTTAAAGGAATAGTCTTAATATTTTTTTCTTTTAGTTTATTCTGAAAGTCTGTGATGTTTTCTTTGTCTCCACTTACTATTACTTGTCCATCGGCATTGTCATTTGCTATCTCACATATGCCCTTTTTATTTTCTCTGTTTTCTATTAAATTTTGAATCTCATTTGTTTTTAAACCTAGAACTGCTATCATAGCTCCTTTTCCTACTGGAACAGCTTCTTGCATTGCCTTTCCTCTTTCATGAAGAAGATAAACTGCATCATTAAAACTTAAAGATTCAGAACAAACTAAAGCACTATATTCACCAAGTGAATGACCAGCAAAATATTCAAATGATTTTAAGCTTAATCCGAATTCATCACTTAATACTTTAAATATTGAGTAGCTAACTGTTAAGATGGCTGGTTGAGTATTTTTTGTTAGTTGTAATTCATTTTCAGGACCTTCAAGAATAATTTTTGAAATTGGGTAGTTTAATTTTTCATCTGCTTCTTGAAATATTTTTTTCACTAAATTAAAATTATTATAGAATTCTAAACCCATCCCTACTGATTGTGAACCTTGTCCTGGAAATAATAAGACGTTCATTTATATTAATTTATCTAACAAATATTAGTATTGCTATAACTCTTCATTATAGTATAAACCACACTTTATAAACAAATATTAAAAATTAATTAACATTAAATTATGGCATTTTACGAAAACACTATTGTTATAAGACAGGACTTAGCTGAAAAAGAAGTTAAGGGTATTAAAGATAAATATAACGACATTATTAATAAATCATCTGGAAAAGTCATAAAAGTTGAAGAATGGGGATTGTTAGGATTGGCAAACAAAATTTATAATTTTAAGAAAGCTTTTTTCATTCACTTCAAATTTGAAGGAAATAAAAATACATTAGATAACTTCGAAAAAACAATTAAAGTTGACGGCTCGATTATCAGACATTTAACAGTAAAATATAAAAAATTAGATACACAAAATGAATTTTTTAATAAAAAAATAAAACAATAAAGATGAAAAGAAAAAATAAAAAATTTCAAAAAAAAGGTCAAAATTCTTTAAATAAGTTGAGCTTATTTCAAAAAAATGATGGAAGATTTTCCAAGAAATGTCCGCTGTCAGTAAAGAATGCTCCAATAGTTGACTATAAAAATGTAAGCTTACTAAGAAAATATGTATCTGAGAATGGAAAAATTCTATCGTCTAAAATCACATCTGTTTCATTTAATAAGCAAAGAAAGCTTACGAAAGAAATTAAAAAAGCTAAAATTTTAGGTTTGCTATAAAATGGAAATTATACTTTTAGAAAATATTTTAAATCTTGGAAATATTGGAGACAAAGTAAAAGTAAAAGACGGCTATGGGAGAAATTTTTTATTAAAACAAGGTAAGGCATTAAGGTTCAATAAAGAGAACCAAGAACTAGTTGATAAACAAAAGGATAAACTTAATAAAAAGAATAACGAGATTAAAAATAAATTCAAAGAGACAGCGGATATAATTAATAATAAAACTTTTACTTTCTTTAAAGAATGTAAGGATAATGGCGATCTTTATGGTACTGTTAAACCAAAAGAAATAACAAATTTAATTAAAGAAAGTTCTAAGGCAGAAATCAACCCTTCGCAAATAATACTTAAAGAAGAAATTAACAAGATCGGTATATTTAAGGCTGAAATTAATTTTCATTCAGAAGTAAAAGCAAATATCTCTTTAAAAATAGACAAAATTCAATCGAGATAACTTTTCCACAGAATAAAAAAAATGGTGCGTAACTTTTTGCTTTAAACAGCTAATCTTTAACATATTATTTATTTGTGAAAGATATTAAATCCGTACAAACTAAAATAGAAAATAAACAGCCCTCTAATTTAGAAGCTGAACAAGCTTTGATAGGATCTATTTTGGTTAATAACGATATTATTGATGAGGTTTCAACTATTGTTAATTCTGCAATTTTTTATGATCCTGCTCATGTAAAAATATACGAAGTAATTGAAAGCTTAAATAATAAAGGGATGATAGCAAATCCCATCACATTAAAAAATTTTTTTGAAAAAGATAACATGCTGAGTGAAGTTGGTGGTACTGAGTATCTTGTAAAACTTACTAGATTTTCTGGGTCTTCTAAACAAGCTATAGATTATGCAAAAATAATTCATGAAATGTATTTACGAAGAGAATTGGTTCAAATATCTGACAAATTATCTAATGATACACTTAACGCAAGCTCAGAAGAGCACAATGCAGAATTGATAATTGAAAACACAGAAAAATCTCTTTTTGATTTAGCTGAAAGAGGAAGTTTTTCTCAATCTTTTTTAAAATTTAATCAAGCTTTAGATCAAACAATTCAAATGGCTACTATGGCTATGCAAAGCGATCAAGGAATAGTTGGTGTCCCTACAGGTTTAACTGATCTAGATGAAAAATTAGGAGGATTACATAAATCTGACCTAATAATTTTGGCTGGGCGACCTTCTATGGGTAAAACTGCTTTAGCAACAAACATTGCTTATAATGCTGCCAAAAATGTTCTTAGTCGACAAGAAAAATCATCTATAGCTTTTTTTTCTTTAGAAATGTCATCAGAACAACTTTCTACAAGAATTTTGTCGGAACAAGCAAAGATAAAATCTGATGATATTAGAAGAGGAAAAGTTACAGAGGAAGAAATTAACAGATATATTGAAACTTCTAGAAATATTTATAATTTGCCACTATACATTGATGAAACACCAGCAATCACTATTGCCACACTAAGTAATAGAGCCCGAAGAATTAAAAGATTGTTTGGACTTAGCCTGATTGTAGTGGATTATATTCAGCTTATGAGATCTAGTTCAAATAAGAGTGATGGACGTGTGCAAGAAATCTCAGAAATAACACAAGGTCTTAAAGCATTAGCAAAAGAACTTTCGGTTCCTGTGTTGGCTTTATCTCAACTTTCAAGAGCAGTAGAACAAAGAGATGATAAACAACCTCAACTGGCTGACTTAAGAGAGTCTGGTTCAATCGAACAGGATGCCGATGTAGTAATGTTTGTTTACAGAGAGGCTTACTATCTTGAAAGAAAACAACCTAAATTAGGTTCTATTGAGCATGCCGAATGGCAATCTAAAATGAATGATGTGAACGGACTTGCAGATATTATTTTAGGAAAACAAAGACACGGTCCTACAGGAACAGTTAAGGTTGAGTTTGAAGGAATTTATACAAAATTCAAAGATTTAACCAGAAATTAGCCTCAGTTTTAGCTTTAGTTATAAAAAAATTAAGATATATCTGAAGAGTACTAATGTTGGCCAGTATTTATAAAAAAATAGTCATAGATTTTACAAAGATAACTCTTTTTGCAATATCAATATTAATCCTTTTTTCACTTTACCAAGCAAAAAATTTTAACTTAGATGCTTCTTCAGACGCTCTTTTATTGGAAGGAGATCCAGATCTTAAATATTTAAGAGAGGTGAATGAAACTTATGGTACAAAAGACTTTCTTGTACTAACCTACACTCCAGTTTCTAGTTTTGCTGAAAAAGAAACAATCCTTAATCTTCAGCTGCTTAAATCAAAAATTGAAAAATTATCTTGGGTGGACAATGTAATAACTATAATTGATGTGCCTCTCCTGAAAAGCACTGATGAAGGGTTAATGGAAAGATTAAAAAATTACAAAACATTAGCTTACCCAGAAATAGATAGAAAAAGAGGATTTGATGAGATTTTAAATAGTCCAATTTATAAAGATTACGTTATTAGTGAAGATGGTAAAACTTCAGGAATTGTTGTTTATATCAAAAAGGATGAAAGATTAGCTGAATATATAAAAATTAAAGATAAATATTATCTTCAAAATAACGAAACAGGACTTACGAAAGAAGAAAAAAATAATTATGATAAATTTATAAAAGAATACGAGGACTATAAAAATTTATATAATTTGAGAAATCATCAAAATATTTCCGAAATAAGAGATATAATAGGTAAATATGGTCAAAACGCTAAAATTCATCTAGGTGGTATCCCGATGATTGCGGACGATATGATGGGCTATATTAAGAGTGACATTGTTGTTTTTGGAATTGGAGTATTCATATTTATTGTATTAACACTTTGGTTTATTTTCAGAAATGTGAAATGGGTTGTAATGCCATTAGTAGGATGTGCCACTTCAGTAATTGTAATGATTGGACTTTTGGGTTTAATCGGTTGGAAAGTAACAGTGATATCTTCAAATTTTATTGCCTTGATGCTTATATTAAATATGGCAATGAACATACATGTTACTGTAAGATTTTTACAATTAAAAAAGGAACAACCTCATTTATCAAAACAAGAAGCTATTTTTGATGCAAGTAAAAAAATGATACTTCCTATTCTTTATACAATTTTAACTACAATATGTGCTTTTCTTTCTTTGGTTTTTAGCGGAATTAAACCAATTATTGATTTTGGTTGGATGATGACTCTTGGTTTAATCATTTCGTTTCTTGTTACGTTTTTATTATTACCCTCACTAATAAACTTATTAGCATCAGAAAACGAAATAGGTTTGAAAGATACTGAAAAATCCCTAATAACCTCTGCACTAGGGTCTTTTGCAAAAAATAGTAAAATTATAATTTTAAGTTCAACCTTATTTATTGTTTTGTTAAGTATATTTGGAATATTAAAGCTAGAAGTTGAAAACAGTTTTATAAATTATTTTGATAAGGAGACTGAAATATATAAAGGAATGAAGAAGATTGATGATGATTTGGGGGGCACTACTCCATTAAATGTGATTCTAAAGTTTCCTACAAAAACTAATAATAAAAATGTGGAACAAGATGAATTTGATTGGGAGGAAGAAAATGACACAAATGAAGATAAAGCTAAATATTGGTTCACAAGAGATAAAATGGATAAAATCATTAAAGTGCATGATTATTTGGACTCACTTCCAGAAATAGGCAAAGTTCTCTCATTTGGGTCAATTTTAAGAGTAGCAGAAGATTTGAATAATAAAAAATTACAAAGTTTAGAAATAGCAGTCTTATACAGTAAAATTCCAGCCTCAATAAAAGAGGAAATAATTACACCTTATATTTCAGTAGAAAAAGATGAAGCAAGAATAAGCGTAAGAATTAAAGACTCTTTGAAAAATTTAAGAAGAAATGAGCTTATAAATAAGATTAATACAGAATTAAATACTGAATTAAATTTAGAAAAAAATGAATATCAACTAGCTGGTGTTCTAATCTTATTTAATAATTTATTACAAAGTTTGTTTAAATCTCAAATACTCACACTTGGAATAGTAATACTTGGAATTTTCTGCATGTTTTTTATTTTATTTAGAAACATAGTCATTTCTTTTATAGGTATTGTTCCAAATTTTATTGCTGCATTTTTTATTCTTGGCATAATCGGTTTACTTGGAATACCACTTGATATGATGACTATAACAATTGCTGCTATAACTATTGGTATTGCAGTCGATAATAGTATTCATTACATTTACAGGTTTAAAGAAGAGTTCAAAAAAATAAATAATTATAATAAAACTCTCGATAGGTGTCATAATACTGTTGGGGTAGCTATTTTGAATACTTCTATAACAATTGTATTTGGTTTTTCAATTTTAGTTCTATCTAATTTTATTCCGACTATTTACTTTGGGGTTTTTACTGGTTTAGCAATGTTATTGGCATTGATATCTGTTTTAACTCTTTTGCCAATTTTAATTCTTAAATTCAAACCTTTTGGTGAAGAAATTGATGAGAACATATGATGGCAAATATTTTTGAAGATTTTTTTAATGTTGTAAATTTATTTGATTTAATTTTTATAGCTATTTTGATTTACAATATACTCCAGTGTTTTATAAAAGGTTTTTCATTAAGCTTAGTATCTTTCATGAAGTGGGTCTTATCCGCAATAATTACAATCCTTTTAGTTCCAAAGTTTCAACCCATAGTAAGTGATTATATTCAGTCAGATTTTATCAACAACGTCGGTTTGGGAATAGCAATTTTCATTATAACCCTATTTATAATACTGCTAATTGGAAAAACTTTAAGCAAAGCAGTAACTTGGACGGGTGTTGGGTCGCTGGATAAAGGATTCGGTTTTTTGTTTGGCATTTTTAAAGGATATGTTGTGGCTATTTGTTTATTTTCTATTTTAAATTGGTTTTATCCTTATCAAAATTGGGGTATATCAGCAGAAGATGCAATTTCGTTCAATTTAATAAATAAAGGCAGTAATTTATTAATAGAGGAATTTCCCTCTAGCGAAGATTTCATTGATACAAAAGAAAAAATTGAAAAAATTTAATTCTGACAAACTAAGAGAAGAATGTGGAGTTTTTGGTGTGTCAAACCATGAAGACGCGTCTGCATTAGTAGCGCTTGGCCTTCATGCCTTGCAGCACAGAGGTCAAGAAGGATGCGGTATAGTATCGTTTGATGGTAAAAATTTTCATTCTGAAAAAAGACAAGGGCTGGTTGGAGATCATTTTACAAACTCTGAAACATTAAAAAAGCTCCCGGGAAGTTTTGCGATAGGACATAATCGATATTCTACAACTGGAGAAACATCTATTAGAAATATTCAGCCTTTTTTTGCCGATCTTCATATTGGTGGATTAAGTGTTGCTCATAATGGAAATTTGACAAATGCACTTTTATTAAGGGAGTCTTTGGTAAAAGATGGGGCAATTTTTAGAACTACGAGTGACACTGAGACGATTGTTCAACTTATTGCAAAATCAAATAGAGATAAATTTACTGATAAATTAGTTGATGCACTTTTTCAAATACAAGGTGGTTATGCTCTAGTAATGCTTACAAATAAAAAACTTGTTGGTGTAAGAGATCCCTTCGGTATCAGGCCACTAGTAATTGGAAAGTTAAAAAACACATATATTTTTGCCTCTGAAACTTGTGCACTTGATATTGTTGGCGCAACATTTGTAAGAGAGGTAGATAATGGCGAAATAGTTATTGTTGAGAATGGAGAGATAAAATCTATAAAACCTTTTCCAAAACAGAAACAAAGGCCTTGCGTATTTGAATACATATATTTTGCAAGACCAGACAGTTTAATTAATAACAGATGTGCTTATGAGTATAGAAAAAATCTAGGAAGAGAACTTGCCTTGGAGGCTGATATAGAAGCAGACTTGGTAGTTCCAGTTCCTGACTCAGGTGTGCCAGCTGCCTTGGGATACTCTGAACAATCTAAAAAGAAATTTGAATTAGGATTAATTAGGAATCATTATGTTGGCAGAACTTTTATAGAACCTACTCAAAGCATAAGAAGCTTAGGCGTTAAATTAAAGCTCAGTTCAACAAAAACAATAGTAAAAAATAAGTCTATAATTCTAATTGATGACTCTTTAGTGAGGGGAACAACCTGTCATAAAATTGTAAAAATGCTCTATGAAAGTGGGGCAAAAGAAGTTCATGTAAGAATAGCTTGCCCTGAGATAAAGTTCCCAGATTTTTATGGAGTAGATATGCCTACCAAAGAAGAGTTATTAGCTTATAATAAAAATAATCAAGAAATGTGTGATCATATTAAAGCTAAAACTGTTAAATTCTTAAGTCTTAAAGGGCTTTATAAAGCTCTTATAGGAGCAGAACGAAATTCAAATTACCCACAATTTAGCGATCATTATTTCACAGGAGATTATCCAATTAAACCATACGATAATTTAAATGGATTTAAAGTTAAGCAATTATCTTTGTTAAGTGGAAAATCAAATAACTAATCAACAATTTTAAGTTTATTTTTATTATCTAAATACATTATTGAACCGTCAATAAAAATTGGATTAGTTTTTATTTTTGATGGTAATTTGTTAATTTTTTCTATTCGTCCATTGACATTAAAAAGAGCAACATATTTATTGTTTATAAATAAAAAAATTTTATTGTTCACCAGAAAAAAATTATTAATTTCCAATTTTTTATTTATATTTAAAAATTTAGATAATTGATTTTTTATATCATACGAATATAAAATTCCACCATCATCTAATTTAGCTGCAATCAAGAAATTATTTTTTGTAACAAAAAAAATAAGTTCATTGTTAATTATTGGTTTTAAATTAGATAAATAATTACTTTTACTTAAAATATTTCCAGTTTGCGAGTCAAGCAGATATGAAAGCTTGTCTGAGGAAACTATAATCCTATTTTTATCGTTAATTATTTGATTTCCTTTAAATAAATTATTTGATGTTAATTCTAAAGATTGATTTAAATTAATAAACCAATTTATTGTCTTTAATTTAAGATTGATTGAATATAAAGAGCCAAATG
The DNA here is from genome assembly GCA_045566055.1 of Candidatus Pelagibacter sp. Lineage (GTDB taxonomy): Bacteria > Pseudomonadota > Alphaproteobacteria > Pelagibacterales > Pelagibacteraceae > Pelagilacustribacter. The sequence goes on along the minus strand of JBJLED010000027.1, from coordinate 13,828 downwards.
AATTAAGAAAAAATAAATTATCATCTTTAATCGAAAAATTATTAACAAATTGATTAGTTACTTTAGTTTCCTCTGTCGGTATTGATTTAATTATTTCTCCGTTATTCTTATTTAAAAAAAATATATTATTTTTATGACTTGCTGAAATAACTATATTTTTGTAAATTTTTAAATTTGATTTGAATGGTATTTGTAAATTTTTTGCCCAAAGCAATGAATTTAATTGATAGTCGAAGGCATAGATATACCCCAGGTTGTCTGAGACATATATAATATTTTTATCAATTACAAAATTAAGATTTTTTTTGAATCCTTTATATTTATTTTTATAAAAATTAAATTTTCGAATTATTTCTTTTTTTATTATTGAATATACGATTACATTACCTTTTACATCATTTAAAATGATGTTATCGTCATGATATAATAGAATTTTACTAGACTTATATTTAGAAAGTTTTTTGCCATTTAATATTAATTGATAGTTGCCGTTATATTTAAAGTTATTAGTATTGTTAGAGTCGCTATAAAATGGATCTGTCCATTGACTATTTTTTATGACCTGAGATAGGTTTAAAACCATTTTTTTATCTAAGGTAATTGTTTTATCAAAAATTTTTTTTGAATTTGAAATTGTCTTAAAATCTTTAAAAGGACTTTCTACATCGGTTTTGATTGTATTTTCATTTTTCCAAATACCGGTCTTATCATCAAAAGAACAATTAGAAAGAATAAATAAAATTATTAAAGCTGTAAATAATTTCATTGATTTATTTTATCAAAATTTCTTGAATTATATTTTTAAGTGAAGAATCTTGCTCAATTAAATTTTTCATTAGATCTTCCCCTGTTTTAGCATCGGAATTTTTAATTAAGTATAAGGCTTTTTTAAAAATTATAAGTTCTCTCTCATCTTTTGAGGAAATAGACTTTTCTAAAATGTTGAAATATTTCAATATCTTATTTTTATCAATAACTAATTTTTTTTCTACAATTTTATTTAAAGCTAAAATTGAATAAAAATTATTTTTGCTTAATATTATCTCTTCGTATATTTTTTTTGCTTGATTTTTATTATCGGATGCGAGGTATATTCCAGCTTCAATATACTGTTGTCCAATCTTAATACTTTTTTTTTTATTTAAATTGTTAATTAAAGCAAATGAAGTAACGGCTATTAACAAAACTATAATAAATATATATATTTTGCCTTTATGGTATGAATATAAATTTTCTAATTTATCTTTAAGCTCTATTTTATTTTCTTGATTTTCTTGCATTTAAAAAGTTTTTGAAAGTTGGAAATTTTTTTAATTTTACCTCTCTAGTATATTTTTTTACAGCTTTTTCAATTATTCTATCAAGTTTTAGATACTTTTTTACAAATTTTGGATAAAAACCGCTTATACCGAGCATATCATCTGTAACCAAGATCTGACCATCGCAATATGAAGATGATCCGATGCCAATGGTTGGAATCTTTAATTTACTTGTAATTAATTTGGCAGACTCTGGAGATAGACACTCCAGCACGATAGAGAACGCTCCTGCTTTTTCAATTAATTTTGCTTCTTGCAAAAGTTTTAAAGATTCTTTTTTTGTTTGTCCTTCAATTTTAAATTTTTTTTTGAATTGTGGTGTGTAACCGATATGACCCATTACATTAATTTTTTTTTTTACTAAATCTTTAATAATTTTAAAATTTTTTTTATTGCTTTCTAATTTAATTGCGTCACACTTTGTTTGATTTATTACAAACTTCACATTTTTATTTGCCGTTTTAATATCATTGTAACTACCTTTAGGCATATCAACCACAAGCAAAGATTTTTTTACTCCTAATTTTACACTTTGTGTGTGTTGGATAATGGTTTCTAGATTAATTTTATGAGTATTATTATGTCCGTAGAGTACATTAGCCATTGAGTCGCCGACCAAAATAATGTCTGTGTGATTATCTAAAATCTTAGCTATGTTCTTAGAGTAAGCCGTTAAACTAACAATCTTAGACTTATTTTTTTTCAATAAAATTTTTTTAATTTTCTTATTCATTATTCAAGCTCAATCGTGCTTGGTGGTTTTGAAGTGATATCATAAACTACTCTGTTAACACCTTTAACATTGTTTATAATTTTATTAGAAATATTGTCTATAAAATCTTTTGGAAAGCTAAAATAATCAGCTGTCATACCGTCTTCGGAAGTAACAGCTCTTAGCAGGCAAACATTTTCATATGTTCTTGAGTCTCCCATTACTCCAACTGTTTTTATTGGAAGTAATGCAGCATAAGCTTGCCATATTTTATGATAAAGTCCATTTTTAGTTAATTCATTAATATATATATAATCTGCTTCTTGTAGTATTTTAATTCTCTCCTTAGTAATATTTCCAATTATCCTAATACCTAATCCAGGACCTGGAAATGGATGTTTATAGTTGATGTTATCAATTAAACCCAAAGACTTTCCTAAAATTCTAACTTCATCTTTGAAAAATTCTTTCAATGGCTCGATTAATCTTAAGTTCATCCTTTTTGGTAAACCGCCAACATTATGATGGGATTTTATTTTGGAAGATTTGCTTCCAGTTGAAGATCTGCTTTCGATTATATCCGGATAAAGAGTTCCTTGAGCTAAATATTTAATATTTTTATATTTTTTTGACTCCTTTTCAAAGACCTTAATAAATAATTTTCCTATAATCTTTCTTTTTTTTTCAGGATCAGAAATATTTTGTAATTTATTTAAAAATAGTTTTGAGGCATTTATTATTTTAATATTCAATTTATATTTATTTTTAAAAATTTTATAAGTATAATTAAATTCATTTTTTCTCATTAATCCTGTGTCTACCATTATACAAATTAAGTTTTTCTTGATTGCATTATTTATTAATAATGCTACTACACTGCTATCCACTCCGCCAGAAAGAGCACATATTACCATATCTTTTTTTACAGTTTTTTTAATTTCATTAATTAATCTACTTTTTTGTGATTTAATACTCCAACTTTTTTTAATTTTACAAATTGTAAATAAGAAATTTTTAAAAATTTGAATTCCTTTATCTGTGTGTGTCACCTCCGGATGAAATTGTACACCATAAATTTTATCAAACGAATTTTCTATAATTGTAAATTTTGAATCTTTTGTAGATGCAATCACTTTAAATTTTTTAGGCAGTTTAACAACTGCATCTTCGTGACTCATCCAAACTGATTTTCGAAAATTTAAGTAGTTATTTGTTAAAAGAGAAGATCTTTTTTCAAATAATATTGCTCTACCAAATTCTCTTTTTTTATTTGAGGATTTAATTTTTCCTCCAAATAATTTTGCTATTAATTGCAATCCATAACAAATCCCTAGTACAGGAATTTTTTTTTTAAATATTTCCTTAGGAACACTTTGGAATTTTGAGCTTGTTACAGTTGAAGGTCCTCCTGAAAGTATTAATCCTTTTATATTGTGATACTTTTTTAATTTAATAAGACTCTTTGGTGTGATAATCTCGGAATAAACACCCAATTCTCTTACTCTTCTAGCTATCAATTTTGTTACCTGAGAACCAAAATCAATGATTAAAACTTTATCTTTGTCAGTTTGAAATTGCATTTATTTTTTAGATAAATTCTCAATTTCAATTTTTAATTCATTGCTTTGTCTACAAAAATTACTGCAAATAGATTTTAATTTTGTATTTAACTCCTTGCTTTTTTGATAGTCAGAGGAAGAAAGTTTAAGTTTTGCAAGATTATAAATTGCTTCCTCATTTTTTGGATTCAATAACATAACTGTTTTTAAGTTTTGTTCCTCTAAATCTTTTTTTTCTTGTCTATTAAATATTTTTGACAAATATAGATAAGATAATTCACTTTTAGGATTATATATTAAATCTTGTTCGAATTTAAATTTTGCATCTTCAAATTTATTATTATTATATAGAATGATGCCTTCTTGAAAGTATTTTGACTTAGCAAGTAAATAATTTGGTACAAAGAAAAGAACCAATACTGTTATCAAAAATTTTTTCATCATAATTTATAATTAAATGTTTTTTGCGTCATCTCAACACTGTGAACCATACTTTCGTAAAAACCTGCTTTTGTAATTTTAACAAATTTTGCTTTTTTATTTATTTCTTTCAAATTTTTTGCTCCAATATACCCCATAGATGATCTCAATCCACCCTGTAGTTGATATATTATCTTAGATACTTTACCTTTGTATTCTACACGACCTTCTACACCTTCTGGAACAAATTTTGTTTTATCTTTATAATTTTTTTGAAAATACCTATTAGCTGATCCAGCTGACATCGCGCCAATAGATCCCATGCCTCGGTATTGTTTATAAATTTTTCCGTTTTTTTTAAATTTCTTTCCAGGACTTTCCTCTGTACCAGCAAAAATTGACCCCATCATAATTGCATCTGCACCAGCTGCTAAAGCTTTTGCAATATCTCCTGAAAACTTTATTCCGCCATCTGAAATAATTTTTATTTTTTTCTTACTTAAAGCTTTTTTTACATCCATAATTGCAGAAATTTGAGGGACACCGATACCTGCCACCATCCTAGTAGTACAAATCGACCCTGGTCCAATTCCTACTTTTATTATATCTGCGCCTGCATTGTATAAATTTTTTGCAGCTTCACCTGTCGCGATATTTCCAACACAAACAGGTATATTTTTTATTATTCTTTTTATTTGTGACAAAGTTTTTAAAACTTTTTCACTATGTCCGTGAGCTGTATCTATAACTATTAAATCAACTCCATTAGAAGTCAAAGACCTTGCTCTTTCTAAGTCCTCTTTGTTAGTGCCGATCGCTGCTCCAACATACAGTTTTTTATCTTTTACTTTTTTAATTTCGTTGGACTGTTTTTTTATATCCAAATTTCGGTGAATGACTCCAAGGCCTCCCTCTTTGGCGATTGCTATTGCCATTTTCGACTCCGTAACAGTATCCATAGCTGAAGTTAAAAAAGGGACCTTAAGAGATATTTTTTCAGTTAGTTGTAAAAGAATGTTGGTGTTTGAGGGTAGAACATTTGAGTATTTTGGTAATAGCAAAACATCGTCAAAAGTTAATGCTTCTTTTATTGTTTCCATATAAACTTATATACAATTATTTTAAATTATAAAGACTTTAAAATTTCACAATGTAAATAAGTTTCTTTTGATTCTCTTCTACTAGACTCAGGCTTGAAAAAATTTACTTTTTTAAATATAGTTTTTGCTAGATTTTTTACTTCTATAAAATCCTCACCCATAAATAGTTTAGAAACTAATACACCTTTAGGTTTAAGCATTTTTTTTGAGAAATGTATCACATCCGTGCATAATTGGTTTGTTCTAATAGAGTCTAAAGATTTACTACCAGTGGTGTCTGCAGCCATATCAGATACAATTACATCCAAGAAGTTATCAAAATACTCTGTAACTGTAATTTTAGTTTGTTCATCAAGTATATTTCCTTTAAAAAATTTTACATTATTTATAGGCTCCATATTATTAATATCTATAGCCATAATTTTTCCTTCTTTGATAATCTGTCTTGCTACCTGGGACCAGCCTCCAGGTGATGAGCCTACATCTAACAAGTTAGTATTTTTTTTTATAAAATTATACTTTTTGTTAAGCTCGATTAATTTGAACGAAGCTCGAGAACGATAACCTAATGTTTTAGATTTTTTAAAAAACTGGTCTCTGTGTTGTTTGATTTTCCAAGAATTACTTTTTTTAATTCTTTTTGATTTTTTCATTATAAAACATCTTCATGATTTTCCTCAGTTGTTTTATCAGTATTTTTTTTACTTTGATTGTTATAAATCATTAAACTTACTGGAATTGAAGCTAGATAGCCTACACCAAAAATTAAAAGAGTTTCAAGTGTATAGAATAACAATGCAATAAAAACAATTCCTATTCCTAATAATAAAAAAACAGTTGTTTTAGGTGATATAGATATTTTTTTTAGTGATAAAGTTGGAACTTTGCTTACTAATAAAATAGCAATAATTACTGTAAGATAAGGTGTAATTTTTTTAATTTCTAGTCCTAAATTTAAATCTGTAAGCTCATATATCAACGGCATTAAAATCAATAAACCTCCTGCAGGTGATGGTATTCCCTCAAAGAAATTATATTTCCATACTTCTGTTTCATCTATCTTGGTCAAATTGAATCTAGCCAATCTTAAAACACAACAAACAGAATAAATAAGAGTTATAGCCCAACCTAACTTACCGTAATTTTGTAATTCCCAAAAATATAAAATAAAAACTGGAGCTATACCAAAGCTTACAAAGTCTGTTAAAGAGTCTAATTCCTTGCCAAACTCAGTTGTTCCCTTAATCAATCTCGCTATTCTTCCATCAAGTGCGTCTAATATTGCTGCAAGTAAAATTAAAGTGACAGCTAAACTAAAATTACCGTCTATAGAAAATTTTATTGAACTAATCCCTAAACAAACTCCGGCTAAAGTTAAAATATTCGGTAATAAATATCTTGTTTTTTTAGCTGAAACTAATTTAAATTTTTTATTTTCTTCCATTATTCAGAAGCTAACAGGCTTTCTCCTGCTACTACATTTTGACCAAGCTTAGCTAAAACTTTTTTATTTTTAAAGTATATGTCTACTCTGCTGCCGAACCTTATCATTCCAATTCTTTCACCTTGTTTTAATTCTTGTCCTTGTTCAACTTCGCATACTATTCGTCTAGCTATCAAGCCTGCTATCTGAACAATTATAATTTCTTCGCCATTAATTAATTTAATTTTAAAGTAATTTCTCTCATTCTCTTCACTTGCCTTATCTAAAGAGGCATTTAAAAATTTTCCAGGTTTATAAAAAATTTCTTCTACTTTGCCAGTTGATGGAATTCTATTTACGTGACAGTTAAATACATTCATAAATATGCTTACTTTAGTGTAGGAGGTGTTTTCTAATCTTAATTCTTCAGGCCCTGATTTTTCAGATATATCAGTTATCAAGCCATCAGCAGGGCTCACGAGATATTTATCATCATTAATCGAATATCTATCTGGGTCCCTAAAAAAATAGTAAACCCAAACTGTTATCAAAATGAAAATAACTCCTAAGAATTCGGAGAAAAATAAAATAATAAAAGTAACTAAAATTGAGATAGCTAAAAATTTATATCCCTCTTTATGAATCTTTGGAAATATTGTATTAAACATAATAATTAGTTTGATAATTTTTTCTTAATATGTATAAAAATCACAGTTAATCAATCTATTTTATGGCAAAAATTAAAGTTAAAAATCCAGTAGTTGAGTTAGACGGAGACGAAATGACTAGAATTATCTGGTCTTTTATCAAAGACAAGTTGATTAAGCCCTATTTAGAAATAGACCTTAAATACTATGATCTCGGAATGGAAAGCAGGGACAAAACTGATGATCAAATCACCATTGATGCAGCTAATGCTATTAAGCAATATGGTGTTGGAGTTAAATGTGCGACTATAACTCCTGATGAAGCAAGAGTTGAAGAATTTAAGCTTAAAAAAATGTGGAGATCACCCAATGGAACTATTCGTAACATTTTGGGTGGCACAGTATTTAGAGAACCAATCATTTGTAAAAATGTTCCAAAATTAGTTCCAGGATGGACGAAGCCAATCGTGATAGGCAGGCATGCTTTTGGTGATCAGTACCGAGCTACTGATTTTTTAATTCCTGGGGAAGGAAAAATGGAAGTCAAATGGACATCAAAAGATGGAAAGGATAAAAAAGAATTTCAAGTATTTGATTTTACAGGACCAGGAACAGCCCTAGCAATGTATAATTTAGATGATTCTATAAAAAATTTTGCAAGAGCGTGTATGAATTATGGGCTTGGTAGAAAATGGCCAGTTTATTTATCAACTAAAAATACAATTTTAAAAGCTTACGATGGTCGTTTTAAAGATCTGTTTCAAGAAATTTTTGATAAAGAGTTTAAAAGTAAGTTTGACTCAGCTAAAATTACTTATGAGCATAGGTTAATTGATGACATGGTTGCTTGTGCTATGAAATGGAATGGTGGTTATGTGTGGGCATGTAAAAACTATGATGGAGACGTACAGTCAGACACTGTAGCTCAAGGATTTGGTTCTTTAGGACTGATGACTAGTGTTCTTATGACGCCAGATGGAAAAACAGTTGAGTCTGAAGCTGCGCACGGGACAGTGACGAGACACTATAGAATGCATCAACAAGGAAAAGAAACTTCTACAAATCCGATAGCATCAATTTTTGCTTGGACAAGAGGTTTAGCTCACAGAGGAAAATTAGATGATAATGTTGAATTGACTCAATTTGCATCTTCAATTGAAAAAGTTTGTGTAGAAACAGTCGAAAGTGGCTCTATGACTAAGGACCTTGCAATTTTAATCGATAAGTCTTCTAAATACTTAACTACTAATCAATTTTTAGAGGCAATTGACGGTAATCTCAAAAAAAAACTTAATTAATTTTTTTTAATACAGCTTTATAGGCGTTTTCAATTTTGGTTTCATCAACTCCTCCTGCTTGTGCAAAGTCTTTTCTTCCTCCCCCTCCTTTACCGCCTAGAATAGAAGCTGCTATTTTTACTAACTCAACTGCATCAAATTTTTCTGTTAAATCTTTTGTAACACCAACTGAAACGCCTACTTTTCCATCATAAATAGAGAAAGCAATTAGAATTCCTTTCTTTATATCTTTTTTCCCAGAGTCAATAATTGTTCTTAATTCTTTTGAAGGAAGATTTTTTATAGATTGATACCTTAAAGTAAAATCTTTAATTTTACTATCTTTAATAATATTTTTACTCTTATCTGCGATTACATTTTTTAAATTGGCTTGATCTAGTTGTTTATTTAAATTTTTTAAATTTTCAGTTGTACTTAATTCGTTGCTGTAATTAGGTCCAATTTTAAGTTTCTCTAAAGCTTTTTTAATAATTTTAATTTCTTCATTCAATTTAATCTCTTTTGAAGATTGAGTTTGTTTTAGATTTTTTTCATATTCTACAAGCTGCTCTGCTCTTAAAGCTTCAACTCGTCTTACTCCAGAAGATATCGACGACTGACTTATTATTTTAAATCTTCCTATTTCTGATGTATTTGATACATGTGTTCCGCCACATAATTCTGTTGAAAAATACTTATTCTTTTCTTCTCCCATAGACAAAACTCTGACTTCATCTCCATATTTCTCGCCAAATAATGCTAATGCTCCATTGTCAACTGCCTCCTTTGGAGTCATAATTCGAGTTTTAACGTCACTGGCTTTAGAAACCATATCGTTTACTAAATCTTCAATCTTATTAATTTCATTTTTTTCGATTGGTTTATTGTGGCTAAAATCAAATCTTAACTTTTCAGGACTTACTAAAGAGCCTTTCTGAGTAACATGTTTACCTAATGTCCTTCGTAAAGCTTCGTGTAGTAAATGAGTTGCTGAATGATATGCTTTAGCATCGTTTCGTCTTCTAGCATTTATCTCTAAATTTACATTTTCTCCAACTTTTACAGATCCTGTTATTACTTTTCCAACATGCACATGAAGATCACCCATTTTTTTTTGCGTATCTAAAATTTCTATTTTACATTTTGATGTTTTTATCTCTCCCTGGTCACCTACCTGTCCTCCAGACTCTCCATAAAAAGGTGTTTGATTAGTTATAAGCTCAATTTCATCATTTTCTTTTGCTTCATTAATAAAATCTTTTCCTTTTGATATTTTTAAAACTACTCCCTCAGCTTTATTAAATTCATAGCCCAAAAATTCCGTAGGATCTAATTCCTCTCGTATTTTAAACCATTTTTCCTCTAAAGATTTGTCTCCCGAACCTTTCCAGTTTGCTCTAGCTAAAGCTTTACTTTTTTCCATATCATTATCAAAACCTTTGTTGTCTATTTTGATATCTTTTGATCTCAAAATATCAGCTGTAAGATCTAAGGGAAATCCATAAGTGTCATAAAGTTTAAATGCTATTTCACCAGGAAGAATTTTGTTTTGAACTTTATCTAAATTTTCATTTAATATTTTTATTCCTCGTTCTAATAGCGAAGAAAACTTTTCTTCCTCATTTTTTAAAGTTTCTACGATTAAATCTTTTCCTCTAGCGAGCTCGGGATAACTTTGTTTCATTTCGCTCATTAAAACATCAAACAATTTATAAAAAATTGTTTCTTTGCCTCCAAGAGTATGAGCGTGTCTCATTCCACGTCTCATTATTCTTCTTAGTACATAACCACGTCCCTCATTTGAAGGTAAAATTCCTTCAGCGATTAAAAAACTGCTAGCTCTCAAATGATCTGCGATCACCCTATGACTTGCAATTGTTTGATCATTTATAGGTGACTTCAATAGTTCAGCGGACGCGCTCATTATTTTTTTAAAGTGATCGATATTATAATTATCGTGGGTTCCTTGAAGAACTGCTGTCATTCGCTCTAGCCCCATTCCAGTATCTACTGATGGTTTTGGTAAATTTATTCTTTTACCTTTTGATATTTGCTCATATTGCATAAATACCAAATTCCATATCTCAATAAACCTATCTCCGTCTTCATCAGGACTTCCAGGTGGTCCACCTTTTAATTTCTCACCATGATCATAAAATATTTCAGAGCATGGGCCACATGGACCTGTATCACCCATTGACCAAAAATTATCTGATGTTGCTATTTTAATTATTTTATCATCACTTAAGCCTGCTATTTTTTTCCAAAGTTTAAATGACTCTTCATCTTCATGAAAAACTGTAACTGAGAGTTTTTCTTTGGGTAATTGAAAATCTTTGGTTAACAAGTTCCAAGCATGAATAATTGCCTCTTCTTTAAAATAATCTCCAAAGGAAAAATTTCCTAGCATTTCAAAAAAAGTGTGGTGTCTTGGTGTATATCCAACATTTTCTAAATCATTATGTTTTCCGCCAGCTCTTACGCATTTTTGAGATGTCGTTGCTGTTTTGTAATTTCTTTTTTCTAAGCCAGTAAAAACATTTTTAAATTGAACCATACCTGAGTTGGTGAACATCAATGTCGGATCATTATTTGGAACTAAGTTACTAGAGTCCACGATCTTATGATTATTTTTTTTGAAATAATCTAAAAATTTTTTTCTAACATCAGTAAGTAAAATTTGGCCCATATTTAATTAAATACAGATATTTTAGAACTTGTCTATAAAGAGATTAATTTGCAGCTTTTTTATCGTTGTCTACTACAACGCAAATTTCAGATTTTGTTAAAAATCTTTGCCCTGTTCCATTATCAAGGGAAAACATGCCTCCAATCCCTTTTACAGCATCAATTGTTAGATCTGTATGTTTCCACTTTTCATATTGATCTTCATTCATATAGAAAGGGGTTCCATCAACCTCTCCCAATTTTACGTCGCTGTTTCCCACTTGATATTCTTTTGCTGGAAAACACATAGGCGCACTTCCATCGCAGCATCCACCTGATTGGTGAAATAGAAGATCGTTTCCGTGTACTTCTTTGAGTTCACTGAGCAACTTCTTTGCTGATAAGGTGAATGATACTTTCATTTCAATATTTCGGCCCATGATTTTGAATCATGGGCCATTATATATTATTGGTTAAAAGAAGCCTAATTTTTTCTCACTGTAAGACACGTGTAAATTTTTAACCTGTCTATAATGATTTAGCATCATTTTGTGAGTTTCTCTTCCTATACCAGATTGTTTGTAACCACCAAATGCAGCGTGAGCTGGATATGCATGGTAACAATTTGTCCAAACTCTACCTGCTTGTATACCTCTACCCATTCTGTAAGCGACGTTACCATCTCTAGTCCAAACACCTGCTCCTAATCCATAAAGGGTATCATTAGCTATTTCTAATGCTTCCTTTTCGTCTTTAAACTTTGTAACTGATACAACGGGTCCAAAGATCTCTTCTTGGAATATTCGCATATTGTTTTTACCTTCGAAAATAGTTGGTTGGATGTAGTTTCCTTTTTCTAAACCACTATTAATTTTTGCTTCGCTTCCACCACATAGAACTTTGGCACCTTCTTTTTTACCTAAATCTAAGTAAGATTTGATTTTTTCCATTTGTTCTAGAGAAGCTTGAGCTCCAATCATTGTTTCCATTTTTAAAGGATTGTCTTGTTTTACAGCTTTTGTTCTAGCTACAGCTTTCTCCATGAATTTATCATAGATTGACTCTTGAACTAAAGCCCTACTTGGACAAGTACAAACTTCTCCTTGGTTAAGCGTAAACATAGCAAAACCTTCTAAACATTTATCGAAGAAGTCATCATCTTTCGTCATAATATCTTCAAAGAAAATATTTGGAGATTTACCACCTAACTCTAGCGTAATTGGAATTAAGTTTTGAGATGCGTACTGCATGATTAAACGTCCAGTAGTAGTTTCACCAGTAAAAGCAATCTTCTTAATTCTTTTAGAAGATGCTAGTGGTTTACCTGCTTCAAGACCGTATCCGCTAACAACATTCAGCACACCTGCTGGTAATAGATCTCCTATAAGTTCCATTAAAAGCATTATTGATGCTGGCGTTTGTTCAGCTGGTTTTAATACAACACAGTTTCCTGCCGCCAAAGCTGGTGCAAGTTTCCATGTAGCCATTAATAATGGAAAGTTCCAAGGTATAATTTGTCCAACTACACCAAGTGGCTCAGGTATGTGATAAGAATATTCGCTATTACTTATTTCAGCTACAGAACCCTCTTCCGCTCTTATTACTCCAGCAAAATATCTCCAGTGGTCAACTACTAAAGGTAGATCGGCTGCCATACATTCTCTTATAGGCTTACCATTGTCTAAACATTCTGCTGTCGCTAAAACGTTAAGATTTTTCTCAATAACATCAGCAATCTTTAAGAGAATGTTTGATCTCTCTCCAATTGATGTTGTTCCCCATGCAGGAAATGCTGCGTGAGCTGCGTCTAGAGCAAAATCAACGTCTTTATCGTTCGATCGTGGCACCTTACAGATAACTTCATTAGTGATAGGAGAAGTATTATCAAAATACTTTCCAGATTTAGGTTCTACAAATTTTCCGTTGATGTAGTTTCCATATTTAGCCTTAAATGGAAATTTAACCTTCAAATGAGAGGTATCCAAAGATGAAGACACTTTCGAGCTTGTCGCTTGTTGTGTACTCATTTTTCCCCCTTTTGTTCTATTGATAATTAGAACCAATCTGAACTAAGTTGTCTACGATTAATTTAGTCGCGTTTCACGCGAACTACTAAATGTTGATTAGATCAATTTGAAGTTGTTTCTGGGAAACGGGAAGCTTATTGCTTCCCGTTTAAAATGATGGCAGAAGAATTATTCTTCCTCTTTTTCTTTTTTGTCGCTAATTTTTTCGTTAGGTGATGGATTTCCTTCTAATTCTTTAGTTATAGCAGCGGCTTTATCTCTTATTATTTTTTCGATTTCTACTGCTACTTCAGGATTTTTTTGTAAATAAGTTTTAGCGTTTTCTCTGCCTTGACCTATTTTTTCACCTTTATAAGCGTACCAGGCACCTGATTTTTCTACTACACCGGCTTTAGCTCCGAGATCTATCAGTTCACCTAATTTGCTTATACCTTTTCCATACATTAAATCGAATTCTACAACTTTAAATGGAGGTGCTACTTTATTTTTAATTACTTTAACTCTTGTAGAGTTTCCAATAATTTCATCTTTCTCTTTAATTGCACCTATTCTTCTAATGTCCATTCGTACAGATGAATAAAATTTTAGAGCGTTTCCACCAGATGTTGTTTCGGGATTTCCAAACATAACACCTATTTTCATTCTGATTTGGTTAATAAATATCACCATTGTATTTG
>JBJLED010000026.1:0-36498 GCA_045566055.1 Candidatus Pelagibacter sp. | reverse complement strand
AAATGTCAAAAGAAAAGTTTCAACGAAACAAACCGCATTGTAATATTGGTACAATCGGACACGTAGACCACGGTAAAACAACTTTAACAGCTGCTATTACGAAAGTATTATCTGAAGCAGGCGGAACATCGAGTGCAAACTTTGTTGCTTATGACCAAATTGACAAAGCTCCAGAGGAAAAAGAAAGAGGTATTACAATCTCTACAGCACACGTAGAGTATGAAACTGAAAAAAGACACTATGCTCACGTTGATTGTCCTGGTCACGCCGACTATGTAAAAAATATGATTACAGGTGCAGCACAAATGGATGGAGCAATCTTAGTTGTTAATGCAGCAGACGGTCCAATGCCTCAAACTAGAGAGCATATTCTTTTAGCCCGTCAAGTTGGAGTTCCTGCTATTGTAGTATTCTTAAATAAGATTGATACAGTTAAAGATAAGGAACTGGTTGATCTTGTGGAGGAAGAAATTAGAGAACTATTGACTTCTTATAAATTTCCAGGAGATAAAATTCCAATAGTAAAAGGTTCAGCTTTAAATGCCGTAGAAGGTAAAGATGAAGCAACAGGTAAGAATGCAATCATGGAATTGATGAAAGCAGTAGATGAAACTATCCCTCAACCTGATAGACCAAAAGATAAACCATTCCTGATGCCAGTTGAAGACGTTTTTTCTATCTCTGGTAGAGGTACAGTTGTAACAGGAAGAGTAGAATCAGGTATGATTAAAGTTGGTGAAGAAATTGAAATAGTAGGTATTACTGATACCAAAAAATCTGTTTGTACCGGTGTGGAAATGTTTAGAAAACTTTTAGATAGTGGTGAAGCTGGAGATAATATCGGTGCTTTATTAAGAGGAGTTGAAAGAGACGACGTACAAAGAGGCCAAGTACTTTGTAAACCAGGTTCAATAACTCCACATACAGAATTTGAATGTCAGGCTTATATTCTTAAAAAAGAAGAGGGTGGAAGACACACTCCTTTCTTTACAAAATATAGACCTCAGTTTTATTTCAGAACTACTGATGTTACAGGTGAAGTAACATTGCCTTCTGGCACAGAAATGGTAATGCCAGGAGATGATGGAAAATTTACTGTAAAATTAATTACCCCGATTGCAATGAATGATAATTTAAATTTTGCAATTAGAGAAGGTGGTAAAACAGTTGGAGCTGGAGTAGTAACTAAAATAATTAAATAACGCTTAGGAGCGTAGTTCAATTGGTAGAGCGCCGGTCTCCAAAACCGGAGGTTGTGGGTTCGAGTCCCTCCGCTCCTGCCAAACTTATATAAATTTATGAAAAATCCTTTAAAATTCATTCAGGAAGTAAAACAGGAAACTTTTAGAATTACTTGGCCTACTAAGAAAGATACAATGATGGGAGCTGTGATGGTTTTTGCATTGGCTTCTATTGCAGCAATATTCTTTTTGATTTTAGATCAAATTTTAAGGTTTTTACTTAACATTGTTCTCACTATAAATTTTTAAAAATTAAAAATGAATTGGTATATCGTACAAGCTTACTCTGGTTTTGAAAAAAAAGTTGTTGAATCAATAAAAGATGAGCTCAAAAAACATAAGTTATCAGAAAATTTAGAGGAAATATTAGTACCCACTCATCAAGTTACTGAAGTAAAAAAAGGCAAAAGAACAAAGAAAGAGAAAAAATTCTTTCCTGGATATGTATTAATAAAAATTGAACTAACAAAACAAATTTATCATATGATTAAGAACCTTCAAAAGGTAAGTGGTTTTTTGGGTTCAGCAGATAAACCAACACCTATATCTGATAATGAAATTAAGAGAATTCTTGGTCAAGTCACTGAGAGCGCTGTCACTCAAAAATCAGGTATCAGTTTTGAAATCGGAGAAAAAGTAAAGGTTTGCGACGGTCCATTTGCTTCATTTAACGGATTAATTGAAGAAATAGATGAAGAAAAATCTAGACTTAAAGTCTCAGTTTCTATATTTGGTAGAGCAACTCCTGTAGATTTAGAATTTAATCAGGTGGAGAAAAATTAGATGGCAAAAGAAATAACAGGTTACGTAAAGTTACAAATCAAAGGTGGGCAAGCAAACCCTGCACCTCCTGTCGGCCCAGCATTAGGTCAAAGAGGAATAAATATCATGGAATTTTGTAAAGCATTTAATGAAAAGACAAAAGCATTTATGGGCAAACCTGTTCCTGTCGTTATTACAGTTTATAAAGATAAGAAATTTGATTTTATAATTAAATCTCCTCCAGCATCACATTTTATAAGAGAAGCAGCAAAATTAAAAAGTGGATCAAAAGAACCAGGAAGAGTTGTAGCTGGTTCAATTACAATGAAACAAGCTGAAGCTATTGCAAAAGAGAAAATGAAAGATTTGAATGCTTTTGATATTAAAGAGGCAACAAAAATTATTTGTGGCTCAGCAAGATCAATGGGTATCGAAGTTAAGGAATAGTTATGAAAAAAAATTCTAAGAGATACAAAGAAATTTTTAAAAATAGTATTAAAGACAAAAAAATTAATGCAAAAGAAGCACTAGATTTAGTAAAAAAAAATTCTACAACAAAATTTGATGAGTCAATTGATGTGTCTTTAAGAATAAATTTAAAACAAACCAAAGGTGGTGATTTTAGTTTAAGAACAATTGTGAATTTACCAAATGGATCAGGAAAAAAAAACAAAGTAGCTGTGTTATGTGAACCAGACAAAACTGAAGAAGCTAAAAAGGCTGGAGCAGATATAGCTGGTTCCGATGATCTTTTAGAGAAGATTGCAGCAGGAAAGTTTGATTTTACAAAACTTATATGCACACCAGCTATGATGAGTAAAATAGGAAAACATGGAAAGGTTTTGGGACCTAAAGGTTTAATGCCTAATCCAAAATTAGGAACAGTAGCAACTGATATTAAGAAAGCAGTTAAAGATATAAAAACAGGATTAGTAGAAATTCGAAATGATAAAGATGGCAACCTCTCTTCTACAATTGGAAGAAAAAGTTTTGGAACAGAAAAATTAATTGAAAATTACAATCACTTTATTGAAAGCGTAAAAAAAGAAAAACCTGATACAATTAAAGGTGAACTTATAAAAAATGTCTACTTAACCTCAACTATGGGAATTTCTTACAAGATTGGAGCCAAATAAAGCTATGATGTCTAAAGACGCTAAGAAAAATTATGTTGAAGAAATGAAAAAAAATTTTACTGACAATGAGTCAGTAATGATTGCTCAATATCAAGGTCTTAACGTAAATGAGTTAGATGCATTAAGAAAAGAACTTAGAGAGAAGGGTATTTTGTTTAAAATCACAAAAAATAGAATTACAAAACTGGCTTTGAAAGAAACTCCAAAAAAAGATTTAGAAAAATATTTTACAGGACCTACAGCTGCAGCAATTTCTTCTGATCCAATCTCGACGGCAAAAATTTTAACGAAATTTTCAAAATCAAATGATAAGCTGAAAATAATTGCTGGATTTATGGATGGTAAGGTTTTGGATGAAAAAGAGGTGTCCGTTATTGCCACACTTCCTTCTTTAGAGGAAGCAAGAGCTAAAATAGTAGGAATATTGGCCTCTCCAGCTCAAAAATTAGTGAGTATTTTACTTGCACCTGGCTCAAAAATTGCTAATTTAGCGCGCGCGAAGAGTTTAAAAAATTAAATCACAGGAACAAAAATGGCAGACTTAAATAAAATTATAGATGAACTTTCTACTTTGACTGTAGTTGAAGCAGCAGAATTATCTAAGCAACTTGAGGAAAAATGGGGCGTTACAGCGGCAGCTCCAGTAGCAGCAGCACCAGTAGGTGGCGCAGCAGCACCAGCAGGAGAAGAAAAATCTGAATTTTCAATTTTCTTAGCATCAGCTGGTGACAAAAAAATTAACGTAATTAAAGAAGTAAGAGCAATAACTGGTTTAGGTTTAAAAGAAGCAAAAGATTTAGTAGAAGCTGCTCCAAAAGAAGTTAAAGGTGGCGTAGCTAAAAAAGATGCAGAAGAATTTAAGAAAAAACTTGAAGCAGCTGGGGCTAAAGTAGAATTAAAGTAAACAAAATTAAAGACTAAATTTTATTGCAAATTAAAAAATTGCAGTAAAATTTTTTTATATTTGATGCAATTATCTTTTACTCAAAAGAAACATATAAGAAAAAACTTTGGTAAATTAGTAGAGGGATTATCTATTCCAAATCTAATAGAAGTACAAAAAAATTCATATAATGAATTTTTAGAGTCCAAATCATTAAATGAGCAATTAAGTGATCTATCTAAAGGTATTGATAAAGTTTTTAAAAGTATTTTTCCTATCGAAGATGGAAATGATAAATCAACTTTAGAATATATTTCTTATAAACTAGAAAAACCAAAATTTGACGTAATAGAATGTAAGCAAAGAAGTCTTTCCTACTCAGCTGCACTAAAAGCAAATTTAAGACTAGTTGTCTACGATATAGATGCTGAAAACAACACAAAACAAATTCTTTCTGCCAAAGAACAGGAAGTTTTTATTGGAGATCTTCCATTAATGACACCAAGCGCAACTTTTATAACTAATGGCGTAGAAAGAGTTGTCGTAAATCAAATGCACAGAAGTCCTGGAGTATTTTTTGATCACGATAAAGGTAAAACACATGCAAGTGGTAAACTTTTATTTAATTGCAGAATTATCCCTGGTAGAGGGTCTTGGCTTGATTTTGAATTTGACCCAAAGGATATTTTATATTTTAGAATAGATAGAAAGAAAAAACTTCCAATAACATCCTTTTTGTTTGCGCTAGGATTTTCTAAAGATAAAATTATTGATACTTTCTATT
Source organism: Candidatus Pelagibacter sp. (assembly GCA_045566055.1). GTDB lineage: Bacteria > Pseudomonadota > Alphaproteobacteria > Pelagibacterales > Pelagibacteraceae > Pelagilacustribacter. Next base: position 31,692 of record JBJLED010000026.1, on the reverse strand, counting down.
CAACAAATAAATATATATTTAACAAAGAGACAAAAAGCTGGGTTACAGATTTTGATTTGGAAAACTATAAAAGACCGCTTAAACTTTCCTACGATTTAATTGATGCAAAAAACAATAAAAAAATTCTAGGCAAAGGTGAAAAATTAAATGTTGTTATTGCAAAAAAACTTCAAGAAAAAGGATTAACCTCTATTTCCATTCCAAACGATCAAATTATAGGCAAATATTTAGGGAAAGACATAAAAGATAAAAATGGAGAAATTATAGTTGGAGCTGGTTTTGATATCACTGAAGAACAATTAGAAAAAATAATATCCCAAGACGAAAAAGAACTAAATGTTGTAAATATAGATCCAATTAATAAAGGGCCTTACATTTTAGAAAGTCTTAAAATAGATAAAAATGTCAATAAAACAGAAGCGCTAAATGATATCTATAAAGTTCTAAGGCCGGGAGAAGCTCCTTCTGTTGAAATTGCAGAGGAAATATTTAGTAATTTATATTTTAAAAAAGAAAGATATGATTTATCAGAAGTTGGTAGAGTAAAACTGAATTCCAAACTTAATCTAAATACAAGCCCTAAAAAAACTATATTAGAAACAACTGATATAGTAGCAATAATAAAATTCATGTTAGATTTAAGAGATGGTAAGGGCGATGTAGATGATATTGATCATTTAGGAAATCGAAGAGTTAGATCCGTAGGTGAATTGGTAGAAAATCAATTCAGAATTGGCCTCTTAAGAATGGAAAGAACGGTAAAAGAAAAAATGTCTACTTTTTTAGAGATAGAGTCAGCTATGCCTCAAGATTTAATTAATGCAAAACCAATAACTACCTCTTTAAAAGATTTTTTTGCAACATCTCAGCTTTCTCAATTTATGGATCAAACTAATCCATTATCTGAAATTACACATAAAAGAAGAGTATCAGCTCTAGGACCAGGTGGATTAACTAGAGAAAGAGCAGGTTTTGAAGTGAGAGATGTTCACCCAACTCATTATGGAAGAATATGTCCAATTGAAACTCCAGAAGGTCCAAATATTGGTTTGATCAATAGTTTAGCTACTTATTGTAGAGTAAACAAATTTGGTTACATAGAAAGTCCATATAAAAAAGTCATCAATGGTAAAGTGACCTCAGAAATTAAATATTTGTCAGCTATTGAAGAAGAGAAACATACAATTGCTCAGGCTAATTCTGCACTGAATAAAGATGGTTCATTTGTAGAAGAACTAGTAGCTTGTAGAAAAAATCTTAATTTTGAATTATCTTCGAGAGAGAATATAGAATTCATAGATGTTTCACCTAAACAATTAGTATCTGTTGCTGCCGCTTTAATACCTTTTTTAGAAAATGATGATGCTAATAGAGCGTTAATGGGATCTAACATGATGCGACAAGCGGTGCCTTTATTAAAACCAGAGTCACCTCTAGTTGGAACAGGCATCGAATCTGACGTTGCTTTAGACTCAGGAGTAACCATAGTTGCTAAGAGAAGTGGCATAGTTGATAAAATTGATGGTAAAAGAATTGTAGTCAAAGCAACTGACGTAACTGATTTATCCCAATCGGCTGTTGATATTTATAACTTATCTAAATTTCAGCGTTCAAACCAGAATACATGTATCAATCAAAAACCATTGGTCAAAGTAGGTGATAAAATTAAAAAGGGCGATATTATTGCTGATGGCCCGGCAACTAAATTAGGAGAATTAGCTTTAGGTAAAAATGTTACGGTCGCTTTTATGCCTTGGCAGGGATACAATTTTGAAGACTCAATATTAATTTCTGAAAGATGCGTTACAGATGACGTATTCACCTCAGTTCATATTGAGGAATACGAGTCTATGGCAAGAGATACAAAGCTTGGTGCAGAAGAAATAACAAGAGATATTCCAAATGTAAGTGAAGAAAGTTTAAGAAATCTTGATGAGTCTGGAATAGTTTATGTAGGCGCAGAAGTTAAACCAGGTGACATATTAGTTGGAAAAGTTACTCCAAAGAGCGAAACATCTTCTAGCCCAGAGGAAAAATTATTAAGATCTATATTTGGAGAAAAAGCTACAGATGTTAGAGACTCATCTTTAAAATTACCTTCAGGAAGCACAGGTGTAGTAATTGATGTTAGGGTTTTTAATAGGCATGGTATAGAAAAAGATGAAAGATCAATAGCTATAGAGAGAGCTGAAATAGAATCTGTTCAAGAAGATAAAAAAGTGGAAGAAGAAATACTAAATAGAAACATAAAACTTAGAGTTATAGATTTATTGAATGGACAAAGTATTAATAAACAATTTAAAGAATTAAAACCTGGTACTACTTTAAATCAAAATGATTTTGAAAATTTATCATTAAAAGATTTATGGAAAATACCTTTAAGTAAAGTAGAATTAAATACAGATTTAGAAAAACTTAAAAATCAATTTGAAAATGCATCTGAAGATATAAAATTTAGATTTGAAGATAAAGTCACAAAAATACAACAAGGCGATGACTTATTACCAACTGTCATGAAAGTAGTAAAAGTGTTTGTTGCTGTAAAAAGAAGATTAATGCCAGGTGATAAAATGGCAGGTAGACATGGCAACAAAGGTGTAGTTAGTAAAATTGTTCCAGTAGAGGATATGCCATATATGGAAAACGGAAAACCAGTTGACATAGTTTTAAATCCACTTGGAGTCCCGAGCAGAATGAATGTTGGTCAAATTTTGGAAACACATTTAGGCTGGTCATGTTCTGAGCTTGGTGATCAGATCAAAAAATACTTAAAGAATTTCGACAAAGAAATTGAACAAATAAAAGAAAAATTAAAAGAGATTTATGGAAAAAATTACTATGAAGGAGTTATATCTAAATTATCAAATAAAGAGGTTGCTGAATTAGTTCAGAACTTATCTAATGGAGTTCCAATTGCTACACCGGTTTTTGATGGTGCAAGCACTGGAGATATAACAAAAATGTTAGATCTTGCTAAACTACCTAATTCAGGTCAAACACACTTATGGAATGGTCAAACCGGAGAAAGATTTGATAGACCTGTAACCGTCGGAATTATTTATATGTTAAAATTAAATCACCTTGTAGAAGATAAAATTCACGCTAGATCTACCGGTCCATACAGTTTGGTGACGCAACAACCACTTGGAGGAAAAGCACAGCTAGGAGGCCAGAGATTTGGAGAAATGGAAGTTTGGGCACTTGAAGCTTACGGTGCTTCATACACTTTACAAGAAATATTAACTGTTAAATCAGATGATGTAGCAGGAAGAACAAAAGTTTACGAAACTATAGTAAAAGGAAATAATAACTTTGAGTCAGGTGTTCCAGAGTCTTTTAACGTTTTAGTAAAAGAGATAAGAGCATTAGGCTTAAATATTGAGTTAAATTAATTATGGAAAGAAATATCACAAAAAGCTTTGAAAATCAGAATTTAACTCAAGAAAATAATTTTGATAGCATAAAGATTACTTTAGCCAGCCCCGAGAAAATCAAATCATGGTCTTATGGTGAAATAAAAAAACCAGAAACCATTAATTACAGAACTTTCAGACCAGAAAAAGATGGCTTGTTTTGTTCAAGAATATTTGGACCAGTAAAAGATTACGAATGTCTATGTGGAAAATATAAAAGAATGAAATTTAGGGGGATTATCTGTGAAAAATGTGGAGTTGAAGTAACAAAATCAAATGTAAGAAGAGAAAGAATGGGACATATTGATCTAGCCTGCCCAGTAGCTCATATTTGGTTTTTAAAATCTTTACCAAGTAGAATTTCTTTAGCTATAGACATGAAGCTGAAAGAAGTTGAGAAAGTTCTTTATTTTGAAAGTTTTATTATAGTGGAACCTGGTTTAACAACTTTAAAAAAGGGACAACTTATTTCAGAAGAAGCACTGCTAAAAGCACAAGAAGAGTTTGGTGAAGATGCTTTTACAGCTGGAATTGGGGCGGAAGCTGTTAGAGAAATTTTAGTAAACTTAGACCTTAAGAAAGAACAAAAAAGATTAAGAGAGTCTTTAAAAGAAATAAAATCAAAAGTTACTGAAGAAAGAACTATTAAAAGACTCAAATTAATCGAGTCTTTTATTAATTCAGGTAATAAACCAGAGTGGATGATTTTGACTTCTGTTCCAGTTATACCACCAGAGTTAAGACCATTAGTGCCATTAGACGGTGGAAGATTTGCAACTTCAGATTTAAATGATTTATATAGAAGAGTTATAAATAGAAACAACAGATTAAAAAGACTTTTAGACTTAAAAGCTCCAGACATTATCGTAAGAAATGAAAAAAGAATGCTTCAAGAGTCAGTAGATGCATTATTTGATAATGGTAGAAGAGGCAGAGTTATAACCGGTACAGGTAAAAGACCTCTTAAATCATTAGCTGAAATGCTGAAAGGTAAGCAAGGTAGATTCAGACAAAATTTATTAGGAAAAAGAGTAGACTACTCAGGTAGATCAGTAATTGTTGTGGGCCCAGAATTAAAACTGCACCAATGTGGTCTTCCTAAAAAAATGGCCTTAGAGTTATTTAAACCTTTTTTATATGCAAGATTAGACAAATTAGGTTTAGCAACAACTATCAAGCAAGCAAAAAGATTAGTAGAAAAAGAAAAAAGTGAAGTTTGGGACTCACTTGAACATATAATTAGGGAACATCCTATCCTTTTAAACCGAGCACCGACACTGCACAGACTTGGAGTGCAAGCTTTTGAGGCAAAACTTATTGAAGGAAATGCTATTGAATTACATCCATTGGTTTGTGCTGCATTCAATGCAGATTTTGATGGGGATCAAATGGCTGTTCATATACCTTTAAGTTTAGAAGCCCAATTAGAAGCTAGGGTTTTAATGATGTCCACAAACAATATTTTAAGTCCATCAAATGGTAAACCTATAATTGTACCTAGTCAGGACATAGTATTGGGAATTTATTACCTCTCTCAAGCAGAGGAAAACGATAAAAAACCTAAAGGAATATTTTCTAGTATTGAAGAAATTGAACAAGCATTAGAAAATAAATCAATTAGTTTACATTCAAAAATAGTTTCTACATTTAACACAGTTGATAAAGACGGCAAAGTTACTATAGAGAAATACACAAGCACAGCAGGAAGGTTTTTACTAGCTAATGTTCTGCCGAAAAATCATAATATTAAATTTACGTTAGTAAACAAGTTATTAACTAAAAAGAATGTATCTGAAGTAATAGACACTATTTTTAGATATTGTGGACAAAAAGAAACAGTAATTTTTTGTGATAGGATAAAAACCCTTGGTTTTAAGCATGCATTTAAAGCAGGAATATCATTTGGAAAAGACGATTTGATAATACCAAAAACAAAAGAGAATTTAATTAGCAGTACAAAAAAACAAATTGAAGAGTATGAGAAGCAGTATTCTGATGGATTAATTACAAGAGGAGAGAAGTATAATAAAGTTGTTGATATTTGGTCTAAGTGTACTGACACTGTTGCAAATGAAATGATGAAAGAAATTTCATCAGCAGAAAAAATTTATGACGATGACAGAATAGAAACAAATTCAGTTTATATGATGGCTGATTCTGGTGCAAGAGGATCACAAGCTCAAATGAAACAATTAGCTGGAATGAGAGGTTTAATAGCAAAACCTTCAGGTGAAATTATTGAAACACCTATTATCGCAAATTTTAAAGAAGGTTTATCAGTTTTAGAATATTTCAATTCTACACACGGTGCTAGAAAAGGTTTGGCGGATACTGCTTTAAAAACTGCAAACTCAGGTTATCTTACAAGAAGATTATGTGATGTCGCTCAAGATGTACAAATAACAAAAGCTGAATGTGATCCTAAAAAAAGATCATCTGTAACTATTTCAGAAATCATTGAAGGAGGAAACATTTTAGTTAGTCTATCTGAGAGAGTTTTAGGAAGAGTTATTGCAGAGAATATTAAAAATCCAGTGACTGGTGAAATAATTATTAAGAAAGATAAATTAATTGATGAATTTGATTGTGAAAAAATTGATGCAGCGGGTGTTAAATCAGTCAACGTTTATTCGGTAATTACTTGTGCATCAACAAAAGGTGTTTGCCAAGTATGTTATGGTAGAGATCTTGCAAGAGGTAAACTTGTGAGCGTAGGAGAAGCAGTAGGAATGATTGCTGCTCAATCAATTGGAGAGCCAGGCACGCAATTAACCATGAGAACGTTCCACGTTGGAGGAACTGCCCAAATTAAAGAGGAGTCTCAAATAATCTCTCAAACAAAAGGAAAATTAAATATAATAAATAAAAATCTTATAGAAGACTCAAAAAAGAACACTATAGTTATGGGTAGAAATACTCAACTAAGCATCGAAGATGACAACGGCAGGCAATTAGCTATTTATAAAGTTAACTACGGATCAAAACTATTTTTTAAAGACGGTGATATAGTTGATAAAGGAAAAAAAATTGCAGAATGGGATCCATATACTCTACCAGTTATTGCTGAAACAGGAGGAATTGCAAATTATATGGATTTAATGGAAGGCAGCTCTTTGACCGAGACTCTTGATGATGCAACAGGATTATCATCAAAATCTGTAACTGACTGGAAATCTTCATCTAAAAACTCTGAATTAAAACCAAGGATAACTCTTAGAAATGATAAAGGTGAAATTATTAAAAAAGCCGATGGAAATGAAGCAAGATATTATTTAGTTCCAGATACTATTTTATCTGTAAAAGATGGTCAGAAAATTTCAGCTGGAGATGTATTGGCAAGATTACCAAAAGAAACATCTAAAACAAAAGATATTACCGGCGGTCTACCAAGAGTTGCTGAACTATTTGAAGCAAGGAAACCAAAAGATAGTGCAATTATAGCTGAGAATGATGGAGTTATAGAATTTGGAAAAGAAGTTAGGGGTAAACAAAAAATTTCTATTGTTGCTTCAACCGGTGAAACTTCAAATTATTTAATTCCAAAAGGAAAACACGTCAATTTTAACCAGGGAGAAAAAATTAAAAAAGGTGAATATTTACTTGATGGAGCTCCATTGCCACACGATATTTTAAGAGTATTGGGTGTTGAAAAATTAACAGAGTATTTTGTAACTGAAGTTCAAGAAGTTTATAGACTTCAAGGTGTTGTAATTAATGACAAACATATTGAAACTATTGTTAGACAAATGTTGAAAAGAGTTGAAGTTAAAGATCCTGGAGACTCTGAATTATTAGCTGGTGAAGTAATAGATTTATTAGACATTAACGTTATAAACGACAAATTGAGAGAAGAGAAAAAGAAACCGGCCATTTTTGAAAGAGTTTTACTTGGAATAACTAAAGCCTCTCTTCAAACTAACTCATTTATATCAGCAGCTTCATTCCAAGAAACCACTAGAGTTCTAACTGATGCATCCATTAAAGGAAAAACTGACTCATTAGAAGGTTTAAAAGAGAACGTTATTGTTGGTAGATTAGTCCCTGCGGGTACTGGATTAACTAAAATTGACTGGGATAAGCAAGCAAGAGATCAAGATAAGGCTAGGTTGGAAGAACTTAAAAAACAAGAGCTAGAATCGGCTCCAGAAGCGCCAGAACAAACAGCTTAAATTTAATTTTAAAACCCTTAAATTATTGACTTTTATCAATTCGATGCTAGTTTACGGCACATTTTGAATGTTAGAAGTAAGGTAAATTATAACCTTAAACACTAACCAAATACCTAAAGGTTTATCCTTAATTCCAACTTCAAAATATTATTATGCCAACAATTAATCAATTGATTAAAAAAAGTAGAGTTAAACCTGTTGCTAGAAACAAAGTTCCAGCACTTGAAAGACAACCTTTAAAGAGAGGAGTGTGTGTTAAAGTTTATACAACAACTCCAAAAAAACCTAATTCTGCTTTAAGAAAAGTTGCACGAGTGAGATTATCTAATGGTTTTGAAGTTACAGCTTATATTCCAGGTGAAGGTCACAATTTACAAGAACATTCAGTAGTTTTATTAAGAGGTGGACGTGTAAAAGATTTACCAGGAGTTCGTTATCATATTTTAAGAGGTAATCTTGATACTCAAGGTGTCGCGAATAGAAAACAAAGAAGATCTCTTTACGGAGCAAAAAAACCAAAATAAATTATGTCTAGAAAACGAAAAGCTCCAGTTAGAAAAGTTTATCCTGATCCAAAATTTCATTCAGAAGTTGTTTCAAAATTTATTAATTCAATTATGTACGATGGAAAAAGATCTACAGCTGAAAAAATTCTTTACGATGCTTTAGATAAAATTAAATCCAAAAACAACGAAGACCCATTAAAAATTTTTAACTCAGCCATTAGCAATGTCAAACCAAATCTTGAATGTAGATCTCGAAGAGTTGGAGGTGCCACTTATCAGGTTCCAGTAGAAGTTAAAGCTAAAAGGGCTCAAGCTCTGGCATTAAGATGGATAATGGATGCTACAAGAAAAAGAAAAAATAAAACTATGGCAGAAAAATTATACGCAGAGATTTTAGATGCATCACAAAATAAAGGATCAGCAATTAAAAAAAGAGAAGACACACATAAAATGGCAGAGTCAAATAAGGCTTTTGCACATTTTAGGTGGTAATAAATTATGACTAAGTACACATTAGATAAATATAGAAATATTGGTATCATGGCCCATATAGATGCCGGTAAAACGACTACAACAGAAAGAGTACTATATTATACGGGAAAGAGTCATAAAATTGGTGAAGTACATGATGGTGCTGCAACAATGGACTGGATGGAACAAGAACAAGAAAGAGGCATAACTATTACTTCTGCTGCTACGACTTGTTTTTGGAGAGATCATAGAATTAATATTATCGATACACCTGGCCACGTAGATTTTACAATTGAAGTAGAAAGATCGCTAAAAGTTTTAGATGGAGCTGTTTGTGTTTTTGATGGAGTTGCAGGCGTTGAACCTCAATCAGAAACTGTTTGGAGACAAGCTGATAAATATAAAGTTCCGAGAATATGTTTTGTAAATAAACTAGATAGAACAGGAGCAGATTTTTATCGTTGTGTGGACATGATTAAGGATAGACTTGGTTGTAAACCTTTAGTTTTACAATTGCCTGTTGGAGCAGAGGCAGATTTAAAAGGTGTCGTGGATCTAGTAAAAATGAAAGCAATTATTTGGCAGAATGAGGATTTGGGAGCAAAATTTGATATTGTCGATATTCCTGAAGATTTAAAAGAAAAAGCAAGTACCTACAGGAAAGAATTAGTTGAAGCTGCAGTGGAAGAAGACGAAAAACTTATGGAGTCTTATTTGGAAGGCAAAGAGCCCTCAGAAGCTGATTTAATAAGATGTATAAGAAAAGGAACTCTTGGTTTTAGCTTTGTTCCAATAACAACTGGTTCTGCTTTTAAAAATAAAGGAGTCCAACCTCTTTTAGATGCAGTAATAGATTATTTACCAAGTCCAAAAGATATTGGATCTATAGAAGCAACAAAACTTAATTCTGAAGATAAATTAGAAATGAAATTTGATGATAACGAGCCATTTTCCGCTTTAGCTTTTAAAGTTGCAAACGATCCATTTGTAGGTTCTTTAACATTTATAAGAATTTATTCTGGTAAAATACAAGCTGGTACATCTGTATATAATTCCTCTAAAGAAAAAACAGAGAGAGTTGGTAGAATGCTTTTAATGCATGCTAATAGCAGAGAAGATATTAAAGAAGCCACAACTGGAGATATAGTCGCTCTAGCAGGATTAAAACACACAATCACGGGACACACCTTATGCAATGAGAATAAACCAATTCTTTTAGAACCAATGGAGTTCCCCGATCCTGTAATAGAAATTGCAGTAGAACCTAAAACTAAAGCAGACCAAGAAAAAATGGGTGAAGCTTTAGCTAGATTAGCTAAAGAAGACCCATCATTCAGAGTTACCTCTGATGAAGAGTCAGGGCAAACAATTATTAAAGGGATGGGAGAACTACATTTAGATATTATTGTAGATAGAATGAAAAGAGAATTTAAAGTGGAGGCAAATGTTGGTGCACCTCAAGTAGCATATCGAGAAACAATATTAGGCTCTACAGAAGTCACTTACATTCATAAAAAGCAAAGTGGTGGATCAGGTCAATTTGCTAAAGTTACTTTAAACGTTGAACCACTTGAACCAGGACAAGGTCGTGAAGTTGAAAATAAAATTAAAGGTGGAGCTATACCAAAAGAATTTATTCCAGGTGTAGAAAAGGGAGTGTTAAGTGTAGCAGAGAGTGGAATATTAGCAGGATTTCCAGTGATCGATTATAAAGTAACAATTTTAGATGGCCTTCACCATGATGTTGACTCAAGTGTATTAGCTTTTGAAATAGCATCAAGAATGTGTTTCAGAGAAGCTTGCCAAAAAGCTACATTAAAACTTTTAGAACCAATGATGAAAGTCGAAGTAGTTACTCCTGAAGATTTTATGGGTGATGTTATTGGGGACCTAAATAGCAGAAGGGGACAAGTTGCTTCGACGGAGCCTAGAGGTAATGCTACAGCAATTAATGCTACGGTTCCATTAGCAAATATGTTTGGATATATAAATAATTTACGTTCTTCAACACAAGGAAGAGCACAATATACAATGCAATTTAGCCATTATGATAAAGTTCCTCAAAACGTACAAGATGAGGTAACCAAGAAATTAGCTTAAATATGGAAAATCAAAATATTAGAATACATTTAAAAGCATATGATAACAAAATCCTTGATTTATCTACCGAGGAAATAGTTAATACTGCTAAAAGAACTGGGGCACAAGTTAAAGGACCAATTCCTCTGCCGACAAGAATTGAGAGATATACAGTTTTAAGATCTCCACATATAGATAAAAAAAGTAGAGAACAATTTGAGTCAAGAACACATAAAAGATTAATAGATATAATCGAACCTACACCTCAAACAGTAGAAGCTTTAATGAAATTAGATTTGGCTTCAGGTGTGGACATTGAGATAAAGATTTAAAATATGAGCATTGGATTAATAGGTACAAAAATAGGAATGACCAGAGAGTTCATGGAAAGCGGACAATCTGTGCCTGTAACTGTTATAAAAGTTGAAAAAGGAAGGGTTCTTGACGTAATAACCAAAGAAAAAAGAGGTTACTCTGCTGTTAAATTAGGGTTCTTTAAACTTAAAAATTCAAAACTAAATAAACAAATGAAAGGTTATTTTGCTAAAAAAAATACTGAACCTAAAAAAATTCTTAAAGAATTTAGAGTAGAAAACAACGATCAATATAAAGAGGGTAACGAATTAGGATTAGAAATTTTTAAAGATAAAAAATTTATAGATGTTAGATCTAAAACTGTCGGAAAAGGTTTTGCAGGTGTTATGAAAAGATGGAATTTTGGAGGTCTAAGAGCTTCTCACGGTGTATCAGTTTCTCATAGATCGCATGGATCTACTGGTCAAAGGCAAGATCCAGGTAAAGTATTTAAGGGAAAAAAAATGGCTGGTCACATGGGCGATAAATTAAGAACAATGTTAAATTTAGAAGTTGTGAAATCAGATTTAGAAAATAATTTGTTATATTTAAAGGGTTCAATACCTGGATCAAAAAACTCAACAGTATATTTAAGAGAGTCTGTAAAAAATGTTACGAGAAAAACAATTAAAGAGAAACATGAAGCAAAAGTTAAAGCAGCCGCAGCTAAGAAAGGAAAAAAATAAATGAAATTTCCTCTTTTAAGCATTGATGGAGCTAAAGCAGAATCGATAGAGATTTCAGACAAATTAGTGAAATTAAAAGTAAATCACAAATTAATTAAGTTTGTTATTGATTGGCAATTGAATCATGCAAAACCTAGAGTTGCTAAAACAAAGCAAAGAAACGAGATAAGAGGTTCTACAAAAAAGATAGTTCCTCAAAAGGGAGGTGGTGGCGCAAGACATGCTAGTAAAAAAGCCCCATTATTTGTTGGAGGCGGTGTTGCTCATGGTCCAAAAGGTTCTGTTTACAAAGTAAAAAAAATTAACAAAAAAGTAAGAAAACTAGCTCTTGCTCAAACATTATCAAAAAAGAATTTAGATAAGAATTTACATATCTTAGCAGATGTAAAAAAAGAAATTAAAAAAACAAAAGAGTTCAATAAGTTTCTTGTCAAAAATAAATTAGCGAATGTCCTAATTATTTCTGATAACGATTCAATGAAAAATATAGATAAGTCTGCACGAAACATTAAAAATGTAAAATTGATAAAAGAAGAAGGTACTAATATTTACGATTTATTTAAGTATAAAAACGTAATAATGACGTCTTCATCTGTAAAAAAAATTCAAGAAAGGGTGCTAAATGAAAAAAATTAATCATATAGACTCAATTAGAAATCCAATTATCACTGAAAAAGCTACAATTTTATCAGAACAAAATAAAACTGTTTTTAAAGTACATGAAAAAGCAAATAAGAAAACTATAAAAAAAAATATAGAAAAATTGTTTAAAGTTAATGTAATAAAAGTAAATATTATTAATCAAAAATCTAAACTAAAAATGAAGCAAGGAAAAAAATCTATCAAAAGTGGGTATAAAAAAGCAATAATAACACTTAAAAAAGGTCAAAGTATAGATCTAACTACTGGAATTTAATAATGGCATTAAAAACTTTTAAACCCTATACAAAAACTACAAGAGGAACAGTAATTGTAGACAAGAGCAGTTTATGGAAAGGTTCATCATATAAGCCACTAACTAGAGGTCAACATGTTACTGGCGGTAGAAATAATGCAGGGCGTATTACCTCAAGACATATGGGCGGTGGTTCAAAACACAAATTCAGAATTATTGATTTTTTTAGAAAAAAGAAAAACATGAAAGCTACTGTCGATAGAATTGAATATGATCCTAATAGAACTGCTTATATTGCTTTAATTACATATGAAGACAAAGAAAAAGCTTATATAATTTCACCTCAAGGCTTAAAGATAGGTGATACAGTTGAAGCTGGCAAAAATGTAGAAATTAAGACTGGTAACTCACTAGAGCTTAAAGATATACCACCAGGCACTTCTATACATAATGTTGAGTTAATTCCTGGTAACGGCGGTAAGCTCGCTAGATCCGCTGGATCTTCGATAACTCTATCCGGATATGATGGAGATTACGCTATATTAAAATTATCTTCAGGTGAAACAAGGAAAGTTAATAGTGCTTGCACTGGAACAATAGGAACAGTTTCAAATCCAGATCAAAAAAATGTTAAAATTGGTAAAGCGGGAAGAAATAGATGGAGAGGAAAACGTCCTCAAACAAGAGGTGTTGCAATGAACCCCGTGGATCACCCACATGGCGGGGGTGAAGGTAAAACTTCTGGAGGAAGAAGTCCTGTTTCTCCATGGGGACAATCAGCTAAAGGTTTAAAAACAAGAAGACCGCAGAGAAGTGATAAACTTATTATAACTAGAAGGAAGAAAAGGAAAAAATAATGGCTAGATCTGTTTGGAAAGGACCTTTTGTTCACCCAAGTTTATTAAAAAAAATTGATAAACTTAAAAATGAACCTAACAAAAAACCAATTAAGACTTGGTCAAGACATTCGACAATAATACCTGATTTTATAGGTCACAGTTTTATGATTCATAATGGCAAAACATTTATACCAATTACTGTTTCAGAAGAAATGGTTGGACATAAACTAGGAGAGTTTGCACCTACTAGAACTTTCAAAGGCCACACCCCAGCAGATAAAAAAGCAGCAGCACCTGCGGCTGCAGCAAAACCAGCGGGAGATAAAAAATAATGGAAAAAAATACTTCTATTGTTAAAGCTATTAATAAAAATGTTAGGACTAGTCCTAGAAAATTAGCTCTTGTGTGTAATTTTATTAAAGGAAAAAAAGCAGATATTGCTTTGAGAGATTTAGAATTTTCAAGAAAAAGAATAGCAAAGGACGTAAGTAAAACAGTAAAGTCTGCCATATCTAATGCAGAAAATAACTATCAATTTGATATTGATAATCTTTTTGTAAAAGAAGCCTATGTTGGCAAGTCTCTTGTTATGAAAAGATTCAGGCCCAGAGCTAAAGGAAGGGCCAGTCCAATAAAAAAACCATTCAGTAGAATTACTATTGTTTTAGAGGAAAAAAAAGAAAAGAAGGTGAGTAAATAATGGGACAAAAAATAAATCCTATTGGATTAAGATTAGGAATAAATAGAGGATGGGACTCAACGTGGTTTGCTAAAAAGAAAGATTTCGGCAAATATTTAATAGAGGACTTTAAAATAAGAAATTACATTAAAAAAAATATTACTAATTCTGGTGTTTCAGAAATTATTATCGAACGTTCGTCAAAAAAATGTACAGTTTCGATTCATACGTCAAGACCAGGTTTCGTAATTGGTAAAAAAGGTGCTGACATAGAAAAAATCAAAAAAAATATCATGAAAATCACAGATGGTGATGTAAATGTGAATATTAAAGAAATAAAAAAACCAGAACTAAACTCAAATTTAGTAGCTGAAAACATTGCTCAACAACTAGTAAAACGTGTGGCTTATAGAAGAGCCATGAAGAGAGCCATGCAATCTGCGATGAGATTGAATGCAAAAGGGATCAAAGTGATGTTAAGCGGAAGATTAGCGGGTAATGAGATCGCTAGAACTGAATGGTTAAGAGAAGGTAGTATACCATCACATACGCTTAGAGCAGATATAGATTATGGTTTTGCAGAAGCACTTACAACATATGGAATTATAGGAGTTAAAGTTTGGATTTATAAAGGTGAATTAATGGCAAAAGATGTTGAAAAAGAAAAAAAAGAAAGGGTAAAGAATGCTACAGCCAGTCAGAACTAAATACAGAAAAGCATTTAAAGGCAGAATCCATGGTAATGCTGCTAGAGCTGTAAAACTAAATTACGGACAATTTGGCTTAAAAGCTATTCAACCCGATCGAATTATAGGAAAACAAATTGAAGCCGCAAGAGTTGCTTTAACAAGATATATGAAAAGAACGGGTAAAGTTTGGACAAGAATTTTTCCTAATATTCCTGTTTCAAAAAAACCAACTGAGGTGAGAATGGGAAAAGGAAAAGGTTCACCTGAATATTATGCTTGTAGAGTGAAACCAGGGAGGATTATTTTTGAAATAGATGGAGTTAGTGAAGAAATTGCGAGAGAAGCTCTTTATAAAGCTTCAGCAAAATTACCTATCAAAACAAAATTTGTGAAAAGATAATGACTAAAAAAAAAGAACATAAAAAACTTACTAAAGATCAAGCTGAGAAAAAAATTTTAATGCTAAAAAAGGATTTGTTTAATATAAGGTTTAAAAAGATTAACAATCAAATTAATAACCCAGCACAATATAATGAGATAAAAAAAGACATTGCTAGATTATATACAACTATTAAAAACACAAAATGACTAAAAAAATTTTAAAAGGAACTATTACTAGTGCGAAAAATAATAAAACCGTTGTTGTTGAGGTCATTAGAAAATTTAAACACCCATTTTATGAAAAGGTTATAAAAAGATCTAAAAAATATCATGCACATGATGAAAAAAATAAATTTAAAGAAGGTCAAAAAGTTTCAATAATTGAGTGCAAACCTTTTTCAAAAAAGAAAACTTGGCAGGTAATGGAATAATGATACAAATTCAAACAGAGTTAACAGTCGCCGATAACACAGGGGCAAAAAGAGTTGAATGCATTAAGGTATTAGGAGGATCAAAAAGAAGATATGCTTCTGTCGGCGATATTATTGTAATAAGTGTTAAGGACGCAATTCCAAAAGGCAAAGTAAAAAAAGGCGCTGTACATAAAGCTGTAGTTGTTAGAACAAGAAAAGAAATTTATAGAGATGATGGTTCAAAAGTTCAATTTGATAAAAATGCAGTTGTTTTAACTGATGACAAAGGTGAGCCTATAGGAACAAGAATATTCGGGCCTGTAACAAGAGAGCTTAGAACAAGAGGTCATACAAAAATTATTTCTCTAGCACCGGAGGTACTTTAAAATGATATTAAAAAAAGGCACGCAAGTAAAAGTCATTTCTGGAAAAGATAAAGGTAAAACAGGCGAGATATTAGAATTAAATAGAAAATCAAATCGAGTTAAAATTAAATCGATAAATATGATTAAAAGACATACAAAACCAACTAAAGAAAACAAAGGTGGAATTATTACTAAAGAAAGCTTTATCCACCAGTCAAATGTGAAGAATATAGACTTAAAAAAAAATGAAAAAAAAACAGTGAGTAAAAAATAATGTCTAGATTAAAAATTACATATGATAAGGAGATAGTGTCAAAATTAATGAGCAAATTATCTCTTAAGAATAGACACGATGTACCAAAGATAGAAAAGATTATATTAAATATGGGCCTTGGAGAGGATGCGTCAGACGGTAAAAAACTTAAAGCTTGCGCAGATGATATGGCTCTAATTGCTGGGCAGAAACCAGTTATAACTAAGTTTAAAAAATCTATATCTAATTTTAAAACAAGAAAAGGATCTAACGCAGGTGTCAAGGTTACACTGCGCTCACAAAAGATGTATGAATTTATAGATAGGTTGGTAAATATCGCACTACCAAGAATAAAAGATTTTAGAGGTCTTTCATCAAAAGGAATAGATAATTCATTTAATTATTCATTTGGAATAAAGGAACATATCGTATTTCCAGAAGTAAATTTTGATAAAGTAGATAAAATAAGAGGATTAGATGTAGCTATTGTAACATCAAGTAAAAGTAAAGAGGGAACGTTAGAACTTTTAAAAGAATTTAATTTCCCATTAAACGAAAATAAAAACTAAGGAAAAAGATGGCAAAAACAAGTGCAGTACAAAAAAATTTAAAAAGAATAAAATTAGTAAAAAAGTATGCAAAAAAAAGAGCTGCTTTAAAAAAGATAATTAATAATAGAAAATTAGAATTATCAGAAAGATTTGAAGCTCAATTAAAACTAAACAAACTTCCAAAGAATTCTGCAAAAATTAGAATTAGGAATAGATGTGAAGTCTCAGGAAGACCACATGGTGTATATAGAAAATTAAGAATATCCAGAATAGCACTCAGAGACATGGCGTCTGCTGGTAAAATTCCTGGAATAACAAAATCAAGCTGGTAGGAGAAAAAATGACTTTTACAGACCCAATTGGAGATATGTTTTCAAGAATTAGAAATGGTCAAATGAGATCTCTAAATTCTATTGAAATTCCATCATCAAATTTTAGGAAAAATATTTTAGAAATTCTTAAAAATGAAGGATATATAAAAGACTTTTTTATTGAAAAGACAGAAAACAATAAGACAAGTTTAAAGATATCACTTAAATATTATGAGGGAGATCCAGTAATTAAAGAAATAAAGAGAATTTCAAAACCCGGAAGAAGAGTATATTCAAGAGCAACTAGCATTCCAAAAGTTATGAATGGTTTAGGTTTAGCGATTTTATCTACACCTAAAGGTGTCATGAGCGACGCGGAGGCCAGAAAAAATAACGTTGGTGGAGAAATTATTTGTAAGGTGTTTTAATGTCTAAAATTGGTAAAAAAAATATTTTGATACCCAAAGACTCATCAATAAAAATTGAGGGTGGTGATCTAACTATTACCGGTCCTAAAGGAACAAAAAAACTTTCAATAAATGATAAAGTTTTTTCATCAAAATTAATTGAAAGTGAATTTCAATTACTACCGCTCGAAAAGAAAATTAATAAAAAAACATCAATTATGTGGGGCACATACAGAAGTCTAATTAATAATGCGGTTACAGGAGTTTCTACAGGACATGAGAAAATATTAGAATTAAGTGGTGTTGGCTTTAGAGCCAATCTAAAAGGGGAAACATTAAATTTACAAATAGGTTTTAGCCACGATGTTAATTTCAAAATTCCAAAGGAGATAAAAATTGCAGTTGAAAAACAAACAATAATAAAAATAAGCGGTGTTGATAAAGAATTAGTATCTAAAATTGCTGCAGATATTAAAAGCTTTAAACCAGTAGAACCATATAAAGCTAAAGGAATAAAAGAAAAAGGACAATTTGTCTTGAGAAAAGAGGGTAAAAAGAAATAATGAAAAAAATAAATCATAAGGTAAAAAGAAAATTAAGAAATAGAAAAAAATTAAAGAGTGTTAACGTCAATAGATACAGGATTAGCGTGTCTAAATCTTTAAATAATTTGTCCGCACAAATAATAGATGATAAACAAAAGAAAACACTTGTTTCAGCCTCTTCTATAGAAAAGGAAATAAAAAGTAAAAAAATAAAAAAAATGGATAAATCAAGTTTAATCGGTGAAGTTTTAGCAAAAAGAGCAAAAGAAAAAAATATAAGCGATGTTTACTTTGATAGAGGTGAATATAAATATCACGGTAGAGTAAAAACATTTGCTGAAACACTGAGAAAAAATGGATTAAAATTTTAATATGGTTGATAATAAAAAAATTGAAAGTGATATAAAAGAAAAACTTGTTGCGATAAACAGAATCACAAAAGTTGTCAAAGGAGGAAGAAGATTTGGATTTGCCGCTTTAGTGGTTGTAGGAAATCAAAAAGGCTCCGTTGGGATTGGTCAAGGTAAATCAAAACAGGTGCCAGACGCCATTAAAAAAGCAACTGAAGTAGCAAAAAGAAATTTAATCAAAATTCCATTAAAAGAAGGAAGAACTTTACATCATGATGTAAAAGGCAAAAATGGATCAGGTAAAGTTTTTTTAAGATCTGCACCAGCCGGCACAGGAATTATTGCTGGCGGAGCTATTCGTTCTGTTTGTGAAGTTTTAGGAATCCAAGATGTTGTGGCAAAATCTCTTGGCTCTGCTAATCCTCATAATGTTTTAAAAGCTTGTGTTAACGGATTAAAATCTCAAAATTCTCCAAAAATTCTTTCAGCTATTAGAGGAAAAAAAATATCTGACATAGTTTTGAAAAGAGAGGCTAAATAATGCAATTAAATAGTTTGATTAAAAATAACAAAAAAAAAATTAGAGTAGGTAGAGGAATAGGTTCAGGCAAAGGTAAAACGTCCTCAAGAGGCCATAAAGGTCAAAAATCAAGATCGGGTGTTGCGATTAAAAGTTTTGAAGGTGGTCAAATGCCTTTATACAGAAGGTTACCTAAGCGAGGTTTTAAATCACTAAATAAAAATAATACAGCAATATTAAATCTTTCAAAAATTCAAAATATTATTGATAAATCTAAAAATAATATAAAAAGCACATTAGATTTAAAAATTTTGAAAGAAAAAAAATTAGTTAATAAAAAATTTTTAAAACTAAAAATTTTAGGTACAGGTGAAATTAAAAAAAATATAGAAATATCAGCTCATTTTGCGTCAAAACTAGCATTATCTAAGATAGAAAAAGCTGGTGGTAAAATAAGTATAATTAAGAAATAATCATATATGTCTAGTGAAACACTAAATACTGCTGGTGGTTTTAGTCAGGCTAAAGATCTTAAAAATCGAATTTTTTTTACAATTTTCATATTAATGATTTACCGTTTAGGCACTTATGTCCCTCTAGCTGGTATTGATCCGTTAGCTCTTAAAGAAATTATGGCCTCTAGCCAAAAAGGTTTACTTGGTATGTTCAATATGTTTTCAGGAGGAGCCGTTACTAGAATGGCAATATTTGCATTAGGCATAATGCCTTACATATCATCATCAATAATAGTTCAGCTATTAACTGGTGTTTCAGATTATTTTAAAAATCTTAAGGAACAAGGCGAAATTGGAAGAAAAAAAATTACTCAGATCACTAGATACGGAACAGTTTTAATTGCTTGTCTACAGGGATACGGTGTATCAGTAGGATTAGAGAATGCTGGTAATTTAGTCATTGAACCAGGGATGTCATTCAGAATTATTACAACTATTTCTTTAGTAGCTGGAACAACTTTCTTAATGTGGCTAGGAGAGCAAATAACTTTGAGAGGAGTTGGCAATGGAATCTCTTTAATTATTTTCTCTGGTATTGTAGCAGAAATTCCAAGGGCTTTAGCTTCAACTTTTGAACTAGGAAGAACAGGTGCATTGTCAGCGATAATGATAGTAGGTATTTTTGTTTTAGTGATACTTACAGTTTTATTTATAGTATTTTTTGAGAGAGCAATGAGAAAAATTTTAATCAACTACCCTAAAAGGCAAGTAGGAAATAAAATGTATGGTGGAGAGTCATCTCACTTGCCACTTAAAATAAATACAGCTGGTGTAATTCCCGCAATTTTTGCATCAGCGCTATTACTTTTACCAGTTACTATTTCAAACTTTGGTTTTGCAGAGTCAGATACCTTCTTAAAAATTTCCTCTATGTTCACTCAAGGACAACCTCTTTATATGATGTTGTACGCATCAGGAATAATATTTTTCTCATTCTTTTATACTTCAATTGTATTTAATCCAAAAGAAACATCTGAAAATTTAAGAAAATATGGCGGTTATATTCCTGGAATAAGACCTGGCGATAGAACAGCAGAATATATTGATACAATCTTAATGAGATTAACTACAGTTGGAGCTTTATATCTTACTTTTGTTTGTCTAATGCCTGAATTTTTAATTGCAAAGTATCCCATACCATTTTATCTAGGTGGGACTTCAATACTAATTGTGGTAGTTGTTGCAATGGATACTGTTACACAAGTTCAAACAAGATTAATGAGCTCTCAATATGAGTCATTAATAAAAAAAACAAAATTTGGTAAATAGTTAAGTAAATGAATATAGTTATCTTCGGACCACCAGGAGCTGGCAAAGGTACTCAATCAAATTTACTAGTTGAAAAATATAATTTACACCAACTATCAACTGGGGCTCTATTAAGAAAAGAAATCACAGATAAAACCGAGCTGGGAAACAAAATTTATTCAATCATTAACGCTGGAAATCTCGTTTCAGATAAAATTGTAGGTGATCTAATTGAAAAACATGTTTCTAATAAAATTTTTAAGAATAGATTAATCTTCGATGGCTATCCAAGAAATTTAGCTCAAGCAAAAAACCTTTCTTCTGTATTGACCAAGTATGAACAAAAAATAGACGTCGTTTTAAAACTATCAGTTAGTTTAGAAGTTATAAAAAAAAGAATATTAGAAAGAAAAAATTTAGAGAAAAGAGCTGATGACAAGGAGATGATAGCGATAAAAAGATTTGAAATGTATGAAGCGAATATTAAACCTGTAATAGACTTTTATGATCAATCTAATTTATTGAAAGTTGTGAAAGGTGAAGGCTCTATATCAGAAATTAGCAATGAAATTAGCGGGTTAATAGAAGGTATCAGGGGTTGACTTTGAGAGATTAGACAATATAAATACGCAAGATAATTGAATTCATAAATTTATGGCTCGTATTGCAGGGATAAACATTCCACAAAATAAAGTTGTTAGTATAGCATTAACCTACATTCATGGTATTGGCTTACATTCATCTAAAAAAATATGCAAAAAATTAGATATCCCATCGTCAAAAAGAGTTAACGAATTATCTGAAGAGCAAGTATTAAAAATAAGAGAATTTATTGATGCTAATCATAAAGTTGAAGGAGATTTAAGAAGAGAAGTTTCAGTCAACATAAAAAGATTGGTTGATTTAGCTTGCTATAGAGGCTCAAGACATAAAAAAAAATTACCAGTAAGAGGTCAAAGAACACAATGTAATGCTAGAACTAGAAAAGGAAAAGCTATCGCCATCGCTGGTAAAAAATTAACTCCACTAAAAAAATAAATTTTAAATGAATAAAAAAAACGAAAAAATAGATAAAATTGAAACTAAAGATATAAAAAAAAACTGATCCAAAAAAAATTAGTTCTTTCAAAAAAAAGAAAAAAACTAATAAAAATATAACCACTGGTATTGCTTACGTTTACTCAACTTTTAATAATACAATAATTTCTATTGCAGATGATAACGGCAATGTTGTTTCATGGTCATCAGCTGGAGCAAAAGGTTTTAAAGGATCAAGAAAATCCACTCCTTATGCAGCCCAAGTTGCTGCAGATGATGCAGGCGCTAAAGCTTTTGAACAAGGTTTGAGAACTTTGACTGTGCAAGTTAAAGGACCAGGATCTGGAAGAGAAACAGCTTTACGTTCTTTACAATCAAGAGGATTTAAAATTTTATCAATAAAAGATACAACGCCCATGCCACATAATGGGGCACGACCACCTAAAAGAAGGAGAGTATAATGCAAACAACATCAAATGTTATAGATAAGAATTGGAAAGCTTTAATAAAACCAAACAAACTTGAAATTACAAGTAATGAAGACAAAACCATTGCAAAAGTAGTAGCTGAACCACTCGAAAAAGGTTTTGGCCAAACTATTGGAAACTCTCTAAGAAGAATTCTTTTATCATCAATTCAAGGTGCAGCTGTTACAGCAATTCAAATCGATGGTGTATTGCATGAGTTTTCATCAATTAAAGGTGTTCGTGAAGATGTTACAGATATAGTTTTAAATGTAAAAAATTTAGCTATAAAATCATCGACTTCGAATCCAAAAAAAATTATTTTAGATATTAAAGGACCCAAGGAAGTAAAAGCCAAGGATATAACTCTTGTGCCTGAAATTGAAATTTTAAATCCTGAACAAACTATTTGTAATTTGGACGAAAAAACTAATTTTCACATGGAACTAATGGTAAGTACAGGAAAAGGTTATGTTCAAGCACCAAAAAATAAAACTGAAGATAGCCCGCTTGGATTGATATCCATTGACTCCTTATTTAGCCCAGTAAAAAAAGTATCCTTTTCAGTTGAGAACACTAGAGCAGGAAGTGCATTGGATTATGATAAATTAGTTATGTCTGTTGAAACAAACGGCACCGTTGATGCTGAAGACGCAATAGCATATTCAGCTAGAATCTTTCAAGATCAATTATCAATGTTTGTAAATTTTGAAGATCCACAAGAGATAGTGAAAGAAGTAAAATCTTCAGAGCCTGAATTTAATAAAAATTTATTAAAAAGAGTGGAAGAACTTGAACTATCTGTTAGATCAATGAATTGTTTGAAGAATGATAATATTATTTATATAGGTGATTTAGTTCAAAAAACCGAACCAGAGATGTTAAGAACACCAAACTTTGGAAGAAAATCACTTAATGAAATTAAAGAAGTTTTGAATACTATGTCATTATACCTTGGAATGGAGATACCTAATTGGCCACCAGATAATATTGCTGAACTTTCAAAGAAATTAGAGGAAAATAACTATTAATGAGACACGGTATTGGTTATAGAAAGTTAAATAAAACTAGTGAGCATAGAAAGGCTTTATTTAAAAATATGCTTAATTCATTAATAAAATATGAACAAATAATTACCACTTTACCTAAAGCAAAAGAGCTAAAACCGCAAATTGATAAAGTAATTACTATAGGTAAAAAGAATATATTAAGTAATAAAAAAAGACTATTCTCTAAATTACAGGACAAAAGATCAGTTACAAAAGTATTTAGTGAATTATCAAAAAGATACAGCTCAAGAAAAGGTGGTTATTCAAGAGTTTTAAAAGCTGGATTTAGAACTGGTGATGATGCTCCTATGGCTGTTATTGAATTAGTTGATAGAAATCCTGAGGCAAAAAAAGTAGACAAGCCAAAAAAAATAGAAACAAAAGATAAAAAAAAAGTAGCTCAACCAGAGCCTAAAGTAGCAAGTAAATAAATTAAGTTTTCATGCCCAAATCATATACAGTAGACGATGATTATAATGACTCACGTCTAGATAAATGGTTTAAAAATAATGTAATTAACTTACCACACTCTTTATTAGAAAAAATACTAAGGAAAAATAAAATTAAAGTTAATAAAAAAAAAACTAAATCATCTTATAGACTTCAAACTGGTGATTTGATTGAGATTTACGATATTGTCAAATTTAAACCTGTAGATAAAAAAGAAAAGATTAAATATTTACCTAAAAAAAAAGAAATTGGAACTTATGATGATTATGTAATTGAAGATAATGAAAACTTTATAGTAATTAATAAACCAACTGGTATACCAGTTCAATCGGGCACTAAATCATTTAAAAACATTATAGATATACTAAAAAATACAAGATATTTTGAAAATTCAAAACCTTTCATTGTTCATAGATTAGATAAAGAGACATCAGGTGTTTTAATAATTGCCAAAAATAGAAAGTATGCCCAATTATTTACTTCACTTTTTAGAATCAGAAAAATTCATAAAACTTATTTAGCTATAGTGTATGGAAAAGTTGAAAAATCTAAAAAAGTGATGAAAGATGATTTAATTTATTACGAAAATAATAAAAAAATTGTTAAAAAAGCTATATCAAATCTTAAAATCATCAAATCAAACGAAGGTTATTCATACTTGGAGTTAAATCCTATTACAGGAAGAAAGCATCAATTAAGAAAACAATTACTTAAAATTGGATCCCCAATAATAGGAGATGATAAATATTTTTTAAATGACAGGAAAAGGATAAAAATTAAAAATCTTATGTTACATGCATATAAAATAAAATTTATGATTAATAATATTCAATATAATTTTAAAGCAAAGTATAATAATCTATTCGAAGACTTTCTTAAAAAAAATTTTTAAATATTATTAATATTTTCAATAAAAATATTTGCTAAAATACTTTCAAATTTTTTAGGTTTAGTTGAAATTATTTTTGTTATTGAAGTCACTTTTTTATTATCTAAACCACATGGAATAATCTTTAAATATTGATTTAAATTATTTGAAATATTTATTGAACAACCATGATAAGCTATCCATTTAGATACTCTAATACCTATTGCTGCAATTTTTTTATCTTTAACCCAAATGCCTATTTTTTTTTTATCATTTTTTCCCTGGATTTTATACTTTGCTAAAAATTGTATTATGCTTTTTTCAACAGAATTTATTAATTTTCTTATATCTTTTTTTCTTTTGTTTAAATTGATGACAAAGTAAACAATTTTTTGACCTGGGTTGTGTAGTGTTACTTTACCCCCTCTATTTGATTTTACTATTTTTATTTTTTTATCAATTATTTCTTTTTTGTTAAAACTTACTCCAGCTGTATAAGTAGTTGGATGTTCTAGGATCCATAATAATTCTCTATTTGTACCATTTTTTACTTCTTCAACTCTATTATTGAGGTAAAGCATTGCCATTTTATAGGGTATACGTTTTTTGCTAATTTTGACTTCTATACTCATTTAGTTTGAATTTTATCATTATATAGACTAATAGTCTCAAAAAAACTTTGAGAGGTATTTATGACTTTACCAAAATCAAGAGAAGCAAAAAAAGTCAATTTGGATTTCAATAAGGAATTTATCAGTACTTTTACTCAAAATATTGAGAGTGGAAATGTTGAATTTATCAATCAAACTTTAAAAGATTTGCACGAAGCAGATGTAGCTAATTTAATTGAAAATTTAAATCCTGAAACAAGAAATAAATTAATTGAAATTGAATCGTTTAATATTGATCCAGAAATTTTTATTGAATTAAATGAGTCAATTCAAAGTGAAGTTTTACAATTACTTTCTATAGACTCTCTTATCAAAATAATAAAAAGATTAGAGTCTGATAATGCTATTAAAATTCTTGAAAACTTATCAAAAGAAGTAAAAGAAAAAGTATTAGAAAAACTTCCTCCGAAAGACAAATTTTTATTACAAGAAGGCTTAAGTTACCCTGAGGATTCTGCAGCGAGAATAATGCAAAGGGAATTTACAGCAGTACCAAGTAATTGGACTGTTGGACAAACTATAGATTATTTAAGAGAAGATAAAGATTTACCTGAAGAATTCTTGGAAATTTTTATAGTAGACAATGATTTTAAACCAATTGGAACTGTTCCCTCATCAAGAGTACTTAGAACTTCTAGAGATTTAAAAATGAACTCAATAATGAGAGAAATGCCAGTCTTAATTTCAGTTAATATGGATAAAGAAGAAGTTGGTCTCACTTTTGAAAATTATAACTTAGTCTCTGCAGGTGTAGTTAATAAAGAAAATAAGCTAGTTGGCATGATTACAGCCGACGATGTTGTTACAGTTGTTCAAGAGGAAGCTGAAGAAGATGCTTTACGTTTAGCAGGAGTTGGTGATGAAGAAATCACTGATAGTGTTATGCTAAAAACAAAAAGAAGGTTCAATTGGTTATTATTAAATCTATTTACCGCTTTACTTGCCACGTGGGTTATAAGTTTCTTTGGAGCTTCAATCGAACAAATGGTGGCCTTAGCTTTTCTGATGCCGATTGTTGCATCGATGGGGGGAAATGCAGGAATGCAAACTTTAGCAGTTACTATAAGAGCAATAGCTACGAAAGAATTGTCTAAAAGTAATTTCAATCGAGTTGTTGGAAAAGAATTTTTAATTGGTATTTTAAATGGTATTATTTTTGCAATAATTACTGCAATAATAGTTCAATTATGGTTCAAAGAATTAAATCTTTCTTTGTTAATTGGTGTTTCAATGATTTTAAATATGATTGTTGCAGGATTGTTTGGAATTTTAGTCCCGGTGTCTTTAAAAAAATTGAATATTGATCCTGCTTTAGCTTCAAGTGTTTTTGTGACAACTATTACAGATGTAATTGGATTTCTTTCTTTCCTAGGCCTAGGATCTTTTTATTTTTTAAATTAAATATTATCAATTAATCTTGTGTTTTTAATATAGTAAGCAAAAAATAAATTGAATTTTTTATTAGGTCTTTTAATTTTTTTAAAACTTCTAATGTTATAATTTTCTAAATAATCAATTTTACTTGCACCTAAATATATTAAATCTTTTTTTATTTTATTTACATTAAATAAACTATAATTATTTTTTATTTTTTTCTTTATGTTACTTAGATAATAAAAAATGTTAGATGCAATTTTCATTTGATTTTTATTAAGACTAGAATTTCTTGATGAGCAAGCTATGCCATTTTTTTCTCTTATGGTTTTGCATTCAATTATTTTAGATCTAATATTTCTTATTTCGATATGTTTTTTTATAAGATATAACTGCTGATAATCTTTTTTCCCTAAAAAAATGTATCTTGGTTTGATTATTTCTATAAACCTATTCACTACATTTAAAACACCTTCAAAATGACCTTTTCTAAATTTACCACATAATTTTTTTGAAAATTTATCTAAAAAAACTTTTTTCTTAGGTTTAAATCCGTATATGTCATTAAATGTTGGAATATATAAGTAATTAATTTTCAATTTTTTCAGCTGTTTTATGTCTTTTTTTGTGTTTCTCGGATAAGATTTAAAATCACTTTTTTTATTAAATTGTTTAGGATTTACAAAAATTGAGACTAAGGTTTTTAACTTAGTTTTTTTAGATTGTTTGATCAATGAAATATGCCCTTCATGTAACCCACCCATAGTAGGTACAAATGATATCCCTTTCGTTTTTAAAATCTCTTTCTGTAGTGTATGTTTGTCTTTAAATATTTTCATTTCTATAAAGCAATGGTAATAACTAATATAAGAATCATATGATAAAACAAGCCATTATTCCATTAGCAGGATTAGGGACCAGAATGCTTCCTTTGACAAGTGTAATGCCAAAAGAGCTAATGCCCATTAATGGTAAACCTAATTTACAATATATATTAGATGAATGTATTGATGCAGGTGTAAAAGAATTTGTATTTATAATTTCAAAAAAAAAGCTATCAATAAAAAAATATTTTTTTAACGATAATTTTTATAAAAAAATAATAAAAAAGAAAAAAGATAAAAGACTTATTGAAGAGTTCAAAAAAATAAAAAGATATCAAAAAATGATAAAATTTGTTTATCAGAATAAACCAAAAGGTACAGGCGATGCAGTTTTAAGATGTCAGAAATATATAAAAAACAAATACTTTTTAATGCTTTTACCTGATGACTTAATCATAAGAAATAATTGTTCTAAAGAAATGATACGATTACATAAAAAAACTAATGGATCTATAATTGCTACAAAAAGAGTAGAAAGAAAATCAGTATCAAGATGGGGAATTTTATCAATTAAAAATAAAAAAAAAAGACATTTTCAAATTAAAGACGTTGTAGAGAAACCTAGCATCAAAAAAGCGCCATCAAATTTTGCAATTATCGGAAGATATATATTGCCAACAAAAATTTTTGGAGAAATTAAAAAATTAAAACCTGGTCAAGGTGGAGAAATACATATTACTGACGCAATTAGAAGCTTAATTAAAAAAGAAAATAAATTTTACGGAAATATTTTTACGGGCAAATATTTAGATTGTGGAACTTTAAGTGGATATATTAATTCAGGAATTCAAATATCTAAAGGAAAATAAATGAAATTATGCATGATAGGAACTGGTTATGTTGGATTAGTTAGTGGGGTCTGCTTTGCTGACATAGGTAACCAGGTTGTTTGCGTTGATAAAGATAAAAACAAAATAGATAAACTCAACTCTGGAATTTCCCCAATCTATGAACCAGGATTAGATGAATTAATAAAAAAAAATTTTGTAGCTAAACGTCTTTCATTCACAACAGATATTGAAAAAGCCATTAGTATATCAGACATAATTTTTATATGTGTAGGAACGCCTAAAAGAAAAGGGTCAATTAAAGTTGATTTATCTTTTATTTATAAGTGTACAAAAGAAATATTAAAATATTCAAAAAGAAAAAAAATTATTGTAACTAAGTCTACTGTACCAATAGGAACAGGCGATGAGATTGAAAAAATTTTAAAAAGAAAGAAAAAACTTTTTACAGTAATCTCTAATCCTGAATTTTTACGAGAAGGTGAAGCAATACGAGATTTCAGATACCCAGATAGAATTGTAATAGGATCTAACGAAAAAAAAGCCTTTAATATTATGAAAAAACTTTATGTACCATTGACTAACAAGGGCTCAAAATTTTTTACTACTTCAAGAAGAGGAGCAGAATTAATAAAGTATGCATCAAATGCTTTTCTTGCAACCAAAATTACTTTCATTAATGAACTTGCTAACTTATGTGAAAAGTCTGGAGTAAATATTGAAGATATTTCATTAGGCATGGGTTCTGACAGTAGAATAGGCGGTAGATTTTTACGTGCTGGCCCAGCTTATGGAGGCTCATGTTTTCCAAAAGATACCAAAGGTCTAGTATCTGCTGCAGATAAATATAAAATAAATCTATCTGTTGTTAAATCAGTAATTAAATCTAATCAAGAAAGAGTGAGTTTACTCACCCAAAGAATTCATAAAATTTTAGGTTCAAATATAAGAAATAAAAAAATTTCTTTCTTAGGTGTTACATTTAAACCAAACACTGATGATATGAGGGATTCCACTAGCCTTAAAATGATACCCTATCTATGTAAAAAAGGTGCTAAAGTTAATTATTACGATCCATCTGGAGAAAAAAAAGAATTTAAAAAAATCAAAAATTGCAATTACAGAAACAATATAAAGTCTAATTGTAATGGTGCAGATTTAGTAGTTCTACTCACTGAATGGGATGAATTCAAATCGATAGATTTCAAAAAGATTGTAAAAAATAATAAATTTAAAGTTTATGATTTAAGAAATCTTTATTCTGCCGAAGATATGAAAAAAAATAAGGTTAAATACTATTCCGTTGGTAGACCTAACACTAATTAAGTTCAAAGATTGCATCAACTTCTACAGCAACTCCTAAAGGTAAACTATTCACACTCACTGCAGCGCGCGTGTGTTCACCTTTTTTATCAAAAATTTTAGCTATAATATCTGAAGCGCCGTTAATAATTTTTGGTTGATCTTTGAAATCATCTGTCGAATTGACATAACCTGTTAATTTTACACAAGATTTAACTTTATCTAAATCTCCTCCACAAGCATTTTTAACATGAGCAACAATACTTAAACCACATCTTTCAGCAGCTTTATAGCCTTTCTCTAAATCTAAATCTTTTCCAATCTTACCTGTTATAAGCTTTGCATTTTCGTCAATAGATATTTGACCAGAAATATATAATAGTTTTCCAACAATCTTAGTAGCAACATAAGCTCCTACTGGTGCTTTTGGTTCAGGTAATTTTATATTTAAGCTTTTTATTTTGCTTTCTATATCACTCATTTTCTTTTACCTTTTTTTTTAGTTTTATCGTATTCTTTTCTTTTTTCAATTAATATAAGCGCTTCCTCCATAGTAAGTTCATTTGGATCTTTTTCTTCTGGAATAGTTGCATTTAAAGACTTGTACTTAATATAAGGTCCATATTGCCCCTTCATAATTCTAACAGGTTTTTTATCTTCAGGATGTTCTCCAAGGTCTTTAATTAGTGAAGAAGAAATCCTCCCTGGCTTAGCTTCGGCAATTAAAGTTATTGCTCGATTAATTCCAATTGAAAAAAGATCTTCAACATTTTCAAGTCTTGCAGATTTATTTTCACATTTTAGATACGGACCAAATCTTCCAGAGTTTAGAGTTATATCTTGTTTATTTTCCGGATGTTGTCCTAACACTTTAGGGAGAGAGCATAAATATTTTGCTTTATCTAAATCAACACTGTCCACATCAATACCTTTTGGAATTGATACATTTTTGAGATGTTCATTCTCATTTTTTTTCTTTCTACCTTTTTTCTTTTTTGTTTCTAATTCTTCTTTTTCTTTTTCATATTGCAAGTAGGGGCCAAATCTACCATTCTTTAAATATATATCTTTACCTTTATCGTTTTGACCCAGTAATTTAGGTTCCGCTAAGTTATATTGAGCTGCAGCTTTAGCTTTAGATAAAGGTCTAGTAAATTTACAATCTGGATAATTTGAACAACCTATAAAAGCTCCGCCTCTAAAACTATTCTTAAGACTAAGCTCTCCATTTGAACATAACTTACATTTTCGATCTATAGCGTCTTTATCATCCCTTTCAAAAATTAAAGCTCCTAAACTTTCATTTAATAAGTCTAATACTTCTCTAGTTCTCTTTTCTTTTACTTTTCCAACATTTTTGTAAAAGTCTTTCCAGAAATTATCTAAAACTTGAACCCATTCAATTTTACCACTAGTGATTTCATCAAGTTGATTTTCTAGGTCTGCAGTGAAATTATAATCAACGTATTTAGAGAATAATTTTTCTAAAAAAGCTGAAATTAGCTTACCTCTGTCAGTCGGATTAAACCTTTTATTAATTAATTCGACATAATTTCTCGTTGATAATACTGAGATAATGCTAGCATAAGTAGAGGGTCTCCCTATGCCTAATTCCTCCATCTTTTTCACTAAACTAGCCTCAGAGTATCGTGGTGGTGGATCTGTGAAGTGTTGTTCATCATTAAGCTTAAGTATACTAATTTCCTCTCCAACTTTGACCTCAGGCAAAATATTCTTTGCATCTTCGTCAGTTTCTTGAACTTGATAAACTTTAAGAAATCCATCAAATTTTATGACAGAGCCACTAGCTCTAAAATTAATCTTATTATCGTTCGAAGAAATAATTATCGTATTTCTATCAAACTCTGCTGGAGTCATTTGAGATGATAAGGCTCTACTCCAAATTAATTCATAAAGTTTAAATTGATCTGCATTTACATATTTTTTAATATCAGAAGGTTTCCTACTTATATTAGTCGGTCTAATTGCTTCATGAGCTTCCTGAGCGTTCTTTGCTTTTTTCCCCGTATAACTATTTGGTGCCTCTGGTAAATATTTATCACCATAATCATCAGTAATGAATTTTCTAAAGTCATCAATTGCTTCTTTTGAAATATTAGTTCCATCAGTTCTCATATAAGTAATTAATCCGGTTGTTTCACCCT